>ONBC01000003.1 GCA_900315955.1 uncultured Prevotella sp.
GTCATGGGGTGCTGCAAACAGTGAGGGCAAGGAAAAAACAGGCTCTGTAACGTTTACTAAGCGTGATCCCAATGCAGCTGTCAGCGTTTTTGTACAGTCTTCCACGGCACCTTACATATATGTATGGTATACCGATGCCAGCAACAACGTCGTAGAACCTAATGGGTCGTGGGCAACCATGAATAAAATGTCTGCATATACGAGCGGTTGGTATGTGTACACTGCTCCGGAAGGAGTGTCGTCGATAAATTTCATTCTTACGACGAAAGCGGGTGCCAATGACGCTGACAAGCTTACAGCCGATATCAAAGACGTTAGCTCCGATGTGTATTATAAGGTCAGTGACGGGACTGCATCGGTAACGGATAATCGTCCGGGTAATGACAACTCTTTTGAACCGGAATTGGAGAGTGCCGACGAGAACTGTGTGTTCTTAGAAAGCAGTACTCTATCGTACATCTACGCCTTCAGACCATCCAAGACCGAAATCGTAGGTGCGTGGCCGGGAGCGCAGATGACAAAGGTGGGTGAGACTTCAGCTGGAGTTCCTGTCTACAAATACACCTTCTCTGCCAACCAGATGACAGACATGCCTTCTGAGACTGAAAGCACGAAAACGGCTGGAATTATTTTCAATGATGGAAATGGCAATCAGACCGACAATCTGTCTTTCCACAACCGGGGATACTATGTTGACGGTGCTTTCACCAGAACCATTACGAAGGTGAAGTCAACTCCTACCGCTATCATCAGTCTCAAGCGGCAAACGTCTGAGGCTCTTGAAGAATACTACACGCTTTCGGGCAACCGCATGAATGCGAAGCCTACTCGTCCCGGTATCTATGTCAGGAGCGGTAAGAAGATTGTCATCAGGTAATACAAATTGCTTTAAACAAACAGGGTCGGCAACTGCCGACCCTGTTTTCATGTGTGTCGGGCATGACAGTAACCTAACTGGTTTCAATCCAGTCGCGGGCATTTACCGCCAAGCGAAGAGAGAGACAAATCGCTGTAAGATTCGTTGTCTGATTACCTTTCAAGTTGGTGGCCGCCATTGGAGGCGGCCACTGCAACAGCTTGTGTGTTTCCAGGCAGTGCTCTTCTCCTGACTTCATCACTTTTTTATTGAGACCAAATACTGCCCTTTGATTATCAGACTTTTCACGCAGAGCCGCAGAGTTTATTGAGCCGCGGAGATGATACGTGTGAGAGGCTGAGATCGCTGATAGGCCTTCGGCCTTGAGAGGAGAGAGCAGAGGGTCGTGCGCCGGTGTGGACAGCCTCGGAGAGCGCAGAGGGTCGTGCGCCAGTGGAGGCAGCCCCAGAGGGGCTGAATTTTTCATAATCCCAGTCTAAGCGAGCGAAGCGAGCGCAGACTGGGGACTGTTGATGGGTGGCCGAGAACTTACTGCCAGCCTCGGAGAGGCTGAATGCATCTTGGATGCGTAGCAAGACGGAGCCCCGTCGTTACGCGTTACGCGCTCTGCGCATTGTGCCTCGAGGCTGGCAACTCCGAGGTTGAGAGCGGCCTTCGGACTTATGAGGAGAGCAACTGTCGCAGGATATTTTTCCTCGCCAAGCCGCAAAGGTCGCAAAGGAGAAGCATGAATGATTTAGTAGCGACTTTTCACGACTCTTCACGACTTATGCTCGCTGTCGCTCGCGTAGTGCGGAACTATGCTCTTCGTGTACATTCCGATCCTCTTGCAGGGCGCGGCCCTTGTGGCCGTCCGCCATGGCAGGATAACCAATTTCCCATCCGGGGTGCGGACGGCCACAAGGGCCGCGCCCTGCAAATGGCCGGTACGACACTCGAAAGACCGAAGGTCTCTCTGCGTGCTCTGATTCTCAGAGACAATAACTCTGCGGCTCAATAAACTCCGCGGCTCTGCGAGAAAATATATACGCCGCTGCGAGAATCGACTTGCATCATAGCAAGGGTTTCATGGGGTTGGGGCAGAATAGACTGACGAACAGATTAAATTCGGGTGACGCATTGACGAAGTCAGGAAATAAATGGCTGCCTGGCACAATAAAGGCAACAAAGTTGTCGTTATTCATAAGAGAACACTTCTGAAATAATGGCTAATAAGATATTTATTAAACGAACTTGCATGTTTTTTGCGGCATTATTGTGTACTGCCGCTTCTTACGCCTATGAACCCGATGCCATCCCTTCAAAAGCCAAGGCAGAAAAGATCAGTCAGCCGGCTGCTGAGATGATCCTGCCCAGTGCTGAAGACCTCGAGGATGCCGCGCTCACGTTAGACAACCTCTACAAAGCCTTGGATAAGGAAGGCGTGAAGTTCCCGAAGATTGTAGCTGCCCAGGCTTTGTTGGAGACCGGCCACTTCGGTTCTAAGGTCTGCCTGGAGCTCAACAATCTCTTTGGGCTTCGCCGGCCGAGCGACGGCTCCTATTACGCTTTCAACAACTGGGAGGAGTCGGTGGTGGCTTATCGCGACTATGTGCAATATAAATATACCGACGGTGACTATTACCGCTTTCTCAAGCAGATCGGCTATGCCGAAGATAAACACTACGTAGAGAAAGTGAAACGCATCGCAGACAACCTGTAACTACCCCACCACTTTCTTCAGATGCCTGTAGAGCAGGAAGAAAGCGGGGAAGAGGAAGAGGTCGGCAAAGACCCACGCCATCGGGTCGCCATAGCACACACCTAAGAAGCCGAAGGCTGGTACCAGCCATAAGCTCACGCCACTGCGCGCTATCATTTCCATCACACCCGAAAGCATCGAGAGGTTGCTGTAGCCCAGCCCCTGGATACTGTAACGGAAGATCGTGAGCATGCCGAGGACGGGATAGAAATAGCAACTGATGCGCATGATCATCGCGGCGTTGTCGGCTACTTCCTGACCCTTGCCGTTGACAAAGAGCTCCATCATGTCGGTGGCGAAGGGGAAGATGATGAGTGCCGAGAAAACAAAAAAGACAAGCATGATCCTCACGGCTGCCCACTCGCCCCGGCGCACGCGGTCGAGGCGCTTCGCCCCGATGTTCTGACCGCAATAGGTAGCCATTGCCACACCGATATTCTCAAAGACACATGTAAAGAGATATTTGATACGTACCGCTGCCGTGAACGATGCCACATAGACCGTTCCCAAGGCGTTGTTGGCACTCTGCAGCATGATGATACCGATAGCCGTGATAGAGAACTGCAGGCCCATCGGCATCCCGTTGTTGAGCAATATCGAGATACGTTTGTTGTTATAACGCCGTTCCTCGCCATGCGGGATGAGGAGCTGCATGTGCCGTGCCACATACCACACACAGAGCACCGAGGCAAAGAGTTGTGAGAGCAATGTCGCCAGGCCCGCACCCGCCACGCCCATACCGAGCACGAGGATGAGCAGGACATCCAAGAGAATGTTGACGAACGAGGAGGAGATGAGGAAATAGAACGGTTGCTTCGAGTTGCCCAAAGCACGGATGAATCCGGCAAAGAGGTTGTAGCAGATCGTGAACGGGATGGCGAGAAACTGCAACAAGAGGAAGATGTAAGCCTCGCCGAAGATATCCTTCGGCGTGTTGACCAGCGAGAGGATCTTGGAACAACAGATGCACGCCAGGAAGGTGACGACGACCGCCAGGACGACCGATATGCGGATGGCATTGGCAACATAGACACGCATCTTACTATAGTCCTTGGCACCGAAGGCCTGGGCGATCGGGATGGCAAAACCCGCGCACGCCCCGTTGCAGAACCCCATCACAAGGAACATAACAGAAGAGGACGCGCCGACAGCTGCCAGCGCGCCCACTCCGATCCAACGCCCCACAATGGCGGCGTCGATGATGAGATACATCTGTTGAAGGATGTATCCCAATATCAAAGGTACGGCAAACTTGATGATGCCGCGGGCAGGACTGCCCACGGTCATGTCGTTTGCCGAAACAGTATTCGACATATAGCTTGTAATTCTCTTCTGAAACCTATTTGCTCAGTTTCCACGTGGCACCGTCCTTGGTGTCCTGCACGATGAAGCCGGCATCGGTGAGGGTGTTGCGGATCTCATCGCTTGTCGCCCAGTCCTTAGCTTCCTTGGCTTTCTGACGCATCTGCAGCACGAGATCCACAATCTTTCCATAAGCCTTCTCGCGCTCCGGACTTCCTGCTCCCCGGTTCGACTTCAGTCCGAGGATGTCGAAGGTGAAGAGGTTCATCGTGTCGCGCAGCTCCTTGAGGTCGTCGGCAGAGATCTTCGTCTTGTGGTCGAGGAGCATATTGATGAGGTGGCACGCCTCGAAGAGGGCACTGATGACGAGCGGCGTCTGCAGGTCATCGTTCATGGCGTCGTAGCAACGCTGCCGCAGTTCGCTGACGAACTTATGTGTATCGGGCTGTGAGCCTTTCGCCGTCTGTATGCGGTCAAGCCCTGAGAGGCCGTCCATGAGGCGCTCGTAGCCTTTCTGTGCCGCCTTGAGGGCTTCGTTGCTGAAGTCGACGGTGCCACGGTAATGGGCAGAGAGGATGAAGAAACGGATCGTCATGGGCGAGTAAGCCTGGTCCAGAGACGGATGGTTGCCGGTGAAGAACTGCTCCAAGGTGATGAAGTTGCCGAGGCTCTTGCCCATCTTCTGACCGTTGATGGTGATCATGTTGTTATGCATCCAGAAGTGCACCATCTGATCGCCTTGTGAGGCCACCGCCTGTGCTATCTCGCACTCGTGGTGCGGGAAGATGAGGTCCATGCCGCCTCCGTGAATGTCGAAGTGGTTGCCAAGATATTTGCGGCCCATGGCCGTGCACTCGCAGTGCCATCCGGGGAAGCCGTCACCCCACGGGCTCGGCCAGCGCATGATATGCTCCGGTGTGGCGCGTTTCCACAAAGCGAAGTCGGCCTGACATTTCTTCTCATCCGTGCCGGCAAGCTCGCGGCTCTTGTTGATGATATCGGTGAGGTTACGGCCGGAGAGGATACCGTATTTATGGTCTTTGTTGTATTTCTGAATATCGAAATAGACGGAGCCGTGGCTCTCGTAGGCATAACCGTTCTTGAGAATCTCCTTGACGAGCTCCTCCTGCTCGATGATGTGTCCTGTGGCGTGCGGCTCTATCGATGGTGGCAGCGTGTTGAGCATCTCCATGGCTTTGTGATAGCGGTTGGTATAGTACTGCGCTATCTCCATCGGCTCGAGCTGCTCCAGGCGTGCCTTCTTCTCTATCTTGTCATCGCCCTCGTCGGCATCGTGCTCGAGATGGCCTACATCCGTGATGTTGCGCACATAACGCACCTTATAGCCTAAATGGCGGAGGTATCGGAAGAGCACGTCGAAGGTGATGGCGGGGCGCGCATGACCCAAGTGCGGATCCCCATAAACGGTGGGACCGCAGACATACATGCCCACATAAGGTGCATGGAGCGGCTTGAAAAGCTCTTTTTGGCGCGTCAGCGTATTGTAAATTAAGAAGTCCTGTGTCATATTGTATTTTATCAGATTTTATGATCCGTGAATGTAGACAGCTGCAAGGGTGTGCCCCTATATTTGGACTGCAAACTTACACTTTTTTTCGCTAAAAGCCGTTGCTTTACTGTTTTTTTTTGATAACTTTGTCCAGAATCTTATATAATTGTCATTTAATTGTTGATGTCAGATAGTCATCTTCTTGTTATGAGCTTCCGCCTTGTCGTTGCCATGGTTCTCGGCGGCATCATAGGTCTTGAGCGCGACTACCGTGCTAAAGACGCGGGTTTCCGCACCCATTTTCTCGTGGCAGTGGGCTCAGCGCTCTTCACGCTGCTGTCTATGTATGGCTTTTCGGACGGCGTGCGCGACACCTCTCGCGTGGCGGCGCAGGTTGTCTCGGGCATCGGTTTCCTCGGTGCCGGACTCATCGTGTTCCAGAAGAACGTCGTTCGTGGGCTCACTACCGCAGCCGGTCTGTGGGTCACGGCAGCCGTCGGCATGGCCTGTGGCACAGGACAATATTATTTAGCGGTCTTCGTCACGGTGCTCATGCTCGTAGGCTTAGAGGTGCTGGGACATCTCATCCCGAAGCTCGGCGGCATGACCAATGTGCGGCTCTCCTTCTCGTCGGTATCCAAAGAGACGGTGAACAAGGCGTTGGAAAATATCCGCAACGAGGTGGCTGATGTCGTGAGCTTTGAGATGAAGAACCGGCACTCTTCCAACGGCGACCTCTACGACGTGCAGATAGAGGTGCGCATGCGGCGCACCCAGCGGCGCGATGCGCTCTTCGAGTATCTGAAAGATTTTGATGACGTGACGATATTCAGCGAAGAATAGTTTTAGGGAAAATCCTACCTGCTTTTAGGTTATTTCCCTCTTTCCGTTCGTGTTCGTGAATTATCTTTGCCAACAGAATTAATAAATGATATGACCATGAAAAAAATTATCCTTCTTTCGTTAGCGCTTATCGCTACGCTGAGCGTATCAGCCCAATATTATCCTGACGGCAGACCTATTCCGCCGCGACATCGCTATGGTTACAACAACAGTCATCGTCATTCGGGTTCGTTCCTTGACGATACTTATTACGGTTTCCGCCTCGGCCTGAATGTAGCCACTGTTCACTCCGATGCCGCGATCCTCGACGGCAGTGATTCGCGTACGGGTCTCGACCTCGGAGCCGTCATTGGCACACGTCTCACCTCCGCGGCTCCGCTCTATTTTGAGACCGGACTGTCCTACACGGAGAAAGGCGGCAAAGGTAACTATCAAGGCAACAAATTCACCTATCGGCTTGAATATCTTGAGCTTCCGCTCACGATCAAATACAAGTATCCCGTCGCTCCCGACATCACCATTGAACCCTTTGCGGGCGGCTACCTCGCGCTTGGTGTCGGTGGTAAGATCAAGAACTACGGTGCCCGTGAGGCCTATTCAAGTTTCAGTGACAATGACGCTGCCTTCAAGCGTTTCGACGGAGGTCTGCGCATCGGCTGCGGAGCGAGTTTCGACATGCTCTATCTTGGTCTGAGCTATGACATTGGCCTGGCGAACATTGGCCACGACGACTTCGACGACACACGCACGGGATGTCTTAATCTTAATATCGGTGTGACGTTCTGATCCCCCCGCTTGCAGTGGCCGCCTCCAATGGCGGCCACCAACCGACAGGTATTGATTTCCCTGCGGATGGTGGCCGCCATTGGAGGCGGCCACTGCAAGTGAAACCGGGCTGAACATTCTTGCCTTATTCTTTTGCCTGCTACTAACTTTTTCGTAATTTTGCAATAAAGATAATACTTTGTTGCAATGGATGAGAAAACAAGTGTCAATCTGTTAAGCAAACATGGCATCAAGCCTACAAGCAACCGCATTCTTGTGGTGAAGGCGCTTGCCGATGAAGAGCGGCCTTTGTCGTTCTCCGAGCTGGAGAAACAGCTGTGGAGTGTTGATAAGAGCGGCATCTTCCGGGCATTGACGCTGTTTCGTGACCATCACCTCGTACACACAATTGAGGATGGCGAGGGTGGAATGTGCTATGAACTGTGCTTCAGTCATGGAGCCGACGATGATGACGACGACCTTCACGTACATTTCTATTGTGAGAAATGCCACAAGATCTATTGCCTTCACGACACACCTATTCCCGACGTTCCGCTTCCTCCCGGGTTCACACGCAACGGCTACAACTTTGTCGTCAAAGGCATCTGTGAGGAATGCAACAAGGCGCTGCGCTAAGCTTTGCAGCAGACTGGCCTTAACGGCTACCCGTGAAAGACCAAGTGCAAAACACGATTCTAAGAAACTAAAACTAACAAAATATTATGAATACTTTCCGTAGACCGACGGCTGTGATATTGCTCCTCGCCGCCTTTTTCACATTATCTTTCTCATCGACAAGAAAAGAGTATCTCTGGCCTAAAGGACAAATGCCTGACAACCAGCCACACCAGATTGCTGCCATGATCAATGAAGTGAAGAGTAAGGGGTTCAATGCTGACAAGCACCGTTTGCCTTACCTCGAATGGTTCGATGCGCCCGCAAAAGACAAGCGCAACGGAGCCTGCATGATCCTTATCAGCGGCGGAGCATATTATAACTTAGCTGATGTGGGGTATATCAGGCAGTGGCGTGAGCGCCTGACGGCAGAGGGTATCCAGTGTGTCAGTCTTGTCTACCGTACACCGCGTCCACAGGGGATCCCTATCTATCAGGCTGCGTGGGAGGATGGCCAGCGTGCCGTGCGCTTGGTGCGCAGTGAAGCTAAGAAGCGCGGCTACGACCCCGAGAAGATTGGCATCATATCGATGTCGGCCGGATCGCACATGGGCCTGTTGCTTGCAACCAGTTCGGAGACAAGGGCCTACAAGCCGATAGACAAGATAGACGATACTCCTTGTAACATCAACTGGGCTGTTCTCAATGCGCCAGCTTATGTGACCACTGACGGACGACAAGGTACTGAGTCGATACGTCAAGGTTATGGTCCGGACGTAAGGCTTGACACCATTTTCCATTTCGACGGACACACGTGCCCCATCAGCCTGCATCAAGGCGGACAGGATCCGTACTCACCCAATGGTTCCACGCTCATCTATCGTCAGTTGAGACGTATGAAGATTCCTGCCGAGCTTCATCTCTATCCTGATGTAGGACACAAGGCATTAGGACTGGACCGTGCCATAGAGTTTATGCGCCAAATGGGATTTTTGGGAAAGCTGGAGAGGGAAGTACGGGTTATGGATCGTTTCAATAGTGATGAAGCCCGTGGCAACTACAAGAAAGAAGCCGTCTGGCCCAAGGGCAAGATGCCTGACCGCCAGCCTGATCAGTGCGAGCCTTATCTCGAATGGCATTTCCCGAAAGTATTGAAGACCAAAGCCATCCAAATAGCTTATTCCGGAGGCTCTTATCAAAACAATGATCCGGACGGATTCGAGGTGGCTCCTGTACGACGCTACCTCAATGAGAAAGGGATGACTGTGGTAACCATCAAATACCGTACACCGCGCCCAAAGAAAGGGACGGGGCTCGACAAATGTACAACGGCCTGGGAGGATCTGCAACGCGCCATCCGTATCGTGCGCAGTGAGGCTCCGCGCTATGGACTTGATCCTCAACGCATCGGCATCACCGGCTGCTCGGCAGGCGGCCATCTCACGCTCTTGGGTATCACGTCATCCTTGCATCAAAGCTATCTGCCCGTCGACAGCATTGACAAGCTGCCGTGCAATGTTCAGTGGGGCATAGCCGTTTACCCCGCTTATGTGTTGTCTGACGGAACAGACGGGTTAAACAAAGAAGGAGGCAACGAAGATCGCGATGTCATCAACCCGGAATTCTCCTTTGACCTCAAGACTGCTCCCACACTTTTCCTCCACGGTGATGCTGACGGATATGCCGCCATGGGCTCCGTGAAATGCTGGGAAAAGATGCGTGCAATGGGGATACAGAGTGAGCTCCATACCCTTGCTCTGAGGAAGCACTGTTTCCAGATTGCGGCATCGCCAGGCACCGGAAGCTATACTTATCTGGACCGTATATGGGAATTTCTTACTGAAAAGAAGCTAAATCGCTGATTATTTTGTAATTTTGCACGCTGATAACAAGCGTTCCACATTATTATCATCTGCAAAGATATTCATCAGCGAACATATAAACATAAATAATGGAAGAGAAACATTTCAAACGGACCACGGTCACAGCCGCCCTGCCTTATGCCAACGGCGGCGTGCATATCGGTCACCTTGCCGGTGTGTATGTGCCGGCTGATATCTACGTGCGCTACCTGCGCCTGAAGAAACACCCCGTCATCTTTATCGGCGGAAGTGATGAGCACGGGGTGCCTATCACCATCCGCGCCAAGAAAGAAGGCGTGACACCGCAGGACGTGTGCGACCGTTATCACAAGCTTATCAAAGACTCCTTCAAAGAGTTCGGTATTTCTTTTGATATCTACAGTCGTACCACCTCGAAGGTGCACAATAAGTTTGCCTCCGACTTCTTCCGCAAGCTCTACGACGACGGCAAGCTCGTAGAGAAAGAGTCGGAACAATACTACGACCCCGAGGCCAAGCAGTTCCTCGCCGACCGTTACATCATGGGCACCTGCCCTCACTGCGGCAACCCCAATGC
The DNA here is from genome assembly GCA_900315955.1 of uncultured Prevotella sp. Taxonomy (GTDB): domain Bacteria; phylum Bacteroidota; class Bacteroidia; order Bacteroidales; family Bacteroidaceae; genus Prevotella. The sequence continues at coordinate 10,072 of ONBC01000003.1, forward strand.
CTATGGCGACCAGTGTGAGAAATGCGGCAGCGACCTCTCGCCCATGGAGCTCATCAACCCTCACTCTACCATCAGTGGTGCCAAGCCGGAGATTCGCAAGACGAAGAACTGGTACCTGCCCCTGAACCAGTATCAGGACTGGCTGAAGCAGTGGATCCTTGAAGGACATAAAGAATGGCGGCCGAACGTGTACGGACAGTGCAAGAGCTGGCTCGACATGGATCTGCAGCCGCGTGCCATGACTCGCGACCTCGACTGGGGTATTCCCGTACCGGTGGAAGGAGCCGAGGGTAAGGTGCTCTACGTTTGGTTCGATGCACCTATCGGCTATATCAGCAACACCAAGGAGCTCTGCGACGCTGAGCCGGAGAAGTGGGGATCGTGGCAGAAATGGTGGCAGGATCCCGACACACGACTCGTCCACTTCATCGGAAAAGACAACATCGTGTTCCACTGTCTCATCTTCCCCACGATGCTGAAGGCACACGGCGGCTATATCCTCCCGGACAACGTGCCCGCCAACGAGTTCCTCAACCTGGAGAACGACAAGATCTCGACCTCACGCAACTGGGCGGTATGGCTCGACGAATATCTGAAGGACTTCCCCGGCAAGCAGGATGTGCTGCGCTATGTGCTTACCGCCAACGCCCCGGAGACCAAGGACAACAACTTCACCTGGAAAGACTTCCAGGAACGTAACAACTCGGAGCTCGTGGCTATCTATGGCAACTTTGTCAACCGTGCACTGCAGCTCACGAAGAAATACTGGAACGGTGTGGTGCCAGCGTGCGGCGAGCTTCAGGATGTTGACAAGAAAGCCATCGATGAGTTCAAGGATGTGAAGGACAAGGTGGAGCAGTTGCTCGACGGCTTCCATTTCCGTGAGGCACAGAAAGAAGCCATGAACCTCGCCCGCATCGGTAACAAGTATATCACGGAGTGCGAGCCGTGGAAGGTATGGAAGACTGACCCGAAGCGTGTGGAGACCATCCTCTATATCTCGCTTCAGCTCGTTGCCAACCTCGCTATCGCCTTTGAGCCGTTCCTCCCGTTCTCCAGCCGTAACCTGCGCCAGATGATTGGCATGGACGACTTCGACTGGGCAGAGCTCGGCCGCACCGACCTCCTCAAGCCCGGACACCAGTTGGGTGAACCACATCTCCTCTTCGAGAAGATTGAGGACGAAGCCATCCAGAAGCAGCTCGACAAGCTCGCTGCCACGAAGGAAGCCAACGAGAAGGCACAGGCTGCCAAAGACTATAAGGCGGAACCCGTGAAGCCGAACATCCCGTTCGACGAGTGGGAGAAGCTCGACATCCGCGTGGGACATATCAAGGAGTGCAAGGCTGTGAAGAAGTCGAACAAACTCCTGCAGTTCACTATCGACGACGGCAGTGGCACAGACCGCACGATCCTCTCGGGCATTGCCAAATATTACAAGCCCGAAGAGCTCACCGGCAAGGACGTGCTTTTCATCGCCAACCTCGCCCCGCGTAAGATGATGGGTATCGAGAGCCAGGGCATGATCCTCTCGGCACTCAACTTCGACGGCTCGCTCAGCGTCACGACGACACTTGGTGAGGTCAAACCCGGAAGCCAGGTGGGCTAACTTATGATGAATGATGACGGCATAAGACTATTCCACCTATTCTATAGGAAATACTATAGAATACTGGTACTCTATGCCGTCAAGCTTGTCACCGACACGGCAGTAGCCGAGGACATCGTGCAGGCCGCCTTCACCAAAATGTTGGAAAACGGCATCAACTATGACCAAGAGCTACCGGCACGTGCGTATATCTATACCGCCGTTCACCACCTCTGCCTTGATACTCTCAAGCATAGGAGCGTGGTGAACGGTGCTTTGTTCCCATCCAACGACCTCCTCGCCAACGATCCCGACGAAGAGATCATGGATCATGATGAAGTGCTGCGACGGGTGTTAGACATGATAGAATCCATGCCACCCCGACAGCGTGAAGTGTTTCTGCTGCTCATGCAAGGCAAGACTATGCAAGACATCGCCCGCATGATGCAAGTCAGCGAGAACACCGTAAAGATGCACAAGAAGCGTGGCATGAAAACCTTGCGGCAGAAACTTTCAGGAAGGGATTTGTGCCTGATAGCGACCATTCTATTCTGACAAAAATAAATAAAACAAAAAATCTGTTTTTCTTGTTATCCGTTTTGTAATTCAGTCGTTTTAGTAATAAACTGGAATATAAATGCGCATAACAGACTTCATCTATCATAAGATTGTCGGAACCATCACACCCGACGAACAACAACTTCTTGACGCTTGGCTACAAGAGGATGAACAACACAAGAAAATGTATGACCACCTCCTAAACCAGGGGAACATACCAAGCCAATACTATATCTATAATAAGCTTGACATCGACCGCCAATGGTCGGAACTGATGAACGATGGCATACACGATGTCTCTATCTCCCAAAAGAAGAATTGGAACATCTTGCGCTCAATGACAATCACTATAGCGGGTCTTGCTGCCATAGTCCTAATTGTCTTCGGTGTCAACCGCCTGTTAGAACGACCGGCAGCCATGAAGCCCACACCTGTAGCCCTGAGCAAAGCCGTGATCAAAGCCATAGAGAGAAGTGAGCAGACCGGACGTTGTGAGGCTACCATTACAACACAGAGCAGCACGATGACCATCAACAGCTATGCCGACTCCATACTCACAGCATTCATGAAGCACGGCACCGCCGACTGCCGTATCAGCACCGTGAAGGGCAAGGAGTTCTGGATGACGCTGCCCGATGGTACGCGCGTGCATCTTGACAGCAATACTAAACTGGCTTATACCTATACTTTCGGCCACGACAACCGCACCGTATACCTTCAAGGCACTGCCTTTTTCTATGTTAAGAAAAATGCGGACTTACCTTTCATTGTCAAGACCGACAACGGTGATGTGAAAGAATATGGTACGGAATTCAATGTCGAAGCCTCTCCCAACCGCACAGCCGTAGTCCTCGTTTCCGGCTCTATCGGCTTGCTGCCTAAAGGCGGCGGAGAAAAACGGCTGCGGCCAGGATACCGAGGCGACATGGGCAGCAAGGGAGAGCCCCGTATAAGTCCATGCGATGTCAATCCTTACATCGCATGGAACGAGGGGCGCTTCTCCTTTGACAACACCACACTGAAAGAGCTCATGGATGTCTTGGCACGATGGTACGGAGTAAATGTACATTTCAATGAGGAATCGCTTGAAGAAAAGCGAATGACGGGCATTCTCAGCCGCTACGATGACATCAACAGCTCACTGAAAGCCATTGCCGTGGTAGCTCAGGTGAAGGTGCAGGTAAGAAAAAACACCATCTATATATCCAAATAGCATATCATAAATATATTTTAGAGAGATGAGAAAAATAGAGAGAAACCACGTACGACTGTTTGTCACAACGCTGTTCACGGCCTTTATGCTGGCTGTATCGCCCGCCATCGGTCTGGCGCAGACGACAGACCACCAACGTGTGACCATGAAACTGGAAAAAGTCTCGGTGAAAACCTTCTTTGACGAGATGAAGAAGCAAACGGGACTCGACTTCCTATGCTCGGGCGACCTGGTCAAAAGTCTGCCCACCGTCACGGTCAATGTCAGAGACCTCGACGCTGCCAGAGTGTTAGACAATGTCGTGGGCAAGCTCAACTGCAACTACAACATCCAGGATGGCATCGTCACCGTGACGGCAAAGAAACAGCACACTGCCTACCGCTATGTCTCAGGCTATGTCCGCGACGACAAAGGTGAGTCGCTGCCTGGCGCTCCCGTGAGAATCAAAGGCACCGACCTGCAGACCGTGACCGACGGCAACGGCTACTTCAACCTCCGCATCCCCGTCACCGCCTGTGAGCTCTGCTGTGATTATATCGGCATGGATCCCGCCACCATAACCCTCAAGGCAGGACAGAAAGACTTCAGCCACAATATTACGATGACCGGTGACCACACCCTCAACGAGGTAGTCGTCACCGGCTACCAGACCATCTCCCGCGAGCGCGCCACAGGATCCTACAGCATCATCAACGCCGATGAGCTGAAAAGCCGCCATGCCGCCAACCTCTCCGATGCCCTCAACGGCCTCGTGGCTGGCATGCAGTCAAAGGATGACGGACGGGGCGGAAAGGCCTTTAGCATACGCGGTACCAGTACCATGCTTGCCGACAACACGCCCCTCGTCGTCGTCGACGGATTCCCCATCATGGACAATCCGTCCACAGAGAAAGGCAAGAACCCGAACATGAGCGCACTGGAGCGCATCAACCCCGATGATGTGGAGAGCATCACCATCCTTAAGGACGCTGCGGCGGCAAGCATCTGGGGCGCACGTTCGGCAAACGGTGTCATCGTCATCACCACCAAGAAGAATAAGATCAAGAATTCCTTCGCCGTGGAGGGAAGCACACAGCTGACCATCGGCAAGCGGCAGGATGTCGCACACCTTACCAACCTTGCCACAGCCAGCCAGATGATTAACTATCAGAAGTGGGCCTTCGAGAACAATATGATTGGTGAGGAATATACCGGCGACATGGAAAGCCTCTTCAAAGGCATCACACAGAGCGAACTCCTGCTCTATAAAGGCTACCGGTGGGGCACGCTGACCGAGGACGAGATGAACGCCCAGCTGGCAGCGCTGGCAGCACGCGACAACAGGCAGCAGATTTCCCGTGAACTGCTGCGCACACCCGTCAACAGCACCACCACAGCAGCCATCTCCGGCAATGTGGGTGTGTGGAATACCAGGGCTTCTGTCAACTACATCTATGATGCCGGAGACTTCATCGGACGTCGCGACAACACCTGGCGGCTGAACTGGGACAACAACTTCCGGTTCAACAAATGGATTGCCTTCAGCGCGGGCTTCAACCTTACGGGCAGGAACGCCCACGCCTCCCTCATCGGCTTCTCCGATATCGCCTCGCTCTCACCCTATGAGATGCTGCTCAATGACGACGGCTCCTATGCCACGGACTTCCACCACACCTACAACGCCGACGTGCTCAGCAAATACCACTGGAGTGGATTCACCTACAATAATATGAACTACAACCTCCTGCAGGAAGCCCGCTCACGCAACAACCGCATCTCCAACACGCAAGGACGCATACAGCTCGGACTGGAGCTCGACATCATCGACGGACTGCAGTTCAACTCCAAGTTCCAGTACGAGAAGAGCCGATTCCATAACGACGACACCAACTCCGAAGCCTCCTTCTATACCCGCTATCGCGTCAACTACCTCACCCCCGGAGACTTGATGGGCAATGCCCTCGGCACGTCGGTGCTGCCAGCCGGTGACATCGTCATCAACCGCGAGGGCAAGAACCACAGCACCCTTTTCAGAAACGACCTCTCCCTGAACCGCACCTTCGGAGAGAAGCATGCCGTGGCAGCGGTCATCGGCAACGAGGTGAGCAACTATTATTTTGAATCCTGGACCAATCCCTACCGCTATGGCGTGACCGCCACGAGTGCCGGCATCACAGGCCAGCCCGGACATTTCGACACCATGGATGGCAGCACCTCCACCATCTATGGCGTCCCCGCTGAGGGAAAGAAATATGTCGTACAGTCGTGGAACCACAACCGATATGTATCCTTCTACGGCAATGCCAGCTATATGTATGACGAGCGCTATGGCCTCTCGGCCAGCGCCCGAAGCGATGCCAGCAACCTCATCACCAAAGAGGCCAAATACCGCTGGAGCCCACTGTGGAGCGTAGGTGTCATGTGGAATATGTCCAATGAGAAATGGATGAAGGACAAGACGCCCTTCAACCGCCTCACGCTCCGGCTGACCTATGGTAAGAACGGAAATGCAGCCTCGTCCTCGTCGGCCTTCACCACGGTCACCACAGAGTCTGAATACGTCGACGAGTACACCGGCCTCTACCCCGGTAAGATCTTCGACTATGGCAACCCCACACTGAGATGGGAGAAGACGGCGACAACAGATGTCGGCATCGACTTCTCACTCTTCAACGACCATCTCTATGGCACCGTAGACTATTACAACAAGAAGAGCACCGATGTCCTCGGCACCGTGGCCATAGCAAGCGTCTACGGCACCAGTGAGGCTACCTACAACAACGCCGAGCTCAACAACCACGGCGTGGAGGTCACCTTGGGCGGAAGGGCTACTGCCGGAGACTTCTCCTTCGAAGGCGTGCTGACCTATGCCTACAACAAGAATAAGGTGACAAAGATATACAACGAGATAAGCAATGTCAGCGATATGATGAACGCCGACTACATTCAAGGTTATCCCATGGGCGCCATCTTCAAGATGCGCTACGGTGGTATGGAGAATGGCATACCCCAAATCCTTGACAAAGACGGCAACAGCTACGACATCACCGACTTTTCTATCTACGACAAAGACTGGCACGACATGCTGACCTATGAGGGCACCGTCGTAGCCCCACACACGGCAGGACTCACCCTCAACCTCGGATGGAAGGACCTGATGCTCACAGCATACGTCAACGGCAGGTTTGGCGGAAAGATGCAGATGCCTACCTTCTCGTACTTCTACCCTGACAACAATGGAGAGAAAGCCTCTGTCTCGGCACAGGTCGGCGAGGTGATGAACAGCGACGGAACGCTCATTGCCAATCCCAAGAACGCCATGCCCCTGCCCACCGTCGACGACGAAGGGACCCCCATTGATGTCAGCGCATACGGAAGTTGGAGCGCGACAAACAACATCTTCAGCATGAATGTGGAGAGCGCCGACTATATCTACCTGCAGGAGATAGACCTCTCCTATTCGCTGCCCAGTAGCCTCTTCAGGAACAGATGGATGAAGAGTGCCGACATCTTCTGCAAACTCGATAATGTGGGGATGATATGGGTAGCCAACTCCAAAGACTACCACCCCGACTATTTGCCGGGAAGCTACCAGCCACGTCTGGCCTTCACGATGGGTGTTAACGTAAAGTTCTGATTTTATAAAACGATCCGAGAAATGAAAACAATGATAACAACTATAAAATCCCTGCCCCTTCTGGCGCTGCTGACCCTGGCTTCCTGCAACGACTATCTCGACACCAAGCCGAGCAAGGGCAACAACGAGATACTCAGCACCAGCGAGCAGGTGGAGGCGCTGTTCAACAACAGCTCCATGTTCATACAGTCCGTCTCTATCCCTGCCGCCTCCTCCGACGACATGGGCATGGACAACAACATCTACGACGCCGCAGGCTACCTGGACCAGGACTTCGTCAATGGCCTCACCTTCGCCGTCAACGACATCGAGACCAACCAGTATGGGGATGCTTTCTGGGAGGGTGCTTACAACAAAATCTTCACCGCCAACCTCGTCATCAACGAAATCGACCAGGTGAAGGATGCCACGGAGGCGCAGAAGACGGACTTCCTGGCTCAGGCGCATTTCATCCGTGCGCTGGCGATGTGGAGTCTGGCGCAGACCTACTGCCAGCCTTACAGCCCTGAGACACTCTCTACGCCCGGTCTTCCGCTGAGACAGGGCAACGACTATCAGGAAGACGTGACAAGGGCATCGCTGAAAGATACCTATGAGTTCATCCTCAGCGACCTCAAGGCGGCCCTGACAACGACAAGGGAGGATGTCAGCGACAGATGGCTCGTCAGCAAGCCTGCCGTGGAGGCCATGATGGCGCGATACTATCTCTTCACACAGGATTATGCACAGGCCGAGACCTATGCCAAGAAAGCCATGGAGAGCCAAGCCGTGACCTTGGAGGACTATAATGGCTACAGTCTGGAGCCGGCTACCGTCATGGATCCCAACAGCGGCGAGGAGTCGTCGATAGCCTACTCACAGCTTTGGAGCTATAGCCCCAACGAGGTGACACAATATGCCGAGAACTATTTCTCCGCCTACTACGATGTCAGCAGCGGCATCTACCTCATCCCCTCGGAGAGCCTCATCAGCCTCTACGACCAGGACAACGACCTGCGCTTTGAGCAGTTCTTCAACAAGCATGCCCTCTGGAATGTCTCTATCTCCGGATTCGGAGATGACATACAGTATCACCGCATGCAGAGCATCTATAGCGACGACCTGCTCACCATGGGTCCCACACTGCCGGAGATGATTCTCACGGCGGCTGAAGCTGAAGCCAGACAAGGCAAAGTGAAGGAAGCCATGGAGACCGTCAACAGGCTCAGAAGGGCGAGAATGAGGAATACGGCTGATGACATCGACCTTACGGCAAGCAGCCAGGAGGAAGCCGTGAAGGAAATCCTCGATGAGCGACACCGGGAGATGCCGTTCATCAGCAGATGGCAGGACATCAGAAGACTGGCCTACAACGACGTCAGCTACGACGATGTCACCGTGACACACACCCTCTACAACGTGAAGAACAATGTCGTTGACGACAGCCAGGTCATCACCTACACGCTGCCTGTGAAATCACCACGCTATGCGCAGCCCATCACAAATCTTGAGATAAAAAGAAGCAAAGGGCAGATAACGCAGAATTTATACACCGACAACGATGTCGTGAAAACAATTCAGGACAACGAAGAAGGGAATGAAGAAAATAACGAAGAAGATAACGAATAGACCACTATGATGAGAAGATTTCTTTTTATTGCCATCCTCTTTCTCGCCGGCCTGGGCCGTAGTTATGCCGACAGCATTCCTACCGCCCACATGCCCGAAGGCTATGACTATGACAAACTGATGGAATATGTGTACAGCGATATGCCTGATGAAGTAGACACCTGCTATGTACAACATCTCCTACAGCATATGGATCTCAAGATAGCCCGTCACGATGTCAGAGAGCGGCTGAAGGCGGATTTCCTCACGGAAGTCATCAATGACTGCATCTCGGAGGATCCCAAGAGATACCTTGAGATGGTCAACGCCGACATCACCACTGACTCGTTGAGAGAGAAGCTCAGCAACGCTTACAGCAGAACAGAGAAAAAATACGGTGCTATTTGGGCGGGTAAGCCTGCTCCCGACTTCACCTTTACAGACACCAAGGGAAAGGTGCACAGCCTGAAGGACTTCCGGGGGAAATATCTCTTCATCGACTTCTGGGGGACCTGGTGCATCCCATGCCTCGAGGAGATTCCGTACATGGAAAAACTGGAAAAGGCTTACAAAGACAGCCGTGTGAAGATCATCAGCATCGCCTGCGACAAGAAGCGGGAGAAATGGCTGAACTTCCTCGACAAGCATAAGAACATGACGTGGAGCCAGTATCTCATCACGCCGGAGGGCGACAACGTCCTCAACAACGTCTATTACGTGATTGGCATCCCGCGCTTCGTGCTCATTGCTCCTGACGGCAACATCATCAACTCTGACATGCTGCGGCCTAGCGACAACGACTTCAATGACTGCTTGGAGCGGACAGTAAAAGAATAAGGAGAAAACTGATACGATTTGCCGCAAGGCATAAACAAAACATCCACGCCTCGATGGGGGGACGTGGATGTTATTTTTTACGATATTAACTCCTTAGCTTCTCATTTCACCAGCGCTCCTTCCGCGTTTCTCAGTCCGGAGATACTGGTGATGAAAGCCTTGGCCGAACCGAACTTCAGATGGAGATCGAGGCGCACAGGCACATGGTTTGCATCGTCGGAGACGTAGAAGTCGACGATCTTCTTCCATTTTTTCTCATCGTCGTCGCGGTCCATGTAGGCGAGCTTCAGGCAACGATAGGTGTGCCCGTTGTCGCCCTTGACATTGACCTTACCCTGATAGCGGAGCTGTGCCGGATAGACTTTCACGCCGTCGACGATGGGGAAGTTGACGGCAAAGCCCTTCTTCCATCCCGTAGGATTAAAGGAGCGTGCGCGCATGAAGATGCTCATCATATCGTAGACGCACTCGCTGAGGGTATGTTGCTCGCATACGCGCTTGCCGTCATGCTTCAGACGGAACTGCTTGACGTGGCACTTGCCGTTAGGGTATGAGTAGTAGACTTCGTCCACGGTATAGCGTTTGCCTTCGCGTGCGCCTTTACGGTAATAGAGTGGAGCTAAGTCGAGCGTGTTGTAACAGAGCAGCGTATCGCGTAATACAAAGAAATTGTCAGCGCGCTTGTTACTTCGTGTGATCAGACTGCCCTTGTAAGCCGGCACCCCACGAAAATGAGTCTGATCCGTGTCGAAGGACGCTGTGCCCACCTTCACCCAGACAAATTTCCAGTTGAAGTAGAGGTTGTAAGACAGACGCTCTCCCGACTTGAACGCTGAGTTGTGGAAAGTGCACTGCGCCGAGGCTGACACACTGAAGAGTGTCAGCAGGGAAAGAGCAGCTATTTTCAGAGGTTTTGTTACTTGCATTTTTATGTCTATTAAATGAAACAATTCATTCATAATTTCGGAATATATTGAATGCCGAGCTTCTTGGCGCGCTCGAGGTTCCGGTGCTGTATCGTCTTTTGCTTGTCAGCCTTCTGCTTCGTGATGGCATCCGGCTTCTGTTGCCACAAAGGCTTGGCCGTAGGGTTCCATGTCAGCGTGAGATCCCACTTCTCCCTGCACTCGATGACCTCCGGATCATAATACACTTCTTCCGGCTCTATGCCCTTGGCATAATCGCCGGTGTCCCACCGCCGGTTGTTGTTGGCATCGACAATAATCCGAAGATAATATTTGCCGGCCTGAAGATAATAAAACTCCGCCTGTCCGTTGTCGGTATATACTTCCTTCACCGTCTTTCCCGAGTTATCCAAGAGCTGGGCTATGACATGCTTGCCTTGCATACCCGCTAAGGTCATCAGGAGAGAGGCATAAGAGTCGTTGGACCGCACTTTGAGTCCTTGCTTGATCTTCGCCGCGACAGCCCCATAGACAGAGGCAAAGGCAGCACTGTCGGCCTCTAAGCTATACTCCATGCCCGGCCTCCATTCGGCCCGCAAGCGATAGGTTCGGTTGTCTATCTTATCGAGTTCATAGCGTTCGTGGTACCACAACGAGTCTTTTTCGGGGTGAGAATAAAGATGTATATGCGCAGTATCGACAGGCAACAACGGGACATCCGCCTGAATGGTCACGTTCTGGTCAGGGTTCATATCACCGGAGGGTGAGATATTAAGTTTCAGGTCCTCCGGTGGCATGACGCTGTCGTAGGGCATGCCTTTCTTTTTCTTCTTGTCCTGCTCCTTCTGCCAGTCTTTTATTTTCTTTTCCGCGTCTTTCATGCGCTTGGCATACGATGTCTTTGCCACGAGCTGGAGCGTATCGGCCTGTTGCCGGAGCACCCCTAAGGTGTCGGTGATGTTGTGTGTCAGCTGTATGCTCAGTGTATCCTGGTTGACAAGTGCCGTATCCCGCAGCCAGTAAACAATGGTGTCTTTCTTGGCAGATGACTCTGTGAGGAACGCGTTGTCGGCATTGAAGTTAAGGCCTTTGATCTTCGGCAACTCACTGTCGCCGTAGCTGTAATAGAGCGTGAAATGGTTGGCTTCCGTACGGTCACTCTTGACGAGGTAGCGGTTTGTGAGAATCTCGTTGAAAGCCCGCAGGCAGATGTTGTCGGGGAGGAAATGTGTATAGTTTACCACATTGATAGACGCGATATGCAACGAGTCGGTCCAGATCGTGTCTTGCCGTGTGTCGGGCTTACACGAAGGTTCGATGATGTCGTTGTTGAACGCGAGCATCTCGCCCTTCTGGCTGAACCTATAGTTGCCGTCGGCATCCTGCAAGGCATAGACATGATATTTTCCCGGTGCTATCCCTTTGATGGTGAAGTGGCCGCGCGAGTCGGTCTTCGACACGCGCATCATCGGTTTCTTCTGGAAAGCCGAGTCGGAGAGATCGTTATAAAGTCCTACGAGAATACCTTTTACAGGCTCCAGATCCTCTGCCCCGAGCACATATCCTGACACTTGCAGCGTGTCGATGTGGTCACCGGTAGAGAACGTGTAGGCATAGTCGCCAAGCGGATTGCCTTCATCGTTGTCGCTGATAGCATTGGAGAAATCGATCGTGTAGGTAGTGTTGGGCTTCAGCGAGTCGACAAGCCCGATGGCAATGCGCTTGCCCTGTCCTTTGATCTCCGGAGCCTCCATCTGTGGTGGCGACACGACGACATTTTCGGTGGGGTTATCAATCTTGATAAACTCATCGAAATTGATATATATCTTCTTTTTGTTGACATTGGTCGCTCCTTCGGCCGGATCGGCACCTATGACCTTTGGCGGTGTCTCGTCGTACCAGCCACCGTCAGGATTGCCCATACGCGCGCAACCCTGCAGGAGCAGCAGCGTAAGAACGCATAACAACAATATTTTTTCGGTTCTTATACTCATCATGATACGGGATTATTGCTGCTGATAGTTTCCGTTGAGCTCCAACAGTTCATCCATGTTCTTGCGTGAGTTGCTCAGGCGTGGCACCTTATGCTGTCCGCCGAGTTTTCCCTTCGACTTGAGCCACTCCTCGAAGAGGTGCGGCTTGGCCTTGATCACTTCGAGGTGCTGCAGCGTCACGTCGTGGAAGCGTTTGGCCTCATAGTCGGAGTTGATCTCCTGCAGCTTGCTGTCGAGGCAGCCGGCAAACTTCTTCATGTCATCCGGATCCTTTGAGAACTCGATGAGCCACTGATGGCGGCACTTGGCGTTCTCGTCCATATACACGGGTGCGGCCGTGTATTCAAGAATTTGGGCACCGGTCTGCTCGCAGGCATAAGCCAGACCCTTCTCAGCGTTGTCCTGAATAAGCTCCTCGCCAAAAGCATTGATAAAATATTTCGTGCGGCCGGTAATGATAAACTTATATGGCTTCGTCGACGTGAACGACACCGTGTCGCCGATCATATAGCGCCACAGTCCGCACGAGGTAGTGATGACCATGGCATAGTTCTTTCCCGTCTCCACGGCTTCGAGGGGAATGGCGACGGCATCAGGCTTGCCCACATCCTCCAAGGGTATGAACTCATAGAACACGCCATAGTCGAGCATCAACAGCATGGAGTGATCCTTGGGATCATCCTGTATGCCGAAGAATCCTTCCGAGGCATTGTAGGTCTCCATGTAGTGCATCTTCGGCGAGGTGATGATCTCCTCATACTGCTTGCGGTAAGGCGTAAAGGCGATGCCGCCGTGGAAGAACACCTCTAAGTTGGGCCACACATCTTCTATATGTTTCTTGCCCGACACCTCCAACACTCTGACGAGCACGCTGAGCATCCATGAAGGCACGCCCGAGATGTTGGTAACGTTCTGGTTCAGGCATTCGTGCGCAATGCGGTCGCGCTTCAGCTCAAAGTCGGAGAGCAGCGCCGTGCGCTTTTTGGGCACCCGGAAGAGCATATTGACCAGAGGGTTGATGTTCTCGATAAGGATAGCCGAGAGATCACCTACAAGCGACCCCTCCACATTATAATTGGGTGAATGGCTGCCGCCGAGAATGAGCGACTTACCGTCGAAGAGGCGGCTCTCGGGGTGGTTGCGCAGATAGAAAGCCACCACGTCGGCACCACCTTTATAATGGATATTGTGCAGCCCGGCACTGGACACCGGAATGAACTTCGATTTGTCGTTCGTCGTGCCCGACGACTTGGCATACCATCTGACAAGCCCCGGCCACAACACATTGGTCTCGCCATGGCGCATGCGGTCGATGTCACCTTTCAGCTCTTCATAGGTATTGACAGGTACATTCTTGGCAAAGTCGTCGTAGCCTTTGACATTCTCAAACGTATGGGCACGTCCATACTCCGTATCACGGCCCTTGTCGACAAGATACGACAACACGGCAGCCTGTAACTTCTCCGGTTCTGTATAATGCTTCTCAAGTTCTTTCTGACGAGGGCAGAAAAACTTGGCGGCAATCTTTGTAAGACTCATTTCTTTCTTCTGTTCAGACAATGGCGCAGACTCTTTTGAGAACCCGGCCATTGTTTATCCAATTAATAGACTGCAAATTTAACCTAAAAGAACGACAACGGCAAAAAAAATCACATTTTTATAAGAAGAAGGTGCCTAATTATCGTAACTTTGCGTATTAATTATGAAGGAAGAGATTATAATTGACAAATACTCTTATATTTTTATATTATTAAATCTATGGTGAACATCAAACACATCATCGTCTCGTTGGTGCTTTTGCTCACGGCTGTCTTTACAGCTGACGCGCAAATGCCGGACATGACGGTACCTGTGGACACAGCTTTCCGCATAGGCAAGCTGCCCAACGGACTGACTTACATCATCCGTCACAACAACTGGCCGGAGCACCGTGCCAACTTCTACATCGCCCAGAAGGTAGGCTCGTTAGAGGAAAATGAGGAGCAGCGCGGCCTTGCCCACTTCCTCGAGCACATGGCCTTCAACGGCTCCGACCATTTCAAAGGCAACAACCTCATTGAGTGGTGCCGCTCCAAGGGCATCGAGTTCGGTGGCGACCTCAACGCCTACACCGCTATTGATCAGACCGTGTACAACATCGACAACGTGCCGACAACTTCTGTCTCCACCCTCGACTCCTGTCTGCTCATCCTCCGCGACTGGTCTTGCGGACTTTCCTTAGAGCAGAGCGAAATCGACAAGGAGCGCGGTGTCATCCACGAGGAGTGGCGTCTGCGCACCTCTCCCCAGAGTCGTATGCTGGAGCGCAACCTTGAGAAGCTCTACCCTGGCTCCAAGTACGGTCGCCGGTTCCCGATCGGATTGATGTCGGTCGTCGACAACTTCAAGCGCAAGGAGCTCGTCGACTATTACCACAAATGGTATCACCCTGACCATCAGGGTATCATCGTCGTCGGCGACATCGATGTCAACCGGACCGAGGCCGAGATCAAGAAGCTCTTCGGCGACATCAAGAACCCGGTCAACGAAGCCCAGCTCCGCGACGAGCCCGTGCCCGACAACGCACAGCCTATCATCATCATCGACAAGGACAAGGAATACCAGCAGTCGACAGTCTCGCTCATAATGAAGCATGATGCCGTGCCCGACTCCCTCAAACAGTCGCTTGCGTACACCCTCTCTGAGTATGTCAAGAACGCGGCCATCGGCATGCTCGGCACTCGTTTCGCGGAGGCTGCTCAGAAAGCAGACTGTCCTTTCGTGAATGCCGGCGCTGATGACGGCGAGTATCTTCTCTCCAAGACCAAGGATGCCTTCTCTGTGAGTGTGCTGCCGAAAGACATGAGCAAGACCGCAGATGCCCTCAAGGCCGCCCTCGTCGTCGTGAAGCAGGCTGCCGACTATGGCTTCACTGCCACTGAATATGCCCGTTTCAAAGAGAGCATGCTTTCTTCACTCGACAAGATGTGGGAAGGCCGAGACAAGCGGCCCAACACCGCTTTCTATAATCAGGCGCTCGGATGGTTCCTCTCCAATGAGCCGATGCCTTCCATCGACTACACTTACAATCTCATGAAGAAGCTCGTACCTCAGATTCCCCTCGAGGCTGTCAACCAAGTGCTGCCTGAGCTCTTCCTGAAGAACGACTCAAACCTCGTCATCCTCAACTTCAACAACGAGAAGGAAGGCGCTGTCTATCCTACTGCTGACCAGCTTCTTGGTGCCCTTCACGCTGCCCGCGCCGCAAAGGTCGAGGCTTATGTGGACAACGTGAAGAACGAGCCGATCATGAAGACGCTCCCAAAGCCCGGAAAAATCAAGAAGGAGGTGAAGAGCAAGAAGTTCGACTACGACATCCTCACGCTCTCCAACGGTGTGACAGTACTGCTCAAGAAGACTGACTACAAGAAAGACCAGGTAACGATGAGCGGTGTAGGCGGCTCAGGCAACGGCAACTACGGAGAGGCTGATTTCGCCAACATCAACATGTTCAACCAGGTCATCGACAACAGCGGTCTCGGCGACTTCTCCTCCATCGAACTGGGCAAGGCCCTTGCCGGGAAGATCGCCAACGCTTCGCTGAAGCTCGGCTCACGCCGCATGTCGCTCGACGGCAGCGCCACACCGAAAGATGTGGAGACCATGCTGCAGCTCGCTTATCTTTACTTCACGAACATCAAGAAGGATCCCGATGCCTACAACAGCCTCATGCAGCAGTATGAGGTGAGCCTGAAGAACCGCGACCTCGACCCGCAGACAGCTTATGCTGATACGATCACGAAGGTGATCTATGGCAACGACTGGCATGAGCGCCCCTTCCTTCTGAAAGACCTCAAGAACGTGTCCTACGACCGCATCCTGCAGATGGCCAAGGAACGCACGGCCAATGCCAACGGCTGGGTCTTCGAGATCGTCGGCAACTTCGACGAGACGACGATCCGCCCGCTGATCTGCCGCTATCTCGGCTCACTGCCTTCAAAGGGCAAGAACCCTGCCGGAAAGCGCTATTCTTATCCCACAAAGGAGAATGTAGACAAGACCTTCACGCGTAAGATGGAGACACCGAAGTCGATCGCGCAGATGATCTGGTTCAATGCTTCGCTGCCTTACACGCAGGAGCGCAGCATCCAGGCAGGCATCGCCGGACAGGTGCTGTCAATGGTCTATCTCAAGCAGATCCGTGAGGAGGCAAGTGCCGCTTACACCTGTGGTGCGCAGGCCGGCATGAGTCAGGCCGACGACGGTTACCACATGGCTCAGATCGCAGGCTACTGCCCCTTCAAGCCGGAGAAGAAAGATGTGGCGCTGAAGATCATGGATCAGGCGGTCAAGGATCTCGCCGTGAAGTGCGACTCCGAGATGCTCGACAAGGTGAAGAAACTCATGCTCAAGCAGTATGACAGCGCACTCAAGACCAATGGCTACTGGACAGACATCGTCTGGGACGACTACTTCCTGCATCGCGATAGCCACACGCATTATGCCGACCTCGTAAAGGCTCAAACACCGGCCAAGATCTCCGCGTTCGTCAAGGAGTTCCTCGCAGGTGCCAACAAGGTGAGCGTCGTGATGCTGCCGGAATAAAAAGCGGTAGCAGAACCATAACAGGAAGGCGGGCGCAAGCTTCGAGTAAAATCGAAACTTGTGCCCGCCTTTCTTTTTGCGCATGTCGGCCGTCTGTCAGCTATGTGTCAGCTGTGTGGCTCGTGTGTCGGCTGTGTGGCTCGTGTGTCGGCCGTGTGGTTCGTGTGTTGGCTGTGTGGCTCGTGTGTCGGCCGTGTGGTTCCGTGTGGTCCCGTGTGGTTCCGTGTGTCGCCGTTTACGGCGACATCGCCCTCAGGATGCCGCCTTGAGCCCCATCCTTGCCTCCACGACATTGACCACATAGTCGCCGAGCTTCTCGCACTCCTGGATGATATCCATGTACATCGTGCCGGAAGCATAGTCGTACTGATGGTTGTTGATGTCGGTGAGGTTCTCCGAGCGCAGCTGGTTACGGTAGTTGTTGATCTCATTCTCGATGTTGAAGGTGCGCGTAGCGTTGAGATCCTCCTTGTGACCTTTGAGCAGCACATTCATCTGTGTGAGGGCATCGTCGACGAGCTCGAACATCTGATGGATGTGGTCATACTGATGCTCATTGAAGTCCTCTTTCGAATGGAACTTCCGGTTGATGGTTCTGCCCATATTGTTGCAGGCATCGCCGATCGACTCCAGTTCGGAGATCTGCCGGAGCATGGAGCGTATCTTGCCCTTTGTCTCATCGGAGAGGTGGGCGTTGCTCACCTGGTCGAGATATTTGGCGATCTCTATCTCCATATTGTCGGAGATGTTCTCATATTTCTGTACCCGCTCATAGATCTTCTGGAACTTATCCTCGTTCTTCTCTTCGAGGAGGTCTCTCACCATGCCGAACATGCGCTGTATGCGCTCGGCAAAGCTCTGGATCTCTTTCTGCGCCTCGAGCACGGAGAGCTCCGGTGTCTTCATGATACCACTCTGAATGAAACGCAGGCGGAAATCGTCGTCGTCTGCGTTGGCACGCGGTTTCCACACCATGCAGCACACCTTGGCTACCTGTTTGACAAACGGGAGCAGCACGATGGTGTTTGACACATTGAAACAGGTGTGGAACGCCGCAAGGGAGAACGTGAGCTGTGTGCCTGTCGGCGTATCTGTCATGGGATTGAATCCCACGAGACTACAGGCGAAGTTGACGAAATACTTGAAGATACACAGCACCCAGATGACACCGAAGATGTTGAAGAACAAGTGACCGAAGGCAGCGCGGCGTGCCTCGGTGTTGGCCGTGAGCGCCACGAGGTTGGCCGTGAGCGTCGTGCCGATGTTCTCTCCCATGACGAGCGCGATGCCAAGATAGATAGGCAGACCGGCCTGGGTGCAGAGCATCATCGTGATGGCCATGAGCGCGGCGGAGCTCTGAAGAATACAAGTGAGAATCGTACCGAAAAGAAGGAACAACAAGATGGTTCCGAAACTGTTAGGAGAGAAAGAGGCGAAGAAGCTCTTCAACGCATCCAGCTCCGCCGGGGGGAGCTGACTTTCGCCAAGCGTTGCGAGCGCAAGAAACATGAAAGCGATACCGAAGAGGAAGTCACCGACATACCGGTTCTTTTTCGAATAGATCAGCAACAGGCCGATAAGGAACACAGGCCATACGAAATCGCTGATCTTGAACGAGAAACCTGCCGACATGATCCACGCCGTGAGCGTCGTGCCGATGTTGGCACCCATGATGACGGAGATGGCTTGGACAAGGGTGAGCAGTCCCGCGTTGACAAACGAGACCGTCATGACCGTCGTGGCGGTACTGGACTGAACGGCTACGGTGGTGAGCATGCCTGTGAACACTCCTGAGACGCGGTTCGTCGTCATCGCGCTCAGCACGTGGCGCAGCTGTGGGCCCGCCAACTTTTGCAGGGCCTCGCTCATCACCTTCATGCCATAGATGAGGAGCGCAAGGGCACCGACAATCTTTAATAGAAGAATCGTCATATCTTATTTTTTTCTCATTTAACCATATTTATTATACAGCGCTCGCGTTTCTTCAGTGGAAATTGCTAATTTTACGCACACGAATCATTTAACCTTACATCGTAAACATTAAAATGCAGTAAGAATGAAACAGACGTTACAAATCCGTTGCAAAAATAATAAAAAAACACTGAACATCGCGCCAGGAAGCACACTTTCTGATATTTTTTTTCAGTCGGGACTGAAAATGGAGTGCGGACCGGTGTGTGCCAAGGTCAACAACAAGGTCGAAGGCATGCACTACCGCGTCTACCATAATAAAGATGTGGAGTTTCTCGATATGACCGCCGACTCCGCCTCGCGCAACTATACGCGTACGCTCTTCTTCATCCTCTGCAAGGCGGTGCATGACCTCTATCCCTCCAGCCGGGTGGTCATCGACATCCCCGTGAGCAATGGTTACTTCGTCAACCTCTCCATCGGGCATGCCGTGACCGAGGAGGATGCCGAGGCCATCAAGAAACGCATGCAGGAGATCATCACGGCGAAGATGCCGATCCGCCGATTCGAGGTGCCCACGGAGACAGCAGTGAAGATGTTCCAGGAGAAAGGAGACATGGCGAAGGTCAAGCTCCTCAAGAGCTACGGACGTCTCTATACCACCTATTATCAGATCGACGACTATGTCGACTACTATTACGGCTCGCTCCTGACCAACACCTCACAGATCTACCTCTTCGGCCTGGAGAAATATTTCGACGGCTTGCTGCTGCGCATCCCCTCACTGAAGAACCCGAAGGTGCTGCCGGAGATGACGCATCAGGACAAGATGTTCGGCATCTTCAAGGAGCACCACCAGTGGCAGGATATCATCGGCGTGCGTACCGTGGGCGACTTCAATGAGCTCGTGGATCACGGTGCCGCCACCGATGTCATCAATGTCTCTGAGGCGCTGCAGGAGAAGAAGATCTCGGAGATTGCCGATGAGATAGCCTCGCGCAAAGGCGTGAAGCTCGTGCTCCTCGCCGGTCCGTCCTCATCGGGTAAGACCACGACGTGCAAGCGGCTCTCGATCCAGCTGCTCGCCAACGGCATACGCCCCTTGCAGATCTCCCTCGACGACTATTTCGTGGACCGCGAGCACACGCCGAAGGACGAGAACGGGGAGTACGACTACGAGAGCATCTACGCCCTCAACCTCAAGCTTATCAACGAGCAGTTCACGAAGCTCTTTCGCGGTGAGGAGGTCGAGCTGCCGAAGTACGACTTCCAGACGGGCAAGTCGAAGCCGAGTGGCAAGCGGCTGAAGATGCTGCCCAACAACGTGCTCGTCGTCGAAGGAATCCATGCCTTGAACCCCGAGCTGACATCGGAAATCCCGGAGAAGCAGAAGTTCCGTGTCTATGTCTCCGCCCTGACGACGATTCTGCTCGACGACCATAACTATATCCCGACGACCGACAACCGGCTGTTGCGCCGTATCATACGCGACTATAAGTACCGTGGCGTGACGGCGCAGGAGTCCATCCATCGCTGGCCGTCGGTCCGTGCGGGTGAGAACAAATGGATCTTCCCTTATCAGGAGAATGCCGATGCCATGTTCAACTCCGCCATGCTTTTCGAGCTCGCCGTCATCAAGCAGCAGGCAGAGCCGCTCTTGGAACAGGTGCCGGAGAACTGCGAGGAGTATTCGGAGGCTTACCGGCTGAAGAAGTTCCTCGACTACATCCGTCCCATCCCCAACCGCGACATCCCGCCCACGAGTCTGTTGAGAGAGTTCCTCGGCGGCAGCTCTTTCCACTACTAAAAGGCGACTCGCTGGACGGCCTTGGAGCCGTCCGCATAATAATAGATGGGCAAACCGTTTACACCGAGGTGAGGCAGGTATAGACCCCACCTTGGCACTAATATCCTTGACTAATCGTACAATTTAGATTGTATTTAACTTTATTTTTACGTGTATCTAATTAATTTATCTGAGTATTGTTTAATTTTGTAGTTGTTTAACACAAGCGTGAAATCTGTGGCAATTACTAATAAACATATATCAATGAAAAGAGTTTTACACTTATTTTTAGTCTTGCTCCTATTATTTGTGGGAGGAGGCTGTATGTCAGCCGAAACGCAGATTGGAAAGATTTCATTTGGTGATCCTGGTGTTCATTTTCTTTCTGTTCCCTTTACATTTACCGACAACTTGAATAATTCATGGACTATCGATGCGCAGAACAAGCATAATTTGAATTGCAAGGGATTAAAAGAGAGTGTCGGTGGTGGTGTACAGATTGGGTCCAAAAATAGATCGGCATCTAAGATCACCTTTACTATGACTTTTCCTGATGCAATAACATTCAAAAGTGTTGTCGCAATATTCAGTGGATACCAAACAACAACTGGAGATATTACTATTACAGTAGGGGGGGATACTATTGGCATAGGGCAATTAAATGGAACTAATGTTGTTGATGCAAGGTCTGCAAAAGAGGCAAGTGGTAAAGACCTGACCATTACCGTTTCTAATATCAAATCAGGTGTCATAATCAAGTCAATCCTTTATTCGTATGAGGACGGTAATACCGCATCCTCTGAAACTGCTACCATCTCTGCTGCCCAATGGGCTACGTATGTCACTAAGCATGCTGTCGATTTTAACAATGCTAAGTTGAAGGCTTACACTGCCAAGTTCGACGCGGCAGCCAATAGTATTACGCTGTCTCCGGTGAAGGAAGTTCCTGCCAACACAGCAGTCGTGCTGAAAGGCGATACCGGGACCTATTCCGTGCCTTGTCTTGCCAGTGCCGTTTCACTCACCGACAATGACCTTACTTTTAAGGACAGCGAATATAAGGTGACATCAGACAAAACCATTTATGTCCTTGCCAAGAAGGGAGATGTGTGCGGGTTCTATCCTTTGGCGAATGGTGAGACGCTTCCGGCTAACAAGGGCTATATTTACATTCCGAATCCTTCTTCAGCTAAGAGCGTTTATCGCCTTAATAACTTCACGACAGGCATCCGCCATGCTGTGAAGGCGGATACACAGTCGGGTTTCCGCTATAATCTTGCAGGTCAGCGTGTGAGCAGCACCTATAAAGGGGTGGTCATTGAGAACGGAAAGAAGTTTGTAGTAAAATAGAAATCTATCAATCATTTTAAAACCGAGAAATCATGAAAAAGATATATGAGGCTCCTGTTACGTGCATCAAAACCATTGACGAGCAGTTCTCTATGTTAGCTGGCTCTGACGAGTCGAAGGCCGGCTTCTTTGAGTCTGCCGACGGCTACGAACAGACCGATGTTACGGATGGCTCTTCTGTGACATCATCTCAGATACTTGCCAAGCCGTTGTTGTGGGATGACGGCGAGGCGGAGTAAGCAACAAAAATCCCCTTCAAAAGTGGCAAGAGAATGTCACTTTTGAAGGGGAAACACATTGGCATTGCTTGCCCAAAATGGAATTTTGTTCGTAGTACTCCGACTGGGAATCGAACCCAGATCAAAGGTTTAGGAAACCTCCGTTCTATCCATTGAACTATCAGAGCCCATCGATAAAAGAGCAAGGTAACTTGCTATTGGGTTGCAAAGTTAATGATAATTAAGCAAAAACACAAAGCATGCGACTTAAAAAACTCAAAGATGCTAATTTATCTGAATATGACGAGGCAAAACCTGCGCAGAAGACCCGTTTTTAGGGAAATGATTTGTTGAATGTTTAGTGTTATATGCTTTTCAGTACGGCAGCGATGAGCGACTGCTTCCGGTCCTTGACGTTCATGATCTTCTCTTCGAGCGTTCCTTCGGTGATGAGCCGGTAAACGAAGACGGAGCGTTGCTGTCCGATGCGGTGAGCGCGGCTGATGGCTTGTTCCTCGGCCGCCGTGTTCCACCAGGGATCGAGGAGGAAGACATAGTCGGCGGCGGTGAGGTTGAGGCCTACTCCTCCGGCTTTGAGCGAGACGAGGAAGAACTGGCAGTCGTCGTTGTTCTGAAAGGCAGCTATGGTCGCTTCGCGGTGGCGCGTCTGCCCAGTGAGCACCTCGTATCTCCATCCTTCTTTCTTCATGACAGCGGCGATGAGGTCGAGGAAGGCGGTGTAGTCGCTGAAGAGCAAGGCTTTGTGTCCTGTGCCCCGCAGCTCCTCCAAGCGTCGGAAGAGCTCCGTGAGCTTACCGGATGTCTGGCAGAGGCTCTCCACTGAACCTTTGTCCTGCCGCTCCTGCCGGTTGTTTTGCGTCAGGAGCGAGGAGCATGCGATCTGTCGCAACCGGGTGATGGCAGCCAGAACGTAGATGTTGTCGATATGGTCTTTCTGAGCCTGTATATGCTGTCGCATGGCTGTTGCCGTCTCTTTGTGGAGCCGTTGCTGTTCGGAGGTAGCGGGACATACGATCACCTCGTCCTGCCGCTTGGGCAGATCCTTGAGCACATTCTCCTTGAGGCGACGGAGAAAATAAGGAGCGAGGAGCTGCTGGAGGACCGCTGTGTTGCGACTCTCAAGGTTGTCCGTGATAGGATGGATGAAGTGGTGGTCGAAGTCGGCGTAGTCGCCTAAGAGCTGTGGATGGAGGATGCTCATCACCGCCCACAGTTCCGAGAGATTGTTCTCCATAGGTGTGCCTGAGAGCGCCAAGGGGAAGTCGGCGGTGATGCTTGCGATAGCGCTGTAGAGCAGCGACTCGCGGTTCTTGAAAGCCTGTGCCTCGTCGTAGACAGCGATGGCGAAATGGTATCTGCGCAGCACCTCGATGTCGTTGCGCAGGGTCTGATAGGTAGTGATGACAACATCGTGGCTCTGGATGTACGCCGTTTTTTGTTGCCGTTCCTGCAGCGTGCCGGTATATCTCAACACGGAGAGCGTCGGCGCGAACCGTCGGAACTCATTCCGCCAGTTGTGCGCCACGGACGCGGGCGCCACGACGAGCACGGGGCGCTTCGACGCTGCGACAGCGGGTGCCGGATCGAAAAGGCTGAGCTGCACCGCGTGCTTGCCGGCGGGGTGAGACGCTGGCTTGGCTCCCTCTATACATTTGGCGATCAGGGCAATGGTCTGTACCGTCTTTCCCAATCCCATGTCGTCGCCTAAGATGCACCCGGCTTTTTCCTGATAATGAGCCATGAGCCATTCGTAGCCGGCGAGCTGATAAGGGCGCAGCGTGGCTTGGAGCGAGTGAGGGAGCGGGACTGTGGGCAACGCGGCGCTGTCGGCTTGATGATCAGCGGTCGCCGTGACAACAGCCTTCTGACTGCTGCTCAGCGTCATACTTCCGTCTGCCTCCGTCCGTCCGAAGAGCATCAGTCCGCCATAGCGTGTGAACCAACGTCGCGGGATGAGGAACGTCTCTCCGTTGGGGAGTTTGTATTCCGTCTTTCCTTCGCTGATATGTTTGCGGAAAGCAGAGAGCGGAAGCGTTGTACCGTCGGAGAACAGCACCTTTGTCTTGACATGCATCCAGGACCCTGCATTTGTGACCTGCTCCTTTATCTCCGTTGTTCCGATATAGAGTGGTTGGGAGACATGCTGCTTCACCATGATGCCTTGTTCC
Source organism: uncultured Prevotella sp. (assembly GCA_900315955.1). Lineage (GTDB taxonomy): Bacteria > Bacteroidota > Bacteroidia > Bacteroidales > Bacteroidaceae > Prevotella. The sequence continues at coordinate 34,408 of ONBC01000003.1, forward strand.
GCCAACTGTGTCTTGTTGTCGCTCAGCCACGCCACGAGCTGCGGGAGCGTACCTTCCTTGGGCATATGCAGGGAGCCGAGGAGGTAAGCCGTGAGTCGGCGCTCCCTGTCGGCATCGCGATAAATGCGTCGAAAAGAGATGGCGGTTCCGTCATCGTGAAGGCGCACGCGTCTCTGGCGAGGATCGTCGGCCGTGAAGGTCGTGTCGTCGTAAGTGAACTGCAGAAAGAGACCATAGGCCCCGCCAATGGTCTGCTCAAGGTTGATGGCAGGGTGGCCCTGAGGATGAAGGTCCTTCAGGTCGAAGCCCTCTGCTTCAATGTCGTTGTGCACCGCCATGCGCAGGATGAAGGTGCGGAAATACTTATCCTGCATGGCTAAGGGGATGGAGACCGTCTCCTTGTCGAAAAACGGTTTGAGCATCGCTCCGTTGAGCCCTTCGTTCATCGTATAGAGGATGTTGTCGACAATGACGATGGCGGGCCGGTTGCTCACGATGACGGCATGATGCTTTGAGGGGACCTTGTTGTCGGCAACGGTGAGCCGATACAGAATGCCGTTGGCGGTCTTGGTGAAAAACGGGTGCAAGGGTAGGATAGCGAGCGTAGGGCGGATCCGCTTCTCTTTCTCGAAAGCATAGCCGGGCTTGACGTCCATCCAGACGGGAAGGTCCGCTTGGGCAGCAAGTCTGAATGCTTCGAGCAGATGCTGTCCCACTTGCTGCACGAGATAATCACGCGTCGGCTTGCTGGCTTTGTCGATAAACGCACGCAGCGAAGGGTAGCTCCTGCCACCCTTCTGATAAAGAAATTGTGGTGTTGTCCACTGACAACAATCGATGATGCGTTTGAGATCCGCGTCATCGCTGTCAGAGACAACACCACCTTTCCGGCACGTGTCACCTTCCTCGGTGACGCGTCGCAATTCGATGGCATACAGATCCCATATGCCACCTTTCTTGATGATTAATGCTTTGTCCACACGGTTGCGTGTTTAGCCGTTGGCACTGAGTTTACCGGTCGTTGACCTTGGCGCCAAGTTTCTTCATCCATTTGCCTCCCACCATGCAGGCGATGCCGATGGCGATGATAGGGATGGAGAGGAGCTGTCCCATGTCGAGCGGCAGGCCCGCCTCAAAGGGCTCCTGTATGTCTTTGACGAACTCGATGAAGAAACGCGCCGTGAAGACGAGCGTCAGGCAGAGCCCGACAAAGAATCCGGTGCCTACCTTCTCCGGATGCTTCTTGTAGAGCGCATAGATGATGAAGAAGAAGATGGCGTAGGAGATAGCCTCATAGAGTTGCCCCGGATGGCGTGGGTACTGGTCGACTTTCTCGAAGATGAACGCCCAGGGCACGTCGGTGACCTTACCGATGATCTCCGAGTTCATGAGGTTGCCCAGGCGAATGAATGTCGCCGTGATGCATGAGCAGATACCCATGTTGTCGAACACGGTCCACACGTTGACTTTGTTGCGGTGGGCGTAGATGAAGATGGCGATGATCATGCCGATGACGCCTCCGTGGGAGGCGAGACCCTCATAGCCGGTGAACTTCCACGAGCCGTCAGCCATGAAATGGATCGGGAGGAGCATCTCCACGATGTGCTTGCCCGAGGAGAGAAAATAGTCGGGCTGGTAGAAGAGGCAGTGGCCGAGGCGCGCGCCGATGAGCACACTGATGAAGATGTACATGAAGAGCGGGTCGAACTTCTCGTCCGGGATCTTCTCATCTTTGTAGAGCTTCGCCATGAGCAGTGTGCCCAGGAGCAGGCCCACGAGCCAGCACATGGCATACCACCGTACGCCGAAAGACCCGATGTGGAAGATCACTTCTGAGGGATCCCAAACGATATAGAGCAGGTTCTGTATCATGATGTATTATACATTAAACCGGAAGTGCATGATGTCGCCGTCCTGCACCTCATAGTCCTTGCCTTCAATATAGAGCTTGCCGGCTTCCTTCACGGCCGCCTCCGACTTGTATTGGATATAGTCGTCGTACTTGATGACCTCGGCACGGATGAAACCTTTCTCAAAGTCGGTATGGATGACGCCGGCGCACTGTGGTGCTTTCCAGCCTTTGTGGAAGGTCCAGGCCTTGACTTCCATCTCACCGGCGGTGATGAAGGTCTGGAGGTTGAGCAGATGGTAGGCTTTCTTGATGAGTCGGTTCACGCCGCTCTCCTCCAGTCCGAGGTCGTCAAGGAACAGCTTCTTCTCCTCGTAGGTGTCGAGGGAGGCGATGTCCTCTTCGGTCTTGGCAGCGATGACCATAGCTTCAGCCCCTTCCTTGGCAGCGATGTCCTCCACGATCTTGCTGTATTTGTTACCCGTCTTGGCACTTGCCTCGTCGACGTTGCAGACGTAGAGCACGGGCTTGGTGGTGAGCAGGAAGAGGTCGTGCGCCGCCTTCTGCTCCTCCTTCGTGTCGAAGGTCACGACGCGTGCGTTCTCCCCGCGGTCGAGCACCTCCTTGTAGGCGTGGAGCACCTCGACGAGCACCTTGGCGTCTTTGTTGCCTGTGGCAGCGATCTTCTCCTGCTTCGAGAGCTGGCCCTCGATGGTCTCGAGATCCTTGAGCTGCAGCTCCGTGTCGATGATGTCCTTGTCGGCAGCGGGGTCTACGGGGGCGCCGCCCTCACGCACCACATTGTCGTCGTCGAAGCAGCGGATGACGTGGATGATCGCGTCGCACTCACGGATGTTGCCGAGGAACTTGTTGCCCAGGCCCTCGCCCTTGGAGGCACCCTTCACCAGTCCGGCGATATCCACGATCTCACAGGTGGCGGGCACGATACGTCCCGGATGCACGATCTCGGCAAGCTTCGTCAGACGCTCGTCGGGAACGGTGATGACACCGAGGTTCGGTTCAATCGTACAGAAAGGGAAGTTGGCTGCCTGTGCCTTAGCGCTCGACAGACAGTTGAAAAGCGTGGACTTGCCTACATTCGGCAATCCCACGATACCACATTTTAATGCCATATTTTATATAAACGTTTATATTCTATTCCTTTTTCACGTGCAAAATTACAGAATAATACGCAGATAATGCATGATTACGTCTTAATCTTTCACGCCTTGATCTCTTTTTTAATCTCTTCGAGGCTGATCTTCTTCCTTGCTTTCACGTGGTCGAAGCCCTGGCCGTAGACACCGATGACGGGGCTCTGAGCCACGAACGCCTCGGGGTCTATCTCGTCGATGAGGTCGAAGATCACCGACGACTCGCTCTTCTTGGCGAGGCAGAACAGGACCTTGATGGGCCGTTTCGAATAGAACCCGTTGCCGTTGAGCGTGGAACAGCCGCGGTCGGCGATCTTGTTGATGGCCTCGCCGATCTCCTCCCATTTCTCGGAGATGATAAAGAACTGTACAGAGCGGTGGAGGGAGTTGACGATGTAGTCGACGCAGAACGAGACGATGAAGAGCAGCACGTAGCCGTAGAGCACCTTCTCCCAGTCGCGCAGCACGACATAGCTCGAGGTGATGATTGTCAGGTCGCAGAAGAGGATGATATGTCCTAAGGATACGTCGCGGTACTTGTGCACCATGGCTGCCACGACATCGGAGCCGCCTGTGCTGCCGCCCGCCGAGAGGCCGAGGCCTACACTCGTGCCCATGAACACGCCGCCGACGATGCACGCCATAAACTTCTGGTCGGCGAGCAGGTGCGTGTTCATGCCGCCAAGCAGCTGAAAGACCGTGGAAGCGATGGTGAACACCACTACGGCGTAGATCGTCTTGATGCAGAAACGCCAGCCGAGAACTGTCAGGGCTGCCATGAGGAGGGCGGCATTAATAACAAAATAAGTGTACTGGGTAGGAATGCCACTGCCCCAGTACACAATCTCTGCAATACCCATCGTGCCACCCATCGTGATATGGTTGGGCACGAGGAAAAGGTTCAGTCCTATCACGCCCATGAGCATCGCCACGGTGATGATGGCGTAGTCGCGGATGGTGCGCAGGACTGACTTAGAATGATTTCTTTGCGGTTGCATGGCAAATTCGTTTTTACCATGCAAAGGTACAAAGAACTATGATAATATCACAAACACACCCTTCACTTTCAGGTGTTTGACGCCTTATTTCTCCGGATCGCGGTTCTTGTACGAGAACTTATGTCCTTGGAGCATGTTCTTCGGGTCAAGGGCCTCGTCGAGCTCGTCCTTGGTCATCAGTCCCTTCTCCAACACGACATCATAGACCGATTTGCCGGTCTGGAAGGCTTCCTTGGCACACTTCGTCGAGTTCTTGTAGCCGATGTACGGGTTGAGGGCTGTGACGATGCCGATGGAGTGTTTCACCATGTCGTAGGTGTGCTCCTTGTTGATGGTGATGCCGAGGATACACTTCTCTGTCAGGGTGTCGATGGCGTTGGTCAGCCATATCTCGCTCTCGAAGAGGCTCTCCGTGATGACGGGTTCCATGACGTTCAGCTCCAGTTGTCCGGCTTCAGCGGCGAAGGTGATGGTCGTGTCGTTACCGATGACTTTGAAGCAGGTCTGGTTGACGACCTCGGGGATGACGGGGTTGACCTTGCCCGGCATGATGCTGGAGCCCGGTGCCATGGCGGGGAGGTTGATCTCATGCAGGCCGCAGCGCGGACCCGATGCCATGAGGCGAAGGTCGTTGCAGAACTTCGACAGTTTGACGGCAAGCCGCTTCAGGGCCGACGAGTAGCTCACGTAAGCACCGGTGTCGGGCGTTGCCTCCACGAGGTCGGGCGAAGAGATGAAGTTCTCACCCGTCAGTCGGCTGAGGTTGGCGGCGCAGAGCTTGGCAAAGCCCGGTACGGCATTGAGGCCCGTTCCGATAGCGGTGCCGCCCATGTTGATCTCATGGAGCAGTTTGATGTTGCGCTCGAGGTTGAGGAGTTCCTCCTCGAGGTTGTCGGCATAAGCGTTAAACTCCTGTCCGAAGGTCATAGGCACGGCATCCTGCAGCTGGGTGCGCCCCATCTTGATAGCGTCCTTAAAGTCGTCGGCTTTGTAGCGTAGGGCACTGATGAGGCCTGTGAGACTGGCTACGAGTGCCTTGTTGAACCGGATGACAGCGAGGCGGATCGTCGTCGGGTAGACGTCGTTCGTCGACTGTCCGCAGTTGACATGGTCGTTGGGGTAGCAATACTGGTATTCGCCTTTCTGGTGCCCCATGATCTCCAGTGCCCGGTTGGCGATGACCTCGTTGGCGTTCATGTTCACTGAGGTGCCGGCACCGCCCTGCATCATGTCCACGGGGAACTGGTCGTGCAGCTTGCCGTCGATGATCTCCTTACAAGCCTGCTCGATAGCCCCGCTGATCTCGTCGTTGATGACGCCCAGGGCATGGTTGGTCTGGATGGCAGCCAGCTTGACGTAAGCGATGGCGATGACATAGTCGGGATAGTCGCGCATGCGCTTGCGGGAGATATGGTAGTTGTTCAGCGCACGCTGCGTCTGTACACCATAATAAGCCTCTGCGGGCACCTTGAGCTCGCCCAAGAGGTCTGATTCAATACGATACTTCTTTTCTTCCATGATATGTTTTTTATTTTTTTGAAGTCTGAATGGTTATTGTTCTATAAGCATCAGAATGCTTTGATTCTATACATGAAGCCGAGCTCGATACGGTTGGTGCTGTGGTCGCTGAGGCCGTAGCTCGCCACCTTGTCGCTGTAGTTGTAATGCCGTCCGAGGTAGGCGAGGAACACGCGGAAGTCCTGCGACTTCACGGGATAGTACTCCACGCTGGCGAGATACATCATCGACTTGCGGTAGTTTTTCCATTCCGCCACTTTCGTCACGCTCGCTGTCTCATAGGTGCCTTTGAGCATGAGGTTCCACTGTGGCGCAAACTGCCAGTTGAGCTTGGTGATGAATGAGTTGTAATGCACGTCGCTGAAATAGTTGCCCGCTCCGAGGAAGGCGCTGCCCTCCGACGAGGCTATCCTGAGGCGGTCGAGGCCGTCGAAGGCACCCATGTAGTCGAAGTACCACTGCACCTTCGGGAGGTTGAGCTTCTGTCCGAGGACGATCATGCGACTGTATTTATGCTTAGCCTGGGTTTGTATGCCGTAGGACCAGCGTGTCTGCAGCTTGCCGTCGAGGAAGCTGCCTGCCCACAGTCCGATGTATGTCAACGGATGGTTCGAACTCTCCAAGTGCCGCACGCTATTGGCCTCTAACGACGTGGCGCCAGCACCATACTCATCGGCGAACTTATTGTTGTAGGCGTCGGTGATGTTGACGGCTATCTCCTGGGTAGGCACGGGTTTGTAGGAGACGTTGACACCAGCCATGAAGTTGTCCATGTAGTCGACCATGTCCGAATACTGATAGATGTACATCGGGTTCTCGTCGAACTCAAAGCCGCCCCAGTTCTGACACATCTTACCCGCCTGTACGCCGAGCTTCGGAGTGAACTGGTATCCAACCATGAGGATGTCCGTTGCCTTGGCGAAGTTGTCTTCGCTCTGCGCCGTGTTGTTCTTGTTCAGGCGGTGACGGAAGCGGTAGGAGAGCTTGTCGGTGATGTTTCCTTTGATCTCGATGCGTGCCTGCTTGTTCTTGAACGAAGAGGTCCAGGCGTTGCCGTCGTCATATTCCTGAAAGCTCGAGGCATAGTTGAAATAGACGTTGAACGCATCTGTTTTCTTCTCGAGGTTGAACACGCGGTGGGCCAGGCTCTCATAATTGCCGTCGTTGCCCCCCATCCCGGTGTTGTTGCCTTGCGCGAAGCCCGCGAGCGGCAGGCTCAGTGCCATAGCAAGGATTATATTCTTCTTCATAGCAATCTCCTGTTTTATTGGTTATTTCAAGTCGCTTAACACACTTCCCGCTTAATACTCCTCAAAGTATTGCTGGATCTTCTGCCAGTCTTTGGTCTTTGTGAGGGCGAGCATGAGGAGGACGCGTGCCTTCTGCGGATTAAGGTTCAGCGAGGCGATAAACTGATATTTGGCATCGTCGACCTCCCCGTTGAGGTTGGTCGGTCCGTAAGGCACACGGCTGGAGCGTACGATCTGGATACCCTGCTTCCGGGCCTGGAGCGCTACATCGAACACATCCTTATAGAAGTTGCCGTCACCGACGCCGGCGAGCACGATGCCGTCGAACTTGGCATTGACAAAAGCCTGCATGGGCAGCGGTGAGCAGTTGGCATAGCCGTAGACGATGCCGACCTTCGGCAGCTCGGTGAGGTTCTCGACATTGAACTCGGAGTCGGCCCCCTGCTTGAACACGGTCTTACGGAGGTAGACGGGCTTGCCGTTGTAGACATAACCGAGCTCACCAAAACGGCCGCCCTGGAACGTGGCGACGTCCGTGGTATGTGTCTTGATGACCGACTTGGCATCGAAGAGCTCGTTGTTCATGCAGACCATCACGCCATGACCTTTCGAGGCGGCGTCGACGAGCGTTGCCACACCGTTGTAGATATTGGCTGGTCCATCGGCGGAGATTGCCGTGGAGGGGCGCATGGAGCCGACGAGCACCACAGGCTTGTCGCTGTGCACGGTGAGGGAGAGGAAGTAAGCTGTCTCTTCCATCGTGTCGGTTCCGTGTGTGACGAGCACGCCGTCGTAGCCCTCGTTGTTGAGCAGCTCGTTGATACGCTTGGCGAGTTTGAGCCACACGGCGTCGTTCATGTCCTGCGACCCGATGTTGACGAGCTGCTCGCCGCTGACCTCAGCTAAGTCTTTGATCTGCGGCACGGCAGCGATAAGGGTCTGGATGCCTACCTGTCCGGCACCGTAAGCCGAGGAGGTGGCGCTCTGGCTCACGCCCGCGATGGTGCCACCGGTGGCGATGATGCGGATCTTCGGCTTGGCAAAGACGGAGACAACAGAGATCAGTACGAACAATACCGAAAGAAACAATGCTTTCTTTTTCATAGTCGTGAGAGTTATAGGGTTATTATTTGTTTTGTCTGAAAAGAGACCTGTCTTGTCCTCAGAGGAGCAGTGTGATGCAGTAGCCGACGCCTATGGCGACGATGGTCGTGACGAAGCCGGGGAGCTGGAACGAGTGGTTGATGACATATCTGCCTACATGTGTCGTCCCCGTGCGGTCGAAGCCCAAGGCTGCCACCTCGGTGGGGTAGTTGGGCAGGAAGAAATAGCCATTGACGGCGGGGAACATCGCCACGAGCAGCAGGGGAGAGATGCCTAAGGCGATGCCCACGGGATAGAGCGTCGTGACGGTCGCTGCCTGCGAGAAGAGCATGATGCTGAGCAGGAAGAGCGCTACGGCAAAGAGCAGCGGAGCCGCTGCCACCATGCCCGAGAGCGCGTCGTTGATGGCTCCGGCATTGCCGGTGTAAAACGTGGAGCCCATCCAGGCTATGCCGAAGATAGAGACCACGGCATTGATGCCGGCAGAGAAGATGTTGCCCTTGGGGACGTCTTTCACATCCGTCTTTCCCACGAGGATGATGAGGATGGCATCGCTCATCATCACCATCTCGATGGTCTCCGACATCGTGCACCCCTCCGGCCGCAGGCTGGGCATGAAGCCGAAGAGTACGACCACGGCGACACCCAAGAGAAACGCCCACACCGCATGCTTGGCATGGGGGTTGGGCTGTGTCTCTGCCTGCTCCAGGTTCTTGGCGTCGGCTTCGGGGTTGATGAGCCCGGCCTGGACACGCCGCTGGTATTCGGGATCATCGACAAGCGCTTTGCCTACGTGGTTCTCTATGAAAGCAGCCACAACGATGGCGATGATGCTTGCGGGGATGCACACGATGAGGACGGTGCCGAGCTCTATGCCTTTCCCGCCCAGCAGATCCTGAGAGATGATAGCTGCCGTGGCTGCCGACACCGGACTGCCCGTGATGCCTAAGGAGGCAGCGATGGTGGCGAGACTCACCGGGCGCTCGGGACGGATCTTGTTCGCCTGGGCTATCTCACTGATAATCGGCAAGAGCGAATAGCTTGTGTGAGCCGTACCGGCAACGATGCAGAAGAGCCAGGTGCAGAGCGGACCGTAATAGGTGATGTGGTCGGGGTGGTTGCGCAGAAACTTGGCAGCAAGACCCACGAGATACTCCAGTCCGCCGGATGCCTGGAGGGCGGCGGAAGCCGTGATGACAGCAAGGATGATCATCATCACATCAATAGGAGCCTTGCCCGGCGTGAGATGGAAGCCATAGACAAGGATGAAGACACCGAGCATGCCGTAGATGCCCAAGCCAATGCCGCCCACGCGCGCCCCGATGAAGATCAGAGCGATGACGATAGCGAGCTCAAGGAGGATCAGTGTTGTTGCCATATCTTGTGATGTATGATTCTGTGCGTTGATTTATATCAATTACCGTGCTGCAAAATTAGTGGATTATGGGCTAACGACATTTACAAAAAACTGACTATTATTTGCAAATATCGAAACAAATGGCTAATTTTGACAATAAGTCAAGATAATAGAAATTTATTCCTGACTTCGTCAATGCGTCACCCATGTTTAATCATTCGCATTCTTTTCCTGACCAAAAACAATAAAACCCTTGCTTTGACGCAAGGGCTGCGCCCATTGTTTCTTCTCCGCCCCCGGCTTGCTCCGAAGCAAGCTTCGGCAAGCCGGAGCCGGAGAAGAAACAGCCTTCGTTCCTCAGGCTTGCATCACAGCAAGAAAAACCTTGAAAACAGGCCTGAAAGAAGTTAGGAGTTAGGAGATAGGACTTAGGAGAGTACCGCGCAAGCCTGTTTTTAAGGTTTTCCTTTGTGTCATCTGCTGACAGCAGACTTGCTGCCTGCTCACTGCGCAGTGGTTACGAACTGGATGCATACAGGTTTCTTGACTGTTAGGCGTGATGTCAACGTCAGCGAACCCGAGACGGGGTCGCGGCGGTAGACCTCTATGACGTTGCTGCCTCCGGTGTAGTTGGCTGTCAGGGCTATCTTGCCACGTGTCTCTACATAGCAGGGGTCGGGCACCTCCTGTGGGCAGCGTATTGACTAACGTCATATGACCTGTGAGGGCGTTCAAACGGATAGCAGACAGTGACGCTGTGCTGTCGGGACGCTCGCTCACAGCATAGAGTATTCTGCCATCGCGTGTTATCGTGAGGTAGGACGGGGCTTGAAGGGATAGAGAGTCAAGAACATGCGCGCTGCCGGTCTGCTGGTTGAATACATAAGTGTAGATACCATCGCTACCGGCAACCGGTATCGGTATACGTGCCCACCACCATGCGCAAGTCGTCGGAGGCATGGGGACAAAGGGCTGTTGCCGCCACAAGAAGAGATAATGCCGTTCGTCTCATAAATATCATATTTGTTGTTGCAAGTTTCCTTTGCTGTTGCAAAGTCATCAATATTCCCTGATACCTCCACCATTGCCGCGCTATTTTTCTTATCAATTGTCGCAGAAGTAAGGACGCATTTTGAATGTGGGTATATTATCGCTTGTTCTCGGTTCTTATACCAGCAGCATTGTATATGATACCGTTGCGTACGATGTAAAGCTTGCCATCCTGCACGTATTTCCTGTTTCCTGCAGGTCTTGCATTGATAAAGGAGATCCCATTGGTCGTGTTATTTTCTATCACAGATGTGGGTGTAACGGTGAGATAGTAGTCTCGCGCCTCGGTAACCGTAAAATCAGGTGCCTGCGAGCCATCGTTCCAGTTGTTGAAGATGAGCTTGTAGGGAGCATCCTCGGTTATGTCGAATGGGTATACCTTATATATTATATTATCAACTTTCTTGGTAGAGATCATGGCCTGACCTGGCCAACTACCGTAGAGCTCAGATGTTCCGTAGGCATATACACCCAAAGTCGTCCAGCCTGTCTGATCGTCGACATAGAGATAGTGGGAAGCCTCGGGAATTGGAGCAGGAATGAACTCAAGCCTAATATTGTCTACGGCCAGACAAGGAGCCGATGCACAGTTGTTACCGGCACTGGTAGAGATGGACCAACAGAGATAGAGGTCGGTACCAGCCTCAAAAACATGTTTCATTTCCCCGCTTACAGAGTGAGAGAAGCCTGGGACAGTAGCAAAACCTGTCTGTGCGGTGCCTTTAGGGTTAAGCCAGGTGAATTCTTCACCCGCCTCTGTCCAGGTAGCGCCATTAGGCGAAGTAAATAACTTTACATAAAACTCGTTAGCATTGGAACCCTCGCGAAACTTTTCGATATCATACTGTACCTTTATCGTCTCGAAGTCTTTCTTGCCATTATTCTCCAGATGAACCATCACATTGATGGTACGGGCACCGTTTTCTATCCCTGTGGTCATACCACCCAGCGCACGGTCATTGTCTCCGTTAGTACCAAGATTCCAGGTGCCATTAGAGGCGTTTGCAGGCAAGTTTACACCACCGGCATACTGAGCTTGCAAAGAGGCATCACGATAAGCCCCAATGGTACGGGGACCAACCTGATTACGCTCTATGCGCCAAGCCTCGGGAAGGTCATAGTTTTCACCATAGACACCATTCTTATTTGATACAGCAGTAGCATCAGCTGCAGGATAGGCCATGCCATTGAAGTCCTCTGCAATGACCCAGTTCTCTTCATTCACCTTGATAGACGGCAGCTTCTCAACGGTAGCCTGCATATCCTGAATAACAACAGTAGAAGAGAAATCTTGCTCTCCACTGACAGCCTTGACGGTGTAAGAGCCGGCAGCAGTGGCCTGGAATGTATCAGCCGTAACCTCATTGCCACTGATGGCACCTTCAGCCTTACCTACAGAAAGTCCATCTGTGTCTATCTGGCGAAGTTCAAAGCGTATGCTCTTCTTACGAACATCAACAGGCTGATTCGTAGCCTCAAGGGCCTGTTTGGCATAAGCACGCATCTTTGCCGCATCTTCGCTGCTGACGGTTGTTGGAGACCAATTGATGGTAGTCGGGTCAACACCAAAAATAGTGGCATACTCAAGACAAGCGCCTAAATAGGTTGTCATCTGTGTAGGGTGACGATCGTCCTTGAACCATTTACCACCATTAGTCAATACGGCTGTGCCTTCTGTCGCTGCGGCAATGTCGTAAGCCACTCCTACTGGCGCGAGTACAAGTCCAAACTCCTGAGCGATGTCAAGATATATTTTTTTAAGTTTTGCATTCTCAGCAGCAAAGGCTGTGCTGCTGCCATAAGCCCAGTTTACGGGCAGAATGATTACTGCCGACGGGTTGGCTCCCTCCTCACGGATATACTTCACCCAGGCAGCGACACTTTCGTGGAAGCCCTTAGTGTTGGTAAGAGGCTTGGCTGTCTGTCCTGAAGAATGATATGTGTATAAGCATTATCACGTATGAGTTTGCGGGCACTGGGCAGACCTGTTTCTGCCATCAGTCCCTCACCCTCGTCATAGTGGTATTTAAGCGACTTTCCAAGGTTGGTGTGTGCTGTCCAGATAGCGTCCTTCCCCATGGCAGCCGCCATCTGGTTGAAAATGTCGTCCTGCCACTCGGTCTGGTAGTGAATGAGTGAGTTGTTCAGACTCAATATGCGCACGCTCTCCGGAATGGATGTAGGCAGCACAGCGTTCGAAGGCCAGAGAACTGTACCAACCATTTCGTGCGTCTCTTCTTTCTTCTCGGCTGTAACCTTCATTGTCTCCCAGTCAACGGTAATGACATATACCCCCGGAGCAATAGTAGCATTCTTTTCACCTGGATAAGAAAGGTCAACAGCTCCATCAGCCGTGATGGTGCTGCTTGTACCATAGCGGTTGGCGTTGACGTCATTCCAGTCGGTGGAGCTGGTAGAGGTGAAGCAGAAGTAGCATGTCGTGTTACTACCTTCGGCAACGAACTCTATCTCGCCAGAAGTGAACACCTGTCCCTGCTTGGTCAGTTTGATGCCTGAGCCAGGCGTCCACCCCACATCTTTTATATTACCTATTATATACAGTTCATCGGGACATGCGGGCTTCTCTATACCCTTGCCATCGTAGTGTGCCCATGTCACAGCGCTGGAGTTCTCAGCAAAGGTGTTAATCATGTTCTCTGTAGTCCCGTCGAGTGGTATTTCACCGGTACTATTCCAGGCAGTGGCTGTAGCACTTGAAGCACGAGAGAAAACAACTGTCTTATAGGAACCGGCAGGTACGGTGAAAGCCACCTTGGATGGGTCGGCAGCAGGCACCCCGATTACGAATTCGCCTCCATCGAATGAGGCACGCTGAACGGCGCCGCCGTTCTGCCACCAGCTTACTGCTCCGGCATTGAGGTACAATACCTCCGTACCATTGAAGCTTCGATTGGCTAATGCTGATACAGTTACAAGAATGACTGTAAAAAGAACAAATAGTCTCTTCATAAATGATCTGTATTATTAGTTTTTTTTAGTTTATAATGTAATTATTACCGATGATTGGTATTATGATTTTGATTACAAAATTAGTGTTTTGTAGTATTAGTTACAATCACATATAATAAAAATCAAAGTGTAGTTCTATGTTAGTGCTTGATATTTAATTGGTTATATCGTCGCTATTTCAAAAAAAACAAAAACAATCTAGATTTCTCTTAGCGCTTTATGTTCATTTCATACAAAGATAATTTCGTTGAGTCGTATCCGGCAGAAACAGACTGATGCCCGCGGGGGGGATGGTAATCAAAAAGTTCCGTAGCGCAAAAAAATCCGCGTAAAGGAAACTATTTCTTGGATTTTATTACTACCTTTGCCATGACATGTTGATGAATTGCTGGTAAATTTTTACACAGCTAAGTCAAGTTTTTCGACATGAATAGACCTCGGACAACTTTTGCTGCTCTGAGGATGATATTAAATACTAAAGACTAATATAGTAAGGATTTACGTTGAACAAATCTTTATTCCCTAATTTATAAAGTATTGGATTGAACAATGATAGTAAAAACGACTCTCAATTTAAAATTCAGAAAAGTATCGACCGACACATCCTTATATATGTGTCGCGTTATTCTCTGTCTACTTTTTCTTTTTTCTTTTTCTAAGTTATGCTTGGCTCAAGACGAAAAAGAAATGTTGCAACAACTTGACAATCTAATAGAAGATCAATCTACAATTATTAGGGCGAAGGAGCAGCGTATACAACTTATAAAGGATCGATTCCGTGTAAAAAATCTTACAGATAAACAAATATATGACATTAACGAAACTTTGTATCAAGAGTATATGGCGTTTAAATGCGATTCTGCCTACTACTATGCTACCAAGAATATGGAGTTAGCTAAAAGAAGAAAATGGTGGAAAGCCTATAATCATAGTACACTGGAACGTGTACATCTTCTTAGTCTTATGGCACTCTTTGATCTTGCAGAGAGTAGCTTATCTACGATACATAAGGAATCTATTGAAACTCGAGAAGACAGTTTGGCATATTATGTTTGTTATAGTGATCTCCATGTTTTTGGCGCTGAATTTACTGAGGGCACGCCTTTTCATGACATAAACGTTAGAGAGGCTCAAGAAGGGCGGAGGCTGGCGCTTAGTGTATCATCACCAAATGAGGTGACAGGTGCAACAAATATAGCTAACTATCTTTTCAATAACCATCAGGTAAAGCGATCAATAGACATGATGACCCGATTCTTAGCCAAGAGTAAGCTCAAAATGGGGAGTCGTGACTATAGCATCGTCACAAGTGACTTAGCTTTTTTCTATAGTGGACTCAACGACCGACAAAATCGTAAAAAATACCTTATTCTTAGTGCAATGAGTGATTTGAAAGGAGCTGTCATGGAGAACAATTCCCTTAGAGAGTTGGCTACGATGCTGATGGAGGAGGGAGATCTTAATAGAGCTTATAAATATATTAATGTGTCAATTAATGACGCACAATTCTATGGTACGCGATTACGAAACATGCAAATCGTGCGTATCATGCCGAAGATTGTAGAGGCATATCAGATCTACCAACATCATAACCAGCGTCGACTCTCTATCATCACAGTTATCATTTCAATCATATCAATACTTTTCCTTATAGCATTAATATTATTGACGCGTTTCATCCTCAGCTATCATAAATCCACGCAGATGGTAGAAAAGATGAATAAAAGATTGCATGATACCGTCATACAATTAACTGAGGCTAATAAGATAGTAAATGAGAAAAGCAAAATAAAAGAGCAATATATAGGCCGATTCCTGCAATTGGCTTCTGAACTGATCGACCGACATGAAGAGAGACGTAGATTTGCTAACAGGCTTGCCAGAGAGAATAAACTATCAGACCTCTTTGCCATGATAAAGTCGAACAGCGGTCTGGCACAGGACGTGAAATTGTTCTACAAGAATTTTGACGAGGCTTTCCTCAATATATTCCCACACTTCCCCCAAACGATCAATTCACTACTGAATCCAGAAAACCAGATTAAAATCAAAGATGGATTGTTGAATACAGAGCTTCGTATTCTTGCTTTACTCCGTTTGGGTATCACTGATAACAATGCCATTGCCGCAATTCTGCGCTCCAGCATAACAACCGTGTATACCTATCGCAGCAAAATGAAAGCAAAGGCTCTTGATAAAGATTCATTCGAAAATAGAGTGATGATGCTTTAGTCCAGATTTAGATTTTTAACACGTGAAGTTGATGGTAACTATTTGATAATTAGATAAGTAATATATGTGAATATTTAGATTTTGACTTGATCCTCTTGTAGGCGTGCATTTCATATACTAATTTTGTAGACAAAGAAGTAAACCTTCTTTCCTTTCATCAATTTATCAAAAAGTACAGTTATATGAAATGCCAATCGCAATTTGTGAAGACGATGGCCGCCATTGCCACCTTCACAGCCTTGTCGCTCAACCTTTCAGCGCAGGGATTAAGAGGCACCGTAAAAGATCAAGCGGGAGAGCCTGTTATTGGAGCTACCGTCATTGTGGATGGACAGTCAAAAGGAACAGTCACAGACATTGATGGTAACTTTACAATTAATGTTAGACCTGGCGCAAAGCTTCGAATCTCGTATGTGGGTTTCAACACGGAGGACATCACAGCCCGAGATGGCATGAATGTTGTTCTAAAGGAAAGTAACTCACAATTGGACGAAATCGTCGTAGTGGGCTACGGTTCACTTGCAAAGAAGGAGATATCCAGCAGTATAGTACAGGTCGACAAGTCACAATTCAATCAAGGAGCGGTGACAGACCCTATGGAACTTATCAGCGGCAAGGTGGCAGGTCTTAATGTCAGTGCCACGGCCGATGCCAATCCTAATGCGCTGTCCTCTATTCAGGTGCGTGGCGCCTCGTCTCTTCAAGCGGGCAACGGACCTTTAATCGTCATAGATGGCATCCCCGGGGGTGATCTCCGCAATATTTCCACTCAGGATGTTGAGTCCATCACAGTATTAAAGGATGCTGGCTCTGCTGCTATCTACGGCACGCGTGGAGCAAATGGTGTTATACTCATTACTACTAAGCATGGCAGTGACAATCAAGGGCGAACAAATATAACCTATGATAGTTGGGCCGCTCTCAACTTTGCTAAGCCACATCCAGACGTATTGTCAGCGGATGAGTTCCGTCGCTCCATGCGTGGAAACGATTTCGGGTACGACACGAACTGGTATGATGAGATTACGCGTTCGTCGTCATACAATGTCAATCAATATTTATCTATTGATGGTTCCAACAAAAATGGATATTATGGTGCGAGCCTGAACTATAAGAAGGCCAACGGTCTGGATATCGCCTCCAAACGCGAGGAGTATGGTGGCAGATTTGTTCTTGAACAAAGGGTACTGCAGAACAGACTGAAAGTTAATTCCTCCCTGTCTCTCCGTAAAGTCCATGAGGTTTATGGTGATGATGGCATGTTTGATACTGCGTTGACGCTTAATCCTACTCTGCCCATATATAATGCAGACGGGAGCTATTATCAGCCGACATCTCCTACCGACGTGCGCAATCCCGTGAGTGTCCTGCGTGGCAACACAAGCAACGGAGACAGAATATATCTCCTGGGGAATGCTACTGCCCAGTGGAATATTTTGATGCTTGACCATCATAACCTCAACACCTCTATTGTCTATTCTTTGCAATATAATGATTATAAGTCGAATTGGTATACTCCTACTTGGTCATCACAAAGTTATTGGGACGGCAAACAGGGTGAGGCAAATATTCACTATCAGAAGTGGTGGACCAATCGTGCTGAGTGGCTTGTCAACTATACATGGACCATTCCCCAGCATGAGATAAAGTTTGTGGGAGGTTACTCTTGGGAGCGCTCTTCATGGGAGCAGACCTATGAATATAATGAAAACTTCACATACGACACCACAACCTATCATGGCATTGGCAGTGGAACAGGACTTAAGGACGGTACTGCAAATCTTTATGCCGGTCGGTCGGAGTCAACGCTTATAGGTTTTTTTGGCCGTGTGAACTACAATTGGCGGGATATGCTCTATACTTCCGTATCGTTGAGGCATGAGGGATCTTCAAAATTTGGCACCAACAAAAAATGGGGCAATTTCCCAGCAGTGTCATTAGCTTGGGAGGTCACGGAGACCCCTGGACTGGAAATAATGCGCAATACTTTCCAGAGCTTGAAACCGCGCTTTTCTTATGGTATAACAGGTCGAAGTGATTTTGATGCATATCAGTCTTCTCCAACTTACACATCCAATGGTGCCTATCTTATGGATGGACAGTGGGTGACCGGCTATGCACCGTCGGCTAATGCTAACCCATCTTTAGGATGGGAAAAGAGTAAGGCTTTCAATATTGGTGTTGACTTTGAGATGCTCAAGAGCCGTCTGCGTGGTAGTATCGAATATTTTGACCGCCGATCAGAGGATCTGCTCTACAACTATACAGCTCCACAGCCTCCATATGTGTGGTCCAGCATACTTGTTAATGTGGGCACCACAAAAAATACGGGTATAGAGCTTAGCCTGACTTATGATGCGGTGAAATCAAAGGAATGGAGCTGGACAACAGGTATTAACTACTCTTACGGAACGACCAAGTTTATCAAGTTATCGAATGATATCTATAAAGCCAGTTACATTGATCTCTATCAGAAGCCTGGTGTGGGCACCAGCGAATACTTCTTCCGTGTTCAGGAAGGGGGCAAGGTAGGTCAGTTCTGGGGCTACGAGTATGCAGGCCACGATGAACAGGGGAATATGCTTGTTTACAACAAGAATAATGAGAAGGTGCTCACTACCAATGTAGATGCATCCGACAAGAGATATATAGGTAATGGTGCCCCAAGCCATTTTCTCTCTTGGAGCAACTACATCCGGTATAAACAGTTTGACCTGAGTATGCTTTTCAGAGGCGCCTTTGGTTTTGATATCTTCAACATGCGTAAATATGGCATGGGCCTTCAGCTTTGTGGCACCGATAATGTGCTCCGTAGTGCATATCTTGACGACAAGGATGTGAAGTCAGGCGGTGGTGTCATCTCTTCCTTCTTCCTTGAGGATGGCAGCTATTTCAAGCTTGACAATGTCACTATAGGTTATAATTTCACACCGAAGAGCCAGAAGTATGTGAAGAGTCTGCGTGTATATCTTGCCGCAAAGAACCTTTTCACGCTCACAGGCTATTCTGGCAACGATCCTTCTATCGTCACGCAGACAGGGATTACCCCTGGTGTTGATAGCAACAGCGCCTATCCAACCGCTACGCAGGTAAGCCTTGGCGTTACGCTAAAACTATGATTCTGTTATAATGTTGCAACAATCTTAATCGATACGACAATGAAAAGAAAAAATATATTAATAATGGCTTCAATCTTAGGCCTTTTCCTTGCTTCCACATCATGTACGGATTTGGACGAAAAGGTTTATGACCGTATTGACGCAAAGACTTTCTACCAAAACGAGAGTAGCGTCAAGGGTGCGGTAGCTACCATCTATAATCAGGCTGGCAACTGCTTTGCCGAGCGCTTCTATTTCCTTCAGGAACTTCCTGCCGACCAAATAGCATGGCGGATATGGAATGGAGGTGAATGGGGATACGATGAGGGTGAAAAATATGTGCTTTCTACACAGACCTGGACCTCTGAATCGAAAATCATCAAGGATGCTTGGACCAATTGTTGGCCGATGGTGGGGTTGGCTAACAATATTCTTAGTGATCTTGATAAAATCAACCCAAGTGATATCGGACTGTCAGAGGCGAAGCGGAACATGTATATTTCAGAGATACGCACACTCAGAGCATGGGCCTACTACAATATGTTTGAAATATGGGGTGGTGCCCTGCCTCTGAACGTATCATCAGACAGTAACATACCAGGTACGGCAGATGCAGACTGGGACACCAGTTGCAAGAAGATCTACAACTTCATCTCGTCTGAGTTAGATGAAAGTCTTGAGGCTTTACCAAAAGAAAAAGGTGACAATGCCACCCGCTTACGTGTCAACCAGGGCATGAACCGTATGCTTAAAGCCCGTCTGCTTCTCAACGCACCTGTCTTCATCGGTGAGGATCATTATGATGAATGTGAGAAGCTCAGCAAGGAAATCATCAACGGCGATTATGGCACATATCGTTTGGAGAGTGATTATCGTAAGATTTTTGATATCAATAACGAGACGGATCCTGAGATTATTTTTGCATTTGCCTGTAAAGATGGGCAAGGTGCTACCAACGCATGGACCAATATGCGCGACATGACTATGCTGTGGTACAATTATGACAAGTATTTTCATGTCTCACAGTATGGTGGCATAGGAGCATGGAACTGCTGTATCGTGACTCCCTCACATGATAATAGTGGTACCGTTCTGCCTACTGGAGGCACAGATACTGGTGGTAAAAGCTTTATCACTGATTATGGTGACAAGCTTGGAGGCGTATGGGACCGTCTCGATGACAGAGATGTAAGAAAGAAGAACTTTACTTATAAGAATGGTCAGTGGAGCGGTAACTTCCTTAAAGGTGCCATGAAGGAAAATTATGGAACCGGTGCAGTGATGACAGCTGATGCAGACCGACAGGATCAACCACTGGTCTTTGTGGATCAAGTAGGTACCTTCCTTAATAAGGGCCGTAACCTCGAAACGGTGATGTCTCCACGTTGGGGAGAGACAAACTCGGGTATCCGTTTGGTGAAATATCCCATTTACGATAATGGAGGAGACAAAGGCTTTAAGGAAATCAATGAAGTAGAGTTCCGTCTCGCTGAGGCCTACTTCAATGTTGCTGAATGCGAGATGCGTAAGGGCAATAGCGGAGAAGCAAAAAAATACGTTGATGAGGTGCGCAAGCGCTATTATAGTGCCAGTGACTGGAATATCGTAAAAGGCCAGCCAGGACCAGGCTTCGACAAATTCGATACTGACTGGATGCTCTCAGAATGGGGATTGGAGTTCCTCGGTGAGGGGCGTCGTAGACGCACAGATCTCCGTCGTTTTGATAAATTTACGCAGGGTCAATGGTGGTTCTTTGGCAGAGCCTCTGAGACGGGTGTCGATCTCCCGGCAAAGCGTGACCGCAAGTATGAGTGGTTTCCGTTGCCTCAGTCTGCTCTGTCAGTTAACCCAGGTTTAATTCAGAATCCTAACTATAAATAAAACTTGATCATGAAAAAAAATATATTATGTCTGACGACTCTTCTCTTGTGCATTGCTGGTTTGATGAGCAGTTGCAGTGATACGGAGGATATCGTTTTTGACCATGAGAAACCGGCCTTCGAACTGAAAGCTGACAAGATCTTGTTAGAGGTTATCCCTCCCTCAACAACCAATGCCTCTGATGATATATACATTGTCGGTGCTTGTAATGGTCTGACTGATGAGAGTGTGATAGGTGATGCCACTTGGAAGCTTAATCTGAGTGATGACATCACTGGCAAGCGAGGTATATACTTAGACCCTGCTACTTTTGTCTCCGGCAAGACGCTTGCAGATGGCTATCACTTTGTCAATTCCACGCAGCGCAACGAGGTGACCTCTCTCGGTGGCGATGTCACAAGAACGGAGAACCCGGCTGTAGGCACGCGTACCAATATGTATATCTCCAAATGGGCAGCCTACTTTGATCCTGCTCCTGAAGAACCTGTTCACGACGGTTTCGTGGTATATGTTGATAACCAGACATCGTGGAATAGCCTGTACCTCTATCAATGGGGGGCTGTCAATGACCTCAATGGCGCATGGCCTGGTGCCACGCCTACAGGCACAGAGGTGAAGGATGGCATTACATATACTTATTTTGATATGGGAGATGCAAATAGCGGACTTGCCCAAAACCTTATCTTCAACAATGGAGAAGGTACACAGCTTAAGGATTTCGCATATACGATCGACCATGACCTATACCTGAGGATTACTGATGCTGGTGTAGAAGAAATCAATGCAGCGCCTGTCCACGATGGATTCACCGTTTTTGTAAAGAATGAGACAGGTTGGGATAATCTTTACCTCTATCAGTGGGGTGATGTCAATGACCTCAATGGCGCATGGCCCGGTACTGAGCCAACAGGCACTCAGACCATCAATGGTGTTGAGTATACCTATTTTGATATGGGTGATGCCAACACTGGTTTGAAGCAGAATCTCATTTTCAACAATGGTAATGGAACACAACTTTCTGATTTCAGTTACACCATAGATCATGATGTATACCTGGACATAACAGCGAGTGGTGTTACGGAAATTTCTGCGGATGCTAACGCGAAAAAAATAAGATAAATATTTGCTTTAAAATTAAGATTATTGAATTATCAAAAGGGGTATCCTTTGTGAAAAGGGTACCCTTGTTAAAAAGTTACCATCATGATAAATAAGAGATATATAAGTTATTTACTCTCAGCTATTCTAATCATATTTTGCATACAAAGTACGTTTGCAGATGATTATATTGATAAAATCAATATACAGACTTATGGATCAGGCCAACAGGTGATATACGAGCTTAACGTAGGATCTTATACCAAGGAGGGTACCTTCAAGGCGGCACAAGAAAAACTGTTGGAACTGAAGAAAACGGGAGTTGATATTGTATGGCTCATGCCCATCTACCCAAGAGGCGGAGGTATCAACAGCCCTTATGCGGCTGTTGACTTTACAGCTGTCAATCCTTCTTACGGTACCATCAATGACCTTAAAAACTATGTGGCTGCTGCTCATAAATTGGGAATGAAGGTTTGGCTTGACTGGGTGCCTAACCACATGGCTACAAATGCGACATGGGTTTCTACGCATCCTGAATATTTCACTCAGGTAAATGGTAGAATGGTGCATCCTAACAATTATGGTGACGTGTACCAACTCAATTATTACAATAGTGATCTCGTAAATGCCATGAACGATTGTTTGAAGTTCTGGATTGATCAGACAGACGTAGATGGTTTCCGTTGTGATTATATCTCTAGTCCTACCATTCCTGTAAGTTATTGGCAGAACACGATTCCGATGCTGAAGAACTATAAAAACGGTAAGAGTATCACCATGCTTGGAGAAGCCGACATGTCTGACAAGGCCACTCTGCTTCAGGCGGGCTTTGATTATGATTATGCATGGGGTTTTCAGGAAACGAATCTGCAGAATAACTTCGGTGCAAAAGGTGTATATGCTACGGCGCTAAAGACCTATGCTTCTAATTTCCTCAACAAGTCTTACACAATGGGCGCAGGAAGAATGGTATATCTCACGAATCATGATCAAAACTATAACTACAACAAGAAGACCTTAACCCAGAAATATGGTCAGAACAAATATCTTCTTACGGTTCTCACCTATACCCTCTATGGTATGCCGATGATATATAATGGTGAGGAAACGGGAGGTGATCAGTCGTTAAACTACTTTCTTGATACCAAGATAGACTGGACGGTGTCTGATCCAAAGATGCTCAACACTTTGCGCACTCTTGCTGCTATCAAACACACTCAAGTTGCTTTGCATGATGGGAAAACAGAGGCTGACAATCCGAAAGTTGATTTTCTTACAACATCAGATGGTAATAAGTATATTCTTGCTTACAAGCGTTCATCGGGTAGCAGCGAAGTTGTCGTTGTATTAAACACCAGTACATCAGAGCAGACTGTTAATATTCCTGGGATTAATGGGGACTATAGCTTATGGCTTAATAGCAACACCATTGCCAATGGAGTAAGTCGAAAAGGCTACAGTTTTGGAGGTAGCTTGAATATTAATGTTCCCGCGAAAGGATACTTGGTCTTTGTCAAGGGGGCCTACACTGACGAAACGATTAACACGCGAATAGACCCAATAATTGCCGATCAGGAAAGTATCTCGGCTAATGATTGCTATTACAACCTTCAGGGAATGGTTATAAGCAAACCTCAAGAAGGTATCTTTATATATAAAGGCAGGAAATATATCATGCATTAAATACTTAATGTCCCCTGCTGCTATAGCGGGGTTAGGAGTTACCGCGCGAGCCTGTTTTTAAGGTTTTCCTTTGTGTCAGCGCCAAGATCCGACGGAGGAGGATCTGCCCTTTGTGGGGTGAGGGTGGGGAGAGGCTTTGCCTCTCACAAGCCCTCACCCCACAAAGGGCAAAGGGCCTAAGCCCTTGGTGCCGGCACAAAGGTTTTTATTGGTTTTGGTCTCAAGGGAAAGTCGCCGAGATGCGTCACCCTGAATCTCCTAATTTTTCTTGTAAGTGCTTGATTATCAAGAAAGGTATTTGCTCTCAATAATAAAGTGACGAAGTCAGGAGCTAACGACATTTACAAAAAGCTGACTATTATTTGCAAATATCGAAACAAATGGCTAATTTTGCCAATAAGTCAAGATAATATTTATTGTATGGGGAACCTGAGCCTGCCGGAGCTTGCCGCACGTTATGGCATCAAGGATATTTATGGGGCCAGCGTCGCTTATTTCTCGTCCCGGGAGGGTGGCGCCAGCGATTTACGTGTCGTGAACGACCGTATCTGTTGTTATGAGATGCAACTCATCCTCAGCGGCTATGCTGATGTTGACATTGCCGGGCGCAAGCATCATTTGGATCACGGCTCTCTCCTTGTCCTCACGCCTTACCAGCCCGCCCAGTGTCATTTCTCTCCCAATGCGGTCACCGAAGGGCTGCTCATCGACCGGGTGTTCTACGACGGCATATCCTCCACCGACCTCACTGGAGATGTGCAGATCCCGGGCATCCCCTCGAAGTTCAACACCGTCTACCAGCTCACGGAGAGCCAGACACAGGAGCTCAGCGGCATCTTTCGGCAGATACAGAAAGCCATCCACTATATGCATCTCTACAAAGCGGAGATGATACAGTCGCTGGTACATATCTTTAAGCTTTTTATCAGTGAACTGCCTTTCAAGGATAATGTGCTCACCCCCGACTTCCGGAACAAGGAGAATATCTATAAGATCTTCCTGCATCTGTCAGAAAGAAATTTCAGACGGGAGCGGCAGATACAGTTCTATGCGGATAAGATCGGCATCACCACGACTTATCTCAGCAGGGTGGTAAAAGAAATATCGGGCATCACGGTCAACGACCACCTCACGCGCCGGGTGTATCATGAGGCGTGCAACCTCTTAAAGACGACCACTAAGACCATGGGTGAGATTGCTTATGAACTCGGCTTCAAGGATCAGAGTGCCTTCACCAACTTCTTCAAGCTCCATGCCCATTGTTCGCCCAAATGTTTCCGGAAAGACCAGCAAACGACTGAACATCCACATCTCTGATTCCCGCGTCGATGGTGATGAACCTGTCGGCATAGCGCCGGGCGATGTCGAGGTCGTGGGTGGAGACGAGCACGAGCTTGCCCAGGTCGTGGGCGATGGTGCGGAGCAGTGCCATCGTGGTGTGCTTGCTCTCGTAGTCGAGGAAGGCGGTGGGCTCGTCGAGGAGCAGGATGGGTGTCTGCTGGGCGATGGCACGTGCGATCATCACCTTCTGCCGCTCACCGTCGCTGAGCGTGGAGAGGTCGCGGTCGGCAAAGGCTTGCGTGTTTGTGCATGCCATCGCTTGCGCTACGAGGGCTTCGTCTGTCTCCTTGAGTTTCCCGAAGAACCCGGTGTAGGGCATGCGTCCCATGGCGACAACTTCGCGCGCCGTGAGGTTCAGCAGGTCTGGCTTCTCGGTCAGTACAATGGAAAAAAGGCGCGCACGCGCCGCTGCCGAGAGCGCGGTGCAGTCGTGCACCGCTCCCTCGGTATGATAAACGACACGCCCCGCAAGCGGTGGTTGCAGGCCTGCGAGGGTGCGGAGAAGGGTCGATTTGCCAACGCCGTTGCTGCCTATGAGACACACGAGGCGCCTGGCTTCTAAGGTGCCGTCCAACGGTCCTGCTACCGGCTTGTGGCGGTAGCCGATCGTCAGATGGTCTAATGTTAAGCCTTCCACAGACCGTGGAGGTTGCAATATTCGCGGGCTGTCACCTCGGTGGCGTCGGTCTTGAACTCTGCCACGGGCTTGTCCTCGGGTGTGAGCTCACGGCGCAGGATGCCGTCGGGGGTGATGAGCTCGATGAACTGGATGTAGTGCTCGGGGGTCATGGGATGCAGTACACTGCCCACGGTGACGCGGTAGCCGCCCTCGATCTTCTCCACGACGGGCACGTGCTTCTCCTTGGCGCCATCGGTGGTGTT
This sequence comes from uncultured Prevotella sp., assembly GCA_900315955.1. Lineage (GTDB taxonomy): Bacteria > Bacteroidota > Bacteroidia > Bacteroidales > Bacteroidaceae > Prevotella. Next base: position 59,876 of record ONBC01000003.1, read on the forward strand.
CTCTTTGAGCAGCTTCATC
>ONBC01000072.1:0-13292 GCA_900315955.1 uncultured Prevotella sp.
TTGAAGGAGGGGCTTGTCGCATAATGCTTAGAGCGGGATTTCTTTAAACCAAAGGGATTCCATAAGTCGTTATATCTATTTAGCGGACACCAATAATATAAAATCACAAAAAACATGGAGATAAAAAGGGAAGGAGCGAGAAGGGACGATTTGGTTGCAGTGGCCGCCTCCAATAGCGACCACCAGCCGACAATGTAATCTAACCGATGATAGTTACCCTGCTGTGGGTGGCCACCATTGGAGGTGGCCACTGCAACAATTCAACTGCACGATCGAAAAACGCCCTTTGTCGTGGAAAGTCGTTGCTGACCATATCGGTTGCTATTGCCCCGTTGCGTTCATCAAAATATAAACACAACTTGAAGGTGCGCCTCTCCTACAGTTCTTTGGGCAACCAGGTAGTAGCAGGCGACTTCCCCTATCTGGCTACCTACGGCATCAACTCCAAGTATGGTGCCATCCTTGGCGGTTCGCGCCCCGTGGCCATCACCGCTCCCGGTCTTGTCAGTTCGAACTTCACATGGGAGACCGTGTGCCAGTTCAACGTCGGCGTCGACGCTACGCTGCTCAACAACCGCCTGAACTTCTCGTTCGACTGGTATCGCCGCGACACCCGCGACATGCTCACCTCAGGCGAGGTGAAGCCAGCCGTGCTCGGTGCCTCCGTACCCCGCGAGAATGCAGCCAATCTGAAGACCACTGGATGGGAGCTTTCCGTAGAGTGGAACGACAAGCTTGACAACGGCCTCTCCTACCATGTCAAAGGCGTGCTGAGCGACTATCAGTCGACCATCACCAAGTACAACAACCCCACGGGACTCATCTCGCAGTACTATGTGGACCGCAAGATAGGAGAAATATGGGGGTATGTTTCCAACGGGCTCTTCCAGAGTGACGAGGAGGTTGCAAATCACGCAGACCAGTCATACCTCTACGGTGGCAAGTGGGGCACAGGCGACGTGAAGTACGAGGATCTCACCGATGCCAAGCGCGTCTGGTCGGCTACTGACCGCCGCTGGCTCTACCCCATCCCCACGAACGAGCTCACACTCAACAATAATCTAACTCAGAACCCGGGTTGGGAGCAATAAGGCTGTAGCCCTCTAAATCCGGCCTGTGCGGTTAACAGATTTAGAGCCATAAAGAGCAAAAAGAACCTTCCAGGCTACTATAACATGTCATAGCAGCTCTATAACTATATCTCACACGGATATGAAAGATGATCCGTATGAGAAAAACAAAATTATGGGTCGCGGTGCTGTCCGTTGCCGCATGCTCTGTGGAGCAAGTCCCTCAAGGTAGCGTATTAACCTGCAGCCCGAACACGCGCCGGACGTTCTCGTTCGTAATCCTTGCCACCTCCTCCGGCGTGGTGTTATAACAACGGGCAAGGTTGTCAAGGACAAGCCTGGCAAAGGCGCTCTCATTACGCTGCCCACGGTTGGGCACCGGAGCCATATACGGGCTGTCGGTCTCAAGAACGATGCGCGACAAAGGCACGGCCGCGGGAAGGTCTTCACGGAGATGGCTGCTCTTGAATGTTGACACGCCGCCAATGCCCAACACAAACTTATCGAAACGCAGATACGCTTCCGCTTCTTTCTGATTGCCGGTGAAACAATGGAACACCCCGCCGGGGAGCTCTTTCTCATAGGGTTTCAGGATATGCAGCAGTTCGTTCTGTGCCTTGCGGCAATGGATCATCAGGGGCAGCCGCGTCTCTACCGACCACTTGACCTGCTCCTCAAAAGCAGCCAACTGCTCTTTCTCATATTCGCGGCTCCAATAGAAATCGAGGCCACACTCGCCAACAGCAATATAAGCCGGTTCCTTATCCTGATGAAGATTCTCCTCAAGCCTGCCTCTCATCATCTTCAGAACCTCCTGCCAGTCGGCGCGCACCTCTTCCGGCTGCAGCCCGATCATCGGAAAGCAATAGCCTGGATAGTCGCGGCAGACACGCATCACGCTCTCCACGGAGGCAGCGTCGACACCGGGAATGAAGACTGCCTCCACCCCCGCGTCCTTGGCGCGACGGATCACCTGCGGCAGGTCGTCCTTGAACTCCTCGCCGTCGAGGTGCGCATGCGTATCGATAAAGTGACAGTCTGCCATAATCCTAATATTTCCTAACCATCATCTTCTCGGCATAAGCCCGGAGCTCAGCCTTCCGCTCCTCAGGCACCTGCAAAGCATTGAGATATTTCTTGCTCTCGTCGAAATAGTAAGCTATCTTCTTTTGCGCAAGCCGGTCGATACCTATCTCATTGTAGAGGTTCGTCACGGCCGTGACCTTCTCCTGACGGTCAAACTCCTTTGCCGTGACCCATCGCATGAGCTCCACACGCTGGGCATCGTTGGCTTTGTTGAAGGCATTGATGAGCATGTACGTCTTTTTGTTCGACGTGATATCACCGCCGATGGCCTTGCCGAAGACCTTCGAGTCGCCGTAGACATCCAAGTAGTCGTCCTGCAGCTGGAAAGCCAGCCCCATCTGTTCACCAAACTTATAGAGATTCTCCAAGTCGTCAGCCGGCGCATCGGCCAGGATGCCGCCGATCTTCAAGGCACAAGCCAGGAGCACGCTGGTCTTCAGGCGGATCATCTCGATATATTCCTCCTCGCTGACATCGGTCCGATGCTCGAAATCGATGTCATACTGCTGGCCCTCGCCGATCTCCAACGCTGTCTCCGTGAAGACGGCAAGTACATTGGCCAGCTTCTCTTTAGGGCATTGCGCCATACGCTCATAGGCGAGCACGAGCATCGAGTCGCCGGAAAGGATGGCCTGGTTAGCGTTCCACTTCTTGTGGACCGTCTCATGGCCGCGCCTCAGATCAGCATTATCCATAAGGTCATCGTGCAGCAAGGTATAGTTGTGATAAGTTTCCAAAGCCACAGCCTGTATGAGGATCGTCTCGGGGTCGTCCTTGTAAAGCTGATAAGCGAGCAGCATCAGCACCGGACGGATACGTTTGCCACCCATGGAGAGCACATAGCGGATAGGCGCATAAAGGCTGGACGGACGGCGGTCGTAAGGAAGGTCGGCTAAAAATTGGTTGACCTTAGACAGAAGTTCTTCGGAGGTATACATAATTAATAATATTAGTCAGATGATCATAAAACGAAGTTTATCGGGATAGCGAACATCGTGCGGCACGGCTTTCCTTTCTCCATGCCCGGCTTCCACCGTGGCATCATCCTGACGACACGCATGGCCTCACTGTCGAGCACCGGATCGACCGATTTCACGATCGTAGGCGCTGAAATGGAGCCGTCTTTGTTGACGATGAAGGAGATCACCACCTTGCCCTGGATCTTCTGCTGCTGTGCCTGTGGAGGATAGCGGAGGTTGCGCGTGAGCCACTTCATGAACTGCACGATGCCGCCGGGGAACTCAGGGATCTGCTCTACGGTGCGCATCACGGCCGTATCTTTGTCAGCGGTGACCTGCGGGAGGGCTTCGGTGACCTCAGCCTCCTTCTGAACCGCCTGGCCGCTGCCGATGACAAGCTTGCTCGTGATCGGCGCGATCTTGTCAGCGTTGTCCACATGCGCCACTTCCTTCACGTTCTGCGTGATGGCTTTTGAGGCGGGAGCGGCGATGGCCGAGACCATATCCTTGGTGTCCTGTGGTGCCGACTTCATGGTCAGATCCTCGGCAAGGTCGTCGAGCATCGAGTCGTCTTCGTCGTAGCTTTGAGGACGGGTGGTATATTCGAAAGCAGCGAAAAGCAGAGCCATTGCCAGGATAAGACCGAGCAAGAACCCTGTCGAACGATGGTTGTCCAAATTGGCTTTATCGCTTTTCTTAATATCCATTCAATGAGAAATTAAGGACTTAATTATATCCGTATCACAATTTATTGTCGGGTAATGACGTTATATAGTCAAAACTTCTTTTGCAAAATTACAGTTATTCTACAAGAAAAGCAGTACTTTTGCTGAATAATTTGGAAAAAGAAATGAAAAAGGCTCTCTCCGTCATCTTCATGGCCCTGACCTTCCTCACGAAGGCAACGGCGCAGAACGACAGTCAGACTGGGTACAACTTCCTTCGCCTGCCTGTCTCGGCGCATGCTGCCGCGTTGGGAGGCGACAATATCTCGGTGATTGACGACGACGAAGCGCTTATCTTCAACAACCCGGCCCTGCTGTCATCGGTCACGGACAAGTCGCTGAACCTCAACTACATGTCTTATATGCAAGGTGCGAAGACAGCGAGCGCATCTTTCAACCGGGTGGTCACGGAGCGCGCTTCGTGGGCAGCCTCAGCGCAGTATCTCGACTATGGGAAAATGAAGGAGAGAGATGAGAACAATGTTGATCTCGGCGAGTTCTCTGCCAAGGACATCTCTTTGGCCGGCTATTTCTCTTATCTGCTCACCGACAGGCTCTCGGGTGGCATCACGGCAAAGTTTTTAGCTTCCTATATTGCCGATTACAACAGTTTGGCTGTAGGCGTAGACCTCGGACTCAACTATTATGACCCGGATAAGGAATGGTCGCTCTCCCTGGTTCTGAAGAACCTCGGCGGCGAGCTGAAAGCCTACGAAGAGGACTACAACCGCATGCCGTTTGATATGCAGCTGGGTGTCTCCAAGCGCTTCGTGAACATGCCTCTGCGCGTTCATGCCACCCTCGTAGACCTCAACCATCCCCATTATAAACTGGTCAATCATGTCGTGATTGGAGCCGATGCTCTTCTTTCCGATAACTTCTGGATAGGTATGGGGTATAATTTCCGGCGGGCCAACGAGATGAAGGTTGCGAGTTCCGACGGTAAGTCGAGCAGCCACGGCGCGGGGCTGAGCCTCGGCGCGGGGCTTACGCTGAACCGTTTCAAGGCTGCCGCCAGCTGGGGCAAATATCACGCGTCGAGCTCCGCCGTTGTCATCAGCATTGCCTATTCCATGTAATTGTAAGCCACGATCCTTACCTCTACTTTTATCGCATCATAAATAACATAAGATATGAAGAAAATAACAATTGCCATCGATGGCTATTCCTCCTGTGGAAAGAGCACGATGGCAAAATCACTGGCCAAGAAGCTTGGCTATGTCTATGTCGATACAGGCGCCATGTATCGCTCCGTAACGTTGTTCGCAATCCGTCATCAGCTCTTCAACGAAGACGGGAGCGTGAAGACAGATGAGCTTCAGCGATTGATGCCCGAGATACATATCTCTTTCAAACTGAACAAAGAGACGGGTCTCCCCGAGACTTATCTCAACGGAGAGCTCGTGGAGCGTGAGATCCGCGGCATGGAAGTGAGCTCCCACGTCAGTCCTATCGCCGCCATCCCCTTCGTTCGCGAGGCGTTGGTGAAGCAACAACAGGCCATGGGACATGAGAAGGGGGTTGTGATGGATGGCAGAGACATCGGCACCGTGGTGTTCCCCGATGCTGAGCTGAAGATCTTTGTCACGGCTTCACCCGAGGTGCGTGCGCAACGTCGCTACGACGAGCTGCAGGCTAAAGGCCAGCCTGCTGACTATGCTGATATTCTGAAGAACGTGCAGCAGCGCGACTATATTGACACGCATCGCGAGACCTCACCACTGCGACAGGCTCCCGATGCCCTCGTCTTGGACAACAGTCATATGACGATTGCAGAGCAAGATGAGTGGCTGATGAAGAGAGTGTTAAATGTTAAATGTTGAATGTTAAATGTTGAATGTTTAGTGTTGAATGCATTCAACATTCAACACTAAACATTCAACATTATTCTTCTACTGCTGCCTGTGCGGCGGCTAATTTTGAGGCTATTATGCTGATTTCAATGATTTACGTTTGGACTGGTCAACATTTGAGCTGCAATTTTCGTGCATTCTGCACGTTTTTCTTGCAGAATGTGCTTGCTTTTTGACATTTATAGACGAACTGGCATCTCATCTTGCCATTTTTTGTTTCAATTAAAAGAAAAACGAATGGATTCTTGCGGTGTAAGTTTAGGTTTAAGTTTAGATGTTCTTATATATATAATAAGGTATTGTAAACTCTAACCATAATGATTGAGTTTAACGTTTTAGGTTTAGAGATGCATGTATATATACATGGGTAAACGTAAACCTAAACTTGCTTGATATAAGTTTCCTGGATCTATATTTCTCTTTTTACTGAGGAAGTACCAATCACCATTGTTTCCTCCCCTTTCGCTCATTTTTTCTTTGACTGATAAATCAGTCTCCGACGAAAAGAAAAGCATTATAACGTTTTCCGTTCCTGCTCCCGTGAGTTGATGAAATTAGGTTGCAAAGATGAATCACTTCTTTATTTTCCCTCTGTTCACAATCTCCTCATGGAAGAAATAGTTGACTACAACGGGCGGTTCGCCATGCTTGGAGCGCACAGAGTCATCGTTGCGGACGTATGGCAACCCCTCTGCCTCGCAGAAGGCCCGCATTTGCATGTCGAGCTGCATCCAGTAAGAACGGTCTTTCCTTGTATAGATGTCGTGGTAGAGCTGGTCAAGTTCGGGATGGTGCTCGTGAATCCATGCAAGAATCTTTCCCTTATAGTCGCCACGGAGGTTCAGGTTCTCTAACCAGACGAGGTTGCATTGCCCCTTGGCCTTGCGAATGATGGCTTCGACATCAGTGATGCCAGGAAAGATGGGCGAGATGAAGCAGGTGGTCTCAACGCCAGCCTCGTAAAACTGGCGCATGGCCTCCAGGCGTCGCTCGATGCTGACGGCCACGTCCATCTCGCGACGGAACTCTTCGTCGAGCGTGTTGATGCTCCATGACACACGGGCATGGGGGAAAGTCTTGATGAGGTCTAGGTCGCGCAGAATCAGGTCGCTCTTAGTAGAGATGCTGATTTTGGCACCGCTACTCTGCAGTTGTTCAAGAATGGCACGTGTGCGCTTGTATTTGGCCTCGTGGGGCTGGTATGGGTCGGTAACCGAGCTCAGGAAGAGTTCCTTGCCCCGGTATTTCTCGGGGTTCTTGATCTCAGGCCATACCTTCACGTCCAGGAAGGTGCCCCACGACTCGGGGTGGTTAGTGAAACGCTTCATGAACGAGGCATAGCAATATTTGCAGGCGTGCAGACAGCCCACGTATGGATTCACGGCATAGTCCGACACTGGCAGGTTGGACTTCGTCAGCACCGTCTTGACTTCTATCTCCTGTATCTTCACCATATCTGCGCCACTTAAACTATTTCCTTTACGTTGCCGAAATCATTGGTCATCGGCTGGATGAACGACCACGTGGAATGAACGACGCGCCAGTCCTCACCCTCCTTCTTATACACCTCGATGCAGTTGTAGTGCATGTGCAGCAGCGTGGTCTTGGCATGCAGCTGAAACGTCAGCACAGCCATGTCGCTCCCCATCTGTACGTGGGGCGACAAAAACTCATAGCTGTCGGCAAACAGCTTGCCGTCAACTGCACCACGCACAAAGTCGGAAATCTCCTTGTGGCTGTCTATACGCCCTGGTGCCACACTGTCGAAGTAGCTGAAATCCTGCTCCGACCACAATTCTATGTAGCCGGAGCTGTCGCCCTTGAACCACTTGTCGAGCGCACTCTTCTCTAAGCTGATGATGTGCTCGGCCAGTTGTCTTTTCTCTTCTGTCTCGTACCAATTATTGTTGTTCATAATCTCTGCCTCCTTTTTCTCAGATTTTGTCCTTCTTCCACATTTCTTGCAGAAGGGTGATGTTTTCAAGACTAAACGTATTGCGCAGCGACAGGTGTCCGTGCGTCATCAACCATTTGCCATCAGTCTTTCGGAAGATGAGCGACATGTTCCACGACAGGAAAATCTGCTCCTCGCCCTTGTCGCCTTTCTTGTAAGTAGTGAGGTCAAAAACAAGAAGAACCTCATTCTCGCTGAGTGCGCGGGCGGTCTCCTTGTGATACTCCTGCCGGACGATGCCCGTAGGTCCGCCAGAATTAATGCGCTTGAAGTGCTCCTGCACGGCCTCGCGTCCGTGCAGGAACTCTTTGGCGAGCGGATCGACGTAAGTTACGTCTTCTGCCAAGGCATCCATATAGGCTGTTGGGTCACCGCAGCTCCAGCGCCACTGGATTTGTTGTTCAAAATCAATTAGGGTCTCAATTTCTTTCTGTGTCATAATTGTTTGATTTAATTGTTAGATAATATTCGTGATTCTACCAGAATTTTGTTGATGCACCACGAGAAGCCTTTGGCGGTGCGGCGGGCACCATCCACGAAATGGTTGCCGGGGTTCCATTCCAGCGTCGTGCTATCGGGGCCGAGAGTCTGCTTCAGGTGCTCATACTCCCAGCGGATGTTGTTGCCCACCTGAGCAATGGCCTTGTTGCGGGTATGCTCCTCACGGTCGCCAAGGCTGAGATAGACGTAACGTGCATATACGGCATGGGCATCCGAAAAGCCACACCAGGCATCTATCCACAACGACGGTGATACGGCAGCCACAGCCTCGAAGCACTCAGCCTTCGAGGCAGTCCACCGCGAAAATAGTCCGCCCAAGGAATAGCCACCTAGAACGACAGGAAGATGGCCGAACCGCTCTTGTAAAAAAAGAATAAGACTGTCAGTGATATAATCCAGCGTGTCGAAGGCATGTTCGCCAACAGCCTGACGTTTCGATACGGCAGGGTCGTGCCACGGGGTGAGTTCCACCTCCCAGTCGCCTATGGCAAAGGCTGCCATCACGAACGGCGTGCCTGTCATTTCCCGAATCATCTCCACTTCGCTGTCAATGCTTCCACGTTCCTGTGCGCCCAACGTCTGGATGAGCAACGCTTTCGGTTCATTGCCCTCGATATACAGCAGGCACTCACGCCCGCCAATCTCTATATTCTGTTTCATATTGATTACAAAATTTATTGGAAAGAAAGGTGCATCATATCCTTCATGTCGCTGAATCCGAGGACGGAGTACAGCAGACGGCCTGCCTCAGAAGTTTCAAGATAGATCTTTTTGATGCCCCGTTCAAGGGCTGCGCCTACGAGCCAGCGGACAATACGCTTGCCCGTGCCGTGTCCTTGATGCTCAGGGCGGACGTAGATATTCATCAGATAGGCGCAATGGCCTGAGGGATTGTCGGGCGACGGCATCTCATCGTAGAGACACAAGCCGCCACAGCCGACGATTTCTCCATTCTCCTCGGCGAAACAGGCGATATGACTGCCATTTGTCAATGCCTGGCGGTAGTAGCCGATATTCGCCTGGCGGAGTCCTGCGGTGTCGGCATCGGCAGGGATGGAGAACACGCAATGCAGCACCTCCATACGCCACTGAATCAGAAGGTCAAGGTCATCGAGCGATGCCTGACGGATGTTGATGTCGAGGTTATGCATAAAGCCGTCCCTCCTTTCTGACAATAGGCAGTGCCCGACGATCCACCTTGCCGTTGGGTGTCATCGGCAGCGAGGGCATGGTGACGAAGAACTCGGGAATCATAAACGACGTGAGATGGTCGGCCAGTGAGCGTCTTAGCGTGTTTAGGTTGAACCGCTTGCTACGAGGCACTACGTAGGCCACGAGATACGACAGTCCATCGGTGTCGGTCTGCGGACACACCACGGCGGTCTCCACATCCCGCTGGTCGCACAGCACATTCTCCACCTCGTCGCTCTCCACACGCTTGCCCATAATCATCACCTGCTTGTCCTTACGATGCAGAAAGGCCAGATTCCCGTCGGGCAACACATAGCCAAGGTCACCGCTGCGATAGACGCGACGGCCATCGGGCATCGTGGTGAAGTTCTGGCTCTCTGGCACATCGCCCTGATAGCCGAGGGATATGCCGTCGCCGAAAATGCATATCTCCCCCGTCTCGCCGTCCTTCACGGGCTGCATACGGTCGTCAAGAATCTCGATGCTCGCGCCGAGGACGGCCTTGCCGATCGAGAAGGTGCCGTCGGCCAGCGGTTGGACATTGTCCACACGGAAGTAGGAAGCGCAGACGGTGGTCTCGCTGGGGCCGTAGGTGTTGTAGACCATCACGCCCAGCGTGCGCAGATGGTCGATGTATTTGGCACGGATGACATCCCCACCGCTAATCAGCAGGCGCAGCGAACTGGGAATCCGCTCCAGCTTGTTCATTTCCAACAACAGATAAGGGAAACTGCTGAGCATCGTCACCTGATGGCACTCGATGTAGTCCATCAGCCGGTGGATGTCGGCCTTGGTTTCTTCCGATGGGATGCAGAGCGTGGCACCGCTGAGCAAGGTGGTAAAGACCTCCTCCACGAAGATGTCGAACGAGCAGACGGAGTGTTGCAGCATGCGGTCGCCCGACTGAGGATGGAACTCATGCTGGAAAGCACGGACATAGTGGAGCACATTCTTGTTAGTCACCATCACGCCCTTGGGCTTACCCGTCGTGCCGCTGGTATAGAGAATGTAGGCGAGGTCGCTTACCTTATTTATATTATCGTGTATATTCTGGATGCCTTTGTCCGTCACCACAAAGTCACAGTCTTCCATCATATACTTGATGCGCTCCTTGGGGAACGAAGGTTCGGCTGGCACATAAGCGGCACCCGACTTCAACGCTGCCAGGATGGTGGCAATCATCTCTACCGAATGGCTCATCACGATGCCCACCTTGGCTGGATTCTTTATGGGGAAGCCATCGGCAATCTCAGTAGCCATTGCGTCCAGTTCGCCATAAGTCAGGCTTTTCTTCTCGTCCATCACGGCTATCGCATCAGGATGTGCCGTCACTTGCTGTTTGAATACATCATAAATTGTCTTCATATTTGTCTTGCTTTTTATTGTTTCTTTTTTCGGCTGCAAAGGTACGGCGAAAATTCCAATGCATTGCAAGACAAATAAAGACGGAAATGTCACTTTTCGGGACTAACCATTTTCCCTATACTCCAAAGGTGTCATCGCCATGTGTTTCTTGAACAGGCGGACGAAGTAGGTGGCGGTATCGAAGTGCAGCTGGACGGCGATGTCGGCCACCGGGAGCGTGGTGTATTTCAACTGTCGGCAGGCTTCGGCCAGTATCTGGTCGAGGATGTAGGTCTTGGCCGACTTGCCGAGCGACTGGCGCACGATTTTGTTCAGGTAGTTGGGCGTGATGCAGAGGCGGTCGGCATAGAACTCCGTGCCGTGCTCCTCGCGGAAGTGGTCACTTACGAGTTGTACGAAGTCATCCACATAGCGGCTCACGGGGATGTCCGTCAGACTGCGCTGAACGGTCTCCACTTGCTCTGCATCCACCATCGGCACCCGTTGCAGAAGCATCATCGTTTCGTAGAGCATGGCGCGCAGGATATGTTGGTCTTTCTGGGCATAGTCTGTTATCTCGCGGCGCATCTCCTGATAGAGCGTGTGGATGCGTTCAAAGGCAGCATCGTCCGCCATCAGGAACGGACTGCTGCGGTCTGCTTGCAGATACGTGAAACGGTCGAGAAAGTGTGGGTCGCTGAAGAACGACAACAGAAACTCCTTCTCAAACACCAGGTTCAGCGCATCCAACTGCGGATTGTCCTCGAAAGACCACACCTCACCCGGAATGGAGCAGATAATCAACCCTCTCTCCAGCTTGCGTAATCGTCCGTTGATAGCTACCGATGTATCACCGTCTAATACCAGCGTAATGCTATAGAAGGTCTCGCTGAACACAGGTGTCCGTCTGATGTCGGGCATCATCTTCTCGTAGCTGATGACATCCACCAGCAGCTCATCGCCATACTTGTGCTTATAGAATTTATATACAGGTATTTTCTTCATTTTTGTATTTCAGCCAGAAACTATGATTTCAAGCTATTCATAAAGAAATGCTCTGATGTCCAGCAGCGATATACGAGCAGTATTTACTGAGTAGATTGGCTAATGGCAAATCGCCTTTTTGGTATCGGTCAGCATCAAGTTTCAGGACTCTTTCGCAGATTGGTTTCTTTCCCTTGAACAATGCTTTAAGGTATTGAATGGGTGAAGAATTGCGTCAAGTCCTCTGCATCATAGACGATGGAGTAACTGGGACGCTTGGCTCCGGGAATGTCCTCTTTCAGTATGTTCTTGTCAACAAGATCCTGTATGTCACGTATGGCAGTGTCCTTCGAGCACTTTGCCAATGTTGCCCATGTCTTTGACGTAATCTTTGCCTCATAGCCGTCAAGAAAGAGATTGAGCATCTGTGTCTGACGTTCTGTCATTGGTACCGCGGAAGCTTTCTGCCAGAAGAAGCTCTTATTCAGGATTGTGGTGACGATGGTGTCTGCCTCGTCAAGTGCATCAACCAATTTCTGCATGTACCACACCAACCACTCTGTGATGTCACCATCGCCATGCTGCATCCGCTCCAAGATGTCGTAATAGTGGTTCTTATCCTTGTTTATCTGTGATGAAACATTATAGAAACGGAAATCACTCTTCTCTCCACGAGCCAGAAGCATGTCTGAAAGGATGCGGGCCAACCGCCCATTGCCATCCTCAAAGGGATGAATGCTCACAAACCAGAAATGAGCGATGGCTGAACGGATAACACTGCTCACTTGCTCTTCCCCATCAAACCAGATGAGAAATTTCTGCATTTCCTCTTCTACACGTTCTGGAGAAGGAGCAATATAATGAATCTTCTCGCGTCCGAACATTCCACTGACTATGTGCTCCTCGTTTGTACGGTATTTGCCAATCTCTATCTGACTGCCTTCGCTGTAGCCTGATGGAAAGAAAGCTGCTTGCCAAGCACACAGTTTCTCTTTACTGAGAGGCAAATCATAATGCTGAACCGCTTCGAGCATGACACCTACAACGGAGTCAACATAGTGCGAAGGCGCGGTGTATTTCACGTTCTCTATTCCAAGCTTCCGGGCAATGGAAGAACGAACCTGATCCACGTTCAGACGTATGCCTTCTATCTCTGAAGAATATACCACATCGTATGTCAGGTTCTCCGCCATCGCACGTAGTTTACTGTCAAAGCCCAAAGAGCTCAACCTCCCGTAAAGCAACCCCTGCTTACGGAATACTTTCTCCTGAAGGAGAGACACCTCAGAAGCATCCCAACGGAAGTTTGTCCAATTGTCTCTTTCGTGTATATACATAAAGTTTCCACGCTTTTATATAACGCCGCAAATTCTGCGGCAAAAATACTAAACTAATGTCGAATAGCCAAACAGATCTGCAAATTATCGCAAATTATGCAACGTTTTTAGTCAATAATCGTCGGAAGCTTTCTTCCGAAGACCAATCGAGTAGGAGGTAAACACTAATCATAGGTGCTTATCTGCTACTTTCGTGTTCACCGTCCTCTCACACCACCGTACGTGCGGTTCCGCATACGGCGGTTCCTCGTTAGGGTAGCCACTTGACATACTCGTCATATAAGAACG
>ONBC01000072.1:13302-20215 GCA_900315955.1 uncultured Prevotella sp.
GCGATGGACACCCTTGTCTCTCTGGCTGGACAGTTCCCACTACTGGGGCCTGTTAGGGACTTACACCCGTTAGCCGATATACATGCCAGTCAAACCAAATTCCACACATTTGTTATTGTAGAATGGCAAATGTGTGGTGTGATTCCATCTCCAACACTAGTCGTAAACTTGGCAAAAACAGAGTTTTTGAGTGTTCCTCCCAATTTTTCACGGAAGGACGGTCTTTATTGATTCCTTTTTCCTACTCCTCATTTTTCTACAAGCAATAGGCTCACTTGACCTTCTTCTTGCTTTTTCTCTTTTACCCCCCTATTTTGTCGAATCTCATGCTGCTGCCTAACAGGACAGCTTATAGCCGAACATTCCTAATCTCTTTTCCCGCTCTTCAGTCTTGGCCTTCCACTGCATAGTCTCTTTGCTTGTCGATGGGCATTCTTCGTTCCACTTGCTTCTTTCTGATTGCGGAATGATACGCTGCCACCTCGCGTGTCCTTCTCCGTCCGATGGCCATGACATGCCCAGTCTGTGCGTTGGACTGCCGGGCATCCTCCTTTTCGTATCTGTCACTGAATTGTTGCCTTTGGCGAAGTTTTCTTGCCATGCCAAAGCACAAACGAGTTTGGCTTGGGTCTTTTGACTTAACGAAAACATTCTTATTCCGACTTCTTCATTTATGACTTTTCCGGGCGAAGCGAGTCACATTTACTTTTCAATACAAAAGTTACTCAACTGATAGATTTATACTCGCCGGGAGTCATGCCGGTGAGACGACGGAAGTATTTTGAGAAGAATGAGGGATTGGCAAAATGCATCTCATCGGCAATCTGCGCCGCCGGCTTGTCCGTGTGGCGCAGTTCTATTTTTATACGCGTGATGAGGGCACGGTCTATCCAGTCTTTGGCGGTGGTGCCGCTGGTTTGTCGGATGACGGTGCTCAGGTATCGCTCAGTGAGGCACATGCGGTCGGCATAGTAGCCTATTTGGTGATGCTCGGCACAATGCTGGGTGACCAGTTGGAGGAAACGGTCGAAAATGGTCTGCTCGCGCGAACGACTGCTGGCCAGCTGGTCAGTCTGCCGATGGAACAGCTGGTCGTAGTGGTGCATCTGGGCAGCTACGAGTGCTGTGACGGTGGGACGATGATAGTCGTCCGTGGCATGAACCGTTTGCCAGATGGCGTCCATAATATGTGTGGCGGTAGCGATATCCTCTTCGTTGGCGGACAACTGGAAGTCGCGCACCTGCCCGTTGAAGACCGACGGCATCTGTCCCTGCGCAAAAGGCATGGGGAAGTTAGAGAAGAGTCCCAGTCCGAAGATGCGGAGGTCTGAGGAAAGCCGTTGGGGGTGGATGATGGTGCCCGGACCGATATAGACGAGTGTGCCTCTCGTGAGGTGGCGGTCTTGCAGGTTGATGGTAATTTCAGCCTCGCCGTTCATGATGATGCCCAAACGGTGATCATTGATGGTAAAAGGTGGCTTTTGGCGCATCAACAGACTGAACACCGTGCTGTCGCCGCGAACCATTGCCAGTTCGCTATTCATGAATATATGCTCGCGCATTTGCGAGAGGTGTGGTGTGAGAATGTTGCGCATTCGTGTGGCATCCATCAGTTGCGGTTGTCTGTTCATAATACATCCTTTTTTGTTGGCAAAGATAATCATTTTCAGCGAAACAATGCTCTGTTTATGTATAAATCGAACAAAAAGAACATTTCTACATTCTTACTGATAACACCACGATGAAAAAAAACATCGTACTTTTGCATCCGGAATTCAATGACAAAAGATGATATGAAGAAATTGTTTTTAGCTTTGACGATGTTGCCCATGCTGGTACAGGGGCAGACGCTGGAAGAGTGTCAGCAGGCAGCAGAGAAGAATTATCCACTGATACAGCAGTATGGACTTATCGAGAAGACTACCCAGCTGACGGTAGCCAATATCCAGAAGGGATGGCTACCGCAAGTGTCGACAACCGCACAAGCCACCTACCAGAGTGATGTGACGGCGTGGCCAGATGAAATGAAAACGATGATGAGCGGTATGGGCATCGACATGAAGGGGCTGACGAAGGACCAGTATCGCGTGGGTATCGATGTGCAGCAGACCATCTATGACGGAGGCGTCATTGGCAGTCAGAAACGTATAGTTCATGAACAAGGCAAGGTGCAGGCAGCTCAGAACGAAGTCAATATTTATAATGTTCGCAAGCGCGTGAATGAGATGTATTTCAGTTTGTTGCTGATTGACGAACAAATCAAGTTGAACAATGACTTACAGACATTGTTGGCAGGCAACGAACGCAAACTGGGCACAGCTGCCAAGAGCGACCTGCAGAATGTGAAGGCAGAGCGTCTTAACGCGATACAGAAAGCCACCGAACTGGCATCGCAGAAGCAGATGTTACAGCGCATGCTGAGTACATTCTGCGGTATAGAGATAAATAACATACAAAAACCGCAAGTGAAGGCAGACGGCGGAGGGCTGATGGCTGAAGGCAGAGGGCTGATGGGTGAAAACCATCGTCCGGAGCTGAAGGCGCTGGATGCACAGATAGGCGTGCTGAATGCTCAGGAGAAAGCACTCAACGCAGCGCTGATGCCGAAGGTTGGCGTGTTTGCACAGGGTTACTATGGTTATCCGGGCTTGAATATGTTTGAGGACATGATGCGCCACAAATGGAGCCTGAACGGCATCATCGGTGCACGGGTTACGTGGAACATCGGTGCCCTCTATAATCGCAAGAACGACAAGGCAAAACTGCAGTTGCAGCGTGATATGACGGAAAACAACCGGGAAGTGTTCCTTTTCAATAACAACCTGGAACAGATTCAGCAGCACGAGAACATTGCACGCTATCAGAAACTGATGGCTCAAGACGGAGAGATTATATCACTGCGACAGGCTGTGAGAAAAGCGGCAGAATCGAAGCTGGCACACGGCATCATCGACGCGAACGACCTGGTGCGCGAGATCAATCAGGAGCATGCTGCCTATGTGCAACAATCCATGCACGAGATTGAAATGCTGAAAGAGATATACGACAACAAATACACGACAAATAATTAAGCATATGAAAAAGATATATGTATTGGCAGGTGTGGCGCTGATGATGACAGCCTGTGGAAACAACGAGAAAGAATACGATGCAACGGGCACGTTCGAGGCTACCGAGACGACCGTGTTTGCCGAACAGAGTGGGGCATTGCTGTCGTTTGACGTGAACGAGGGCGACAAGATAGAGGCAACTCGTCAGGTGGGGCTCATTGACACCACACAGACGTGGCTGAAGATTCAGCAGATGGATGCCACCAAAGCGGTATATCAGAGTCAGAAGCCTGATATGGAACGCCAGATAGCAGCCACACGCCAGCAGTTGGCTAAGGCCCAACAAGACGAGCAGCGCTATCGCGAACTGGTAGCCGATGGGGCAGCCCCCTCGAAGATGTTCGACGATGCCACAAGTCAGGTGAAGGTGCTGCAGAAACAGTTGGATGCGCAGATATCATCGCTAAGTACCAGCACTCATTCCCTCAACAAGCAGACAGCAGCTGCCGATGTACAGAAAGCACAGTTGCAGGATATGCTGCGCAAGTGCCACGTCATGACTCCCACCAAGGGTACGGTGCTCGAGAAATATGTGGAGCGTGGTGAGTTTGTAAGTGTGGGCAAGCCGTTGTTCAAGATAGCTGATACCGAGTCGATGCACCTGCGTGCCTATGTTACTTCTGCTCAGTTGCAGAATCTCAAGATTGGACAGAAGGTAAAGGTATTTGCTAACTATGGTGACGGGCAGCGCAAGGAGTATGCAGGTACGATCAGCTGGATATCGTCTCGTTCGGAGTTTACACCTAAGACCATCCTGACTGAAGACGAGCGTGCCGACTTGGTATATGCTGTCAAGGTGGCTATCAAAAACGATGGATTCGTGAAGATTGGTATGTACGGCGAAGTCAAATTCTAATTGATAATTATGAATGCCATTGATGTAAAGAATATCAGTAAATCGTACGGACGGGTGCAGGCACTCAGCGATGTGTCGTTTGCTGTCGGCAAGGGTGAGGTCTTTGGACTGATTGGCCCTGATGGTGCCGGAAAGACATCGATGTTTCGCATCCTCTGTTCGCTGTTGCTGCCCGATGCAGGCACGGCGGCGGTAGATGGCTACGATGTGGTGAAGCAGATGCGCGAGGTGCGCTGCCGGGTGGGCTATATGCCGGGCAAGTTCTCGCTCTACCAAGACCTTACCATCGAGGAGAACCTGAACTTCTTTGCCACCCTTTTCGGCACCACCGTTGAGGAGGGCTACGACTCGATAAAGGCCATCTACTCGCAGATAGAACGCTTCAAAGACCGCAAGGCAGGTGCCCTCTCGGGTGGTATGAAGCAGAAACTGGCACTCTCGTGTGCATTGGTACACCAACCCAGTGTGCTCTTCCTCGACGAGCCCACCACGGGTGTTGATCCCGTGAGTCGTAAGGAGCTGTGGGAGATGCTGCTGATGCTGAAAGAAAGTGGTATCACCATTGTGGCTTCAACGCCTTATCTCGACGAGGTGCGTTGTTGCGAGCGCGTCGCTTTTCTGGACCAAGGGAAGGTGCGCGGTATTGGCACTCCCGATGATATCCTCACTCAGTTTACCAGCATCTTTAACCCGCCTAGCATAGATAAAAGTGAAGGGCTAAAAGTGAAAAGTGAAGAGTCGGACAACGTCATTGAGGTGGAGCATCTGGTAAAAGCCTTTGGCTCATTCCATGCCGTTGACGACATCTCGTTCAGCGTTAAGCGAGGCGAGATATTCGGATTCCTGGGAGCCAACGGTGCTGGCAAGACGACGGCGATGCACATGCTGACAGGACTGAACCAACCCACCAGTGGAACGGGTAGGGTGGTAGGTTTCGACATCCGCACGGAGTATGAGCAGATTAAGCGCCACATAGGCTATATGTCACAAAGGTTCTCGCTTTATGAAGACCTCACCGTTGCCGAGAATATCCGTCTCTTTGCCGGCATCTATGGCATGAAGGACGATGAGATTCGTCGCAAGACCGATGAACTCATGGAACGCCTGAAGTTCACGGAGCACAAGAACGACCTCGTTGGCTCGCTGCCATTGGGTTGGAAACAGAAGCTGGCCTTCTCCGTCTCTATCTTCCACGAGCCGGGCGTGGTGTTCCTCGATGAACCCACGGGGGGTGTCGATCCCGCCACACGCCGCCAGTTCTGGGAACTCATCTACGACGCTGCCCGTCGCGGCATCACCGTCTTCGTGACTACCCACTATATGGACGAGGCAGAATATTGCGACCGCATCTCTATCATGGTGGACGGCAAAATCAGCGCACTCGGCACACCCGATGAACTGAAACAGCGTTTCCACCAACCCGATATGAACCACGTGTTTACCTATCTGGCCCGCCAAGCCACCCGTAGTGACAGTTGATCGTATAGAGTTTAGAGAAATGAAACAGTTTATAGCATTTGTAATCAAGGAAACCAAGCATATTCTGCGCGACAAGCGTACGATGCTGATACTCTTCGGCATGCCTGTGGTGATGATGCTGCTCTTCGGCTTTGCCGTCACCACTGATGTGAAGAATGTGCGCACGGTGGTGGTCACCTCTAAAATGTCGCCCCGTACACAGCAGGCTGTAGAACGACTGGCACAATCGGATTACTTCATTATCACGCAGACGGTGAATGCCCCGCAGGATGCCGAACGGCTCATCCGCAGTCAGAAGGCTGATATGAGCCTCACCCCTAGCCCCTCCCCTAGACCCTCTCCGATTGGCGAGGGGAGTAGTAACCTTCAGTGGCAAATCATGGTTGACGGTAGCGACCCCAATATGGCTCAGCAATGGACCACATACGCCCAAAGCATACTGTCTCAGCCAGTTGACGGCAAACACTATTCACTCCCCTCGCCCTTTGGAGAGGGGCTGTGGGCGAGGCTCCTCTACAATCCCCAGATGAAGTCGGCTTATAATTTCGTGCCTGCCATCATGGGTATGCTGCTGATGCTCATCTGTGCCATGATGACCTCGATATCCATCGTGCGTGAGAAAGAGAAAGGTACTATGGAGGTGCTGCTGGTATCGCCCGTGCGCCCCTTGATGGTGATTATCGCTAAGGCGGTGCCCTATCTGGTGCTGGCCTTCGGCATCCTCATCACCATCTTGTTGATGGCACTATTAGCCGTGAGTACTCTCTATATTCTGTTGGCACTTTCGTTAGGGCTACTCATCTCTAACATAGCACAAACGCAACTTGTAGCGCTGTTGATGTCGGCTATGGTACTGTTGATGCCAGTGGTCATGTTGTCGGGCATGCTGTTTCCTGTAGAGTCTATGCCAACTATCGTGCAATGGATATCAGCTATCGTGCCGACACGCTACTATATCGAGGCTATGCGCAAGCTGATGATTATGGGTGTGGGTATAGGCGAAGTGGCTCACGAGGTGACTGTGCTGGCAATTATGACGGTATTGCTGCTTGCCATAGCGCTGAAGAAGTTTAATGTAAGATTGGAGTAACTGATATGACACTGAAATATCTCATACAAAAAGAGTTCCTGCAGATACGTCGTAATGCGTTTCTGCCCAAACTCATTGTCATGTTCCCGATTGTCATCATGTGCGTGATGCCGTGGGTGATGCAGATGGAAGTGAAGAACATCGTGGTAGATGTGGTTGACATCGATCACACCGTGGAGTCGCAGCGGTTGGTACAGCAGATTGCTGCCTCCAACTACTTTATTTTTGGCGGACAGAAGTCCACCTACGCTGATGCAATGAAAGACATCGAGAAGGGTAATGTCTTTTTTTAAATAAGGTTGACACCTAAAGTCAACAATGATGGAAAAGACTAAAAGTTTGCTCCAGACTTCATTGGAGCGCATTCGACTTCAGCAG
>ONBC01000134.1 GCA_900315955.1 uncultured Prevotella sp.
CGGTAGCCGCCCTCGATCTTCTCCACGACGGGCACGTGCTTCTCCTTGGCGCCATCGGTGGTGTTCTCTTTGAGCAGCTTCATCGGCTCGCCGCAGCATACGGGCACAGCACCCTCTTTCAGAACCTCTACCATGCCACCGCAGTGCTTACAAATATAAATTTCTCCTTTTTTAGTCATAATGCTTTTGTATTTTAATGTTTGTATAATATTGTTGCTGCCCGTTTTGTTCTTCATGGCAGCCTTTGCAAATTTACAATAATTCCAATTATCCTGCAAGCAAATAACCGAAAAAATCATCGCTGATAACCTTTTTTATTATTATCTTTGCACTTTGTTGAACGAACAGAGATGAAAAAGACGTTTCCTTTCATTATTATCCTTTTGTTTTCGGCGCTTGGTGCCTTTTCTTATACCTACACCAAACGTCATGTGCTCATCCCCATGCGCGATGGCGTACGGCTCTACACGGAGATTTTCGAGCCTTCGGATCATCCTCTGGCACCAGTGCTGATCATGCGCACACCTTATTCTTTATCCCATTACAATGATGACACGTTCGACAAGAAGGTGTTTGGCCTGGACAGTATCTATCTCGCGCATGGGTATATCCTCGTGCGTCAGAATGTGCGTGGCACTTATCTGAGCGAAGGCCGGTTTGTGCAGTCGAGACCGTTTGTCACTGACAAGAAAGGCAAGGTGACAGATGAGGCCTCTGATGCGTGGGACACGGTGGACTGGCTGCTCGCCCACTGCCGCACCAATGGGCGTGTAGGAGTGAAGGGCACCTCTTATCCGGGCTTCTATGCCTTCATGGCTGCACGGTCCGGCCATCCTGCTGTCAAGGCTGTCTCGCCGCAGGCTCCCGTCAATGCCTGGTTCATGGGCGATGACATACACCACAACGGCGCGCTGATGCTGATGGACAGCTACAGCTTCGGCTCGTCGTTCTTCCGCCGCCGCCAGCAGCCTTCTGTTAAGGCGATGCCGCCCCTCGCTCCCGTAGACACCTCCGTGAGCGTGTTCTACCGCAGGCCGCTTGCGGAGCTTCTGAAGCCTGTCTTAGAGGAGGGCTCGTTTTGGAAGGATATCGTGGCGCATCCCAACTATGACCGTTACTGGCAGTCGCGGCTCTCCACGCGGGGCTTAGGCGAGCTGAAGCCGGCCGTGATGATCGTCGGCGGTCTCTACGATGCTGAGGACAACTACGGCACGTGGAACACCTGGCGGCAGATCAGGCAGCATGCTCCCAAGACCCCGCTCTTCCTCGTGGAGGCTCCGTGGTATCATCATGCCTGGGGCAACGGCAAGTATCAGCACTTAGACGGTGCCTGGTTTGGCGCGGGTACGGCGGCTTATTTCATCAACGAGATAGAATACCCGTTCTTTGCCTATTACTTGGAAGGCAAAGGCCGTAAGCCTGCTCCCGTGACGGTGCTCCCTTCCGCGGAGACCCGCGAGGAGGTGATGAAAGACCGTAAGGTGGAGGACCAATGGCTGCAGCTCGACGGCTGGCCGCCGAAAGGCACGCAGGTTAGGCGGCTCATGCTCAAGGGCGGGACGGTGCTCTCCGATCCGCGCAATCCTGTACCTTATTATAATAAGGTAGATGTTCGGCACCGCGACCGGGCTTATATGGCAGCCGACCAGCGCTTTGCCTCTCAACGCAACGATGTGCTGACGTGCGCGTGGCTCCCCGCGCAAGATACGCTCCGCCTCATGGGGCCTGTCAAAGTGAGGCTCACGCTCAACACCTCAGCAACTGATTTGGATGCTGTGGTGAAGCTTATCGACGTGCGGCCCGACGGCTACGAGATGCTCGTGCGGGGCGACGTCATGCCGGCCCGATTCCGACACTCGTTCTCCGTGCCCAAGCCGCTGCAGCCTGACAAAGACTTCACGCTCTCCTTCACCATGCCCGACATAGCCCATGTGTTGCTTCCCGGGCACCGGTTGATGGTTCAGGTGCAATATAGCTGGTACCCGCTCGTCGCGGTCAATCCCCAGACTTTCTTGAAGAATCCTTACCACGCTACCCAAGCCGACTGTCGGAAGGCCCGTGTCACCCTGAAAGGGAACGGACAGTCGTGGGTGGAGCTCACGGTGTGGTGAGCGGATGATGATGGGGTCAGGCGATGGCTGACACAATGTTTTTTCCTGACCTTGTCAATGCGTCACCCATGTTTAATCAGTCGTATTCTTTTTCTGACGAAAACCAATAAAACCCTTGCAGTGATGCGAGCCTTCGTTCCTCAGGCTTGCATCACAGCAAGATAAACCTTGAAAACGGGTTCGCGTGGTGAGTTGTCGATTCTCGCAAAGCCGTATGGATTTTTCTCGCAGAGTCGCGGAGCTTATTGAGCCGCAGAGTTATTGCCGCTGAGAATTAGAGAACGCAGAGAGACCTTCGGTCTTGAGGGGAGTTCGCAGAGATGAACCAACACTGTTCTTGCGGTATATCTCCTTGCATG
>ONBC01000001.1 GCA_900315955.1 uncultured Prevotella sp.
TACAAATACAAAAGTAACACAAAAAGGCTGGATTCCAAGCGAGGAATTCAGCCTTAATTTTGGTCACACTGTTCAGGTTTTAGCGGACACCAATAATTTCTAATCTTATCTATCGCAATTACCTCCCGGGGACAAAATGTCATCAGGGGTAAAGTGGTAGATGCAGCCAACGGCGAGCCCGTCATCGGTGCCTCAGCCATCGTCAGCGGGACAAAGACCGGTACCGTAACCGATAATGAGGGACGCTTTCAACTGTCCATCAAGAATGGTCAGAAGCTCAGAGTGTCCTATTTAGGAAAGAAGACTTGCGAATGCATGGCACGCGACAATGTAAGGATAGAGCTTGAAGACGACTCGCGCGACATCAACGATGTCGTTGTCGTCGCTTACGGCACGCGACAGCGCCACGACCTCACGGGCAGCATCGCGTCGATCAACAGCGAGTCTATCACCGAGAACCCCGTAACATCGCTCGAGCAGGCCATGGAAGGCAAACTGCCGGGTGTACAGGTGACCCAAGGTGGCGGCATGCCGGGCGGAGCCGTCTCCGTCAATATCCGTGGCACCAGCAGCATCTCGGCAGGCAACGAGCCGCTCTATGTTGTCGATGGCTTCCCTATCCTCTCACAGGATCTCTCACAGAGCAGCGGTTTCCAGGGAAACCCGATCAGCGGTATCGCCGACATCGACCCTAACGATATTCAGAGCATAGAGGTGCTGAAAGATGCCTCCGCCTCAGCACTATATGGCAGCCGCGCCTCGAATGGTGTTGTCCTCATCA
Source organism: uncultured Prevotella sp. (assembly GCA_900315955.1). Classification (GTDB taxonomy): domain Bacteria; phylum Bacteroidota; class Bacteroidia; order Bacteroidales; family Bacteroidaceae; genus Prevotella. The sequence continues at coordinate 782 of ONBC01000001.1, forward strand.
CGACCAAGAAAGGGAAAGCTGGCAAGACAAAAGTAACACTCGACTCGTATGTCGGATTCCAAGATATCCCTCATACCATCGGGAAGCTCGGCGCACAGGCACTGACTGACGCTTACAACGAGGCCCGAACCAACTACAACACATCGCTCTCGCTGTCGCCCGACGATGCCACTTATCAACAGCCCGTCACACGCCACGACGCGAATGCCGACACCGACTGGTTCTCTGAACTGACCCGCAAGGCGCTGCAGACCTGTCATCAGTTGGCCATATCAGGAGGCAACGACCGCACGCAGATCTATCTTTCCGGAGGCTACATGCAGCAGGACGGAGTCATCAAGAACGTCGCATACAAACGATATAACCTCAGAAGCAATATCTCGCACAAGATCAACAATCGTATCCATATCGATGCCAACATTGCCCTGAGCTATGCCTACGACAGACGGTCAACGGGTGACGGCAACATCTACTCACCCTGGATAAACGCACTCAACGCACCATCCGACTACCCCATTTACAACAATGACGGAACTTATGCCTCTCTCCCAGGATCACTCTACAACCCGCTCAACCTCATCGAAGGTCAGGAACAGGAGAACAAGAAATACCGGGCTATCATCAACCTGAAAGGCACCTTGAACATCTTGCCCGGCCTCAACTATACGCTGAGCCTCAACGGAGACTACAACATTATGCACGAATACGGCTATTTCCCGTCAACGTCTATCCAGGGTCAGGGCGACAACGGCGACGTGAGTGACTACCGGGGATTCTCGTTTTCCCAGCTGATGGAGCACAACTTCACCTACAGCCATTCTTGGAAAGAAGTGCAGCTGAACGCGCTGGCCGGTTACAGCTACCAAAAGACGAGCCTTGACAATGCCAATGTGCAGGGTATCAACTTCCTTTCGCCAACGCTCAAATACCTCAATTCGGCAGGCAGCATCACCGGAGGCAGCAGCAGCCTTGACGAATATGCGCTGTCAAGTTTCTACAGCCGGCTCGACTTCAAGATCCTCAACCGTTATCTCCTCGAAGCGTCCTTGCGCGCCGACCGCTCCAGTAAGTTCGCTCCCAACAAGCGCACAGGATGGTTCCCCGCCCTTTCGGCTGCCTGGCACACCAGCGAGGAGCCATGGTTCCCCAAGACCCGATTCATCAGCGACGTGAAACTGCGGGCCAGCATCGGTAAGACCGGTAACCAGGAAGGTATCGGCAACTACGAATGGCAGACCATATACGAGTCAGGCTCCGACTACAACAACGATCCCGGTCTGACCATCCCGAGCACAGAGTCCAATCTGGATCTCACCTGGGAGAAGACGACCCAATATGACGCAGGCCTCGATGCCTCGCTCTTCAACCACCGTATCGACCTCACCTTCGACTGGTATCGCAAGAATACGCACGACCTTCTGCTAAACCATTCGGTCAATGCCCTCTCCGGTTACAGCGACCGAACGGACAATGTTGGAAGTCTGTACAACACTGGCATAGAGCTTGCCATCACTTCACACAATATAGACAGCAACTTCAAATGGGACACCAACTTTGCCTTCTCGTGGACCAAGAATGAGATTACCGGCCTTTACGACAACAATGACATCGAGACGGGCTCACATAACATACTGCGGGTAGGAGAGCCGATGGCCGCCTTCTATCTCATTCGCGAGGAGGGTATCTATCAAAGCAAGGAGGAGATTTTAGCACAGAAAAACGGCCAGCAGATGTGGGACAACGGCATCACGCCAGGCGACGTGAAATATTATGATGCCAACGACGACGGCACCATCAACGACGACGACCGTGTCATCTGTGGATCTCCGTTCCCGAAGGTATTCGGCAGTCTGACCAACTCTTTCTCTTACAAAGGGTTCGATCTCAACATCGATCTCCAATACTCGTTGGGAGCCAAGACCTACGCCGGCTGGAAAGAGGGTGCTAATGGTCTCGGCAACCTGGGCGGAAACCAGTATGGTTATGCCATCGCCAAAGAGGAATGGGACAACAGATGGACAGAGACCCATCACAGCAACGACACGCCCCGCGCTGTAGCTTACGGCTACGCCTCGGAGAACAACAACCTCGAAGGCACAACCCGCTTTTTAGAGAATGCCGACTTCCTGCGCATCCGCAACATCACCTTAGGCTATACCTTCCCCGCAAGGCTCATCCGCTCGGCAGGCATCAGTCGCCTACGCCTCTATGCTACCGTGTCCAATCTTTGGACCATCACGGGCTACGACGGTTTCGACCCTCAGACGACCCTCAACCCGACAAGTGTAACAAGCCGTGGATACGACAACGGAGCACTGCCAAGGACACGATCCTGGATCGTGGGACTGAACGTCGCTTTCTAAGCCTCAGAGGGGGAAAAACGATAAATAAAGTTATGGGAATAAGATATAGAAAGATGAGAAAAATACATGCGCTATTATATACCGTTGCTTTCTTGACAACGACCGCCACAGCCCTCACAAGCTGCAACACCGATTATAATCCTACAGACGCCATCGCAAACACGACACTCACGGAGAACGACTACGACAAGCTCCTCACGGGTATTTATGATGGTTTGCAAGGATTCTCCATGGCCTTTGAGCCGGTCATCGATGATGTCTCAGCCGACAACCTTGACAACGTCGGGTGGTTCCCCAACACGGACAACAACACGCTGACGGGTAGCTCTTATTATGTCAACAACATCTGGGAACAACTCTATTACCGTGTGCAACTTGCCAACAACCTCATCAATCTCGAAGAGGCAAAGGACAAGCAGAGCGACGAAGACCGGAAGATAGAAGCCCAGGCACGTGCCATGAGAGCCTGGTTCTATGAACGTCTCTGCATGTTCTATGGCGACGTACCGCTGCTGACCACCAGCAAGGACGACGATGCTCCAAGGACGAAGGAAGCATTGGTTTGGTCGTTTGCCAAGCGAGACCTTGAATATGCCGCCAAATACGCACCCGATTTTTCCTCTTCCACCTACATAAGCAAGCAAGCCGCCAAAGCGCTGTTGGCACGTACATGCCTCCTCGCGCCCGATACCGTGCAGGACCTGCCTAAAGCGGCCAGCCTCGCAGAGGAAGTCATTGCGGACGGCAACTTTGAGCTGGCTGATGACGCAGCGAAGATCTGGCAGACAAAGACGAGCAAGGAGATGATCTTCGCTACCGTCAACCCATCGACAGATGCCTAGTGTCCGGGATGGTTCCTGCGCTCCAACCTTGTAGACGAGCTGCAGGCTGCCGGTGTCAATACGGGCTATGGCGCACAAGGACGATACATGTTCCCCGTTGACAACGCACTCATGAACGCTTTCGAACCGGGAGACAACCGGAAAGCGGCGACGGTGAGAACGCTCACCAACGGCACGACAACGACGCGCGACCTCGTGAAATATCCGGATCCCAACGGCGTAGATCCCTATCCGATCGTACGCATTGCAGAGATGTATCTCATTGCTGCTGAAGCCGAAGGACGCGAAAACGGACTGAAATGGCTCAATGCCCTCCGTGCCTCGCGCGGGCTGAAGGCGCTCACCGCTGCCGACATTACCGACGACGATGCCTACGAAGCAAGGATCATGCAGGAACGGCGCGTTGAGTTTGTCGGTGAAGGACTGCGATGGTATGACCTGCGCAGATGGTTCAAACGTAACGCCGCCGGCAGGAAAGCCGTCCTTCAACTTCGCTGCTATCAGGCTGGGGAAACGGCAGGGAGCCGGCCGGCGGCCTCTGATGCCATGAACATCAGCGAAGACGGACATGAGCTGCTATGGCCCGTTCCTACCGTCGCACGAGACAACGACAGCGCGCTTGATCAGAATCCAGGGTATTAAAGAAATTGTCTATTTGTAAATTTATGAAGCACCTTAACCTCAGTCACTTAAGGAGAGCGGCCGCGATTGCTCCCGCTTTCCTGCTCATGCCGCTCAACGCAGCAGCCAAAAACTTAGTGTCGTTCCGGCTCCACGGCTCCCAGCTCTATATGACGATGCCGAAGTCGCTGCTCGGACGCGACATGCTCATGGCAAGCTGCGTGCGGTCTACCACACATTATAAATACGCAGAGGTGGGAACACGCCCACAGGTCTATCTCGTGAAGTGGCAACGGGACGGGGATAGAGTAGCCCTGAAACAGCAGTCTACAACCGTAACCGGCAACGATACCGACAAAAAAGAATCGGAAGCCCTGAAGAACAATTTTGAGGATTATTACATCGCCTCCGTACCGTTGACGGACGAGACCGACGACAGTCTGACGCTGAACGTCTCAAGGCTCTACGGTTCCGGAACGATCTTCACGCCCTTCTCCCGATGGTTCAGGAAGGCGACCGTGACCTTCAACAAAGACCTGAGCGCCATACGCTCGGCCAAGGCGTTCGACGACAACTTCAGCGTCACCACACAGACCTCTTACACCGTCAATCCGGTGCGCGACAACGACGTGGTGACGAACAACAATCTGACAGCGACCCTGGTCATCTCAGCCTTGCTCCTCCCGAAAGAAAAGATGCGACCGCGCCTCGCCGACTCACGATACGGGTTATTCACAGAAAGCATGCAACAGTATGACAGACGCGTCAGCGACCTTTACGGAAAGGTCGATTATATCGACCGATGGAACATCAGGCCGAAGGACTACACGGCCTGGAAGAATGCAAAATTAGTTGAACCCACGCGACATATCGTCTTCTACATCGACAACAAGTTCCCCGAAGCATGGAAAGCGCCCATCCGAAAAGGCATTCTCTTGTGGAACCCTGTGTTCCGGTCCTTCGGCATCAAAGACCCGATTGTCGTCAAAGACTATCCTGTCAACGATCCCGACTTCGATGAAGACAACCTCAAATACTCGTGTATCAGGTATATCCCCACTGACCGCGGTGGTGCGCAAGGACCGTCCTGGGCAGACCCACGCACGGGAGAAACCTTCTCGGCCGATGTCTACGTTTGGGGTTCACTGACCGACTTCGTGCTGAAGACTGACTTTGCGCAGACGGCACAAGTGAACAAAGCCATCAGGAGCGGCAGGCTGCCTGAACGCGATCTCGCCGACCACCTGACCTGCACCATCAGTCACGAGATAGGACATATCCTCGGACTGGCCCACAACATGGCAGGAAGCAACGCTTACTCCATCAGGCAGCTTCTCGACCCACAGTTCATGAAGAAGAACGGGCTCAGCGCCTCGACCATGGACTATATCTATTTCAACTATATTGTGCCGCCCGGACGTGAGGACGTGCCGCTGTGGTACAAGAATCTCGGGCCATACGACAAGCTCGTTCTGAAATATATCTATTACCCAACCGACGAGAAGCTCTCGGTCACCGACGACTACAAGGTGGTCAGCAAGTTTCTTGACGAGAAGGAGGGTGATGCCCGATACCGCTATGGCGAACAGCAATGGGGAACGTTCTGGGATCCTACGGTCGTCAACTATGACCTGAGCAACGAGCCGCTCAAAGCAACGGAAATGGGTATCAACAATCTCAAATACGTGGTGGCTCATTTCAACGAATGGCTCAAAGGGGATGAGAAGGATGCGCTCCGCAAATCGCTCTATGCGGAAATCGTCAATCAGTTTAAGATTCGCACGAAGAGCCTGCTGTGGTACACGGGTGGCATCTATGCCAACAAAGTGAGACAGGGCGGCGGCATCGCACCCTATAAAGCCATGGCCCGGCAGCTGCAGCAAGCTGCCTTCAGGCAGGTCGCCGACGAGCTTCTGACCTGTCAGTGGCTCGACAAGGACATGGCGGCAAACCTCGAAGATCCGTTGGTGCCGGCTTCTGTAGATTGCGCCAAGGAGTCGGGCAAGGAGATTGTGAAACTCTTCAAGAAAGTGGAACGTGAAGAAATGGTAGCTCAAGCGGCCGGCGCTGAAGGCTACACACGTCAGGATCTTGTCAATGACATCCTTGCTACTTATTTCCCAGCTTCTGCTAAAAAGCCCTCGCTCGTGCTCAAGACCTTACAGAACGCTATCCGCACGACGCTGCAGGACAAAGACTACAGTGCAGACCCATACGCGCAGCGTTTGTATCAGAAGATAGGGAAAATAGATTAGATAGGAGTACGCAAACGGCTGATATAAAGTTAAGGGTCGACCAAGTCTGGTCGGCTCTTTTTTTATTCTTCCTCTTTTGACAGAGCAAGCACTTCGGGACTGAGCTGGTAGTTAAAGACGGACATTCCGCACTGACGATACCATGCCCGTCTCGTCATTGCAGCTTGGTAGATGAGAGTGTCATCAAGGTTAGAACAGCCTTGTGGGCGGCATTCTGCGTGGCACGGATGAGTTGTAGGCTCATGCCCTTTGGAGCATAGCTGTTGCCCACGACGGAAGTCTTGAAAAGAGCCTCAAACCAAGTACACGCGGCGGTGTAGCGGCCGTAGACGAGGTTGAGGTGGTAGCCGTCGCGGTTCATATTGTCACCGATGAATGACTTGCGCGCGAGCTGTATGGCCGTACCGCAGGGCACGATGAGGTCTAATCCTTCTTCCTTCATGGCCCGGTGCGAGCATTGCAGAATTTGCCGGTACATCCGTTTCTGACTGTGGCCGTAGTTCTTAAATCCACTGTGGTCGGAGCTTTTGGCATAGGCCCACGTCTGGTGCCAGATGATTTTGGCCTGAGGTGCTAATTGGTGGATGTAGCAGACGAGCTCATGCAAATAGGGCTCATACGTGTTCCACAGTCCGGAGAAGTGGCTGGCCTGTTGCAGACTAATGTAGTCCCACTTCTCCTCTCGGATTGCCTTTTCTATCGTCACCTTGTTGGTCTCTACCATTCTGTTGTCGGTTCCTATTTTTCGGTAGCGGTAGTCACCGATGTTGCGTGCGGCATTGTCGTAGTGGCGTTCGAGCGGGCATCCAGGGATATAGAGATTTCCGATGATGGTGGAGTAGCCGGCTGCCGAAGCCAACTCACTGAGGTTTTGTTCGATGGCGTCTTCAGAGAAACTGTTGCCGATGGCAAGGATCTTTACGGGCTGGCTGGCATAGCCTGCGGCGACAATGCAGCACAGCAGCATCAGATGGATCAATCTTTTCATGGTGTTATGTCGTTGTTGTTTTACGTTTTGTCGTTATTGTTTGGGTCTTCCTGTTGGCCGGAGAAGTCGATGAGAAACTCCGTCAGGCTCTGGTCTTTGGCCACTCCGAGTTTCTTTCTTAGCCTATAGCGGGCTCCTTCAACGCCTCTCACGGTCAGGCCTGTGAATTGGGCGATGTCCTTGGTGTTGAGGTTGAGCCTGATGAGTGCACAGAACTTCAGGTCGGTGGCCGTAAGAGTGGGATAGAGCCGCCGCAGATTGCGGAAGAAGTTCTTGTGTATCAGGTCAAAGTTCTCCTTGTAGATGTCCCAGAAGTCCTCCTTGTCCGAGTTCTCGTCGATGATATGCATCATCCGGCTGATTTCTTTGGGTGACATTTTCTTCTGCTTTTGCAGTTCGTGTTTGAAGTCATCCACCTTCTGGCGGCTCAGTATGCCGTCCATGGCGAGCGTCGCGATTTCTTTGCTCTTGTCCTGTAGCTGCTGCTGGAGCAGTTGCTGTTGTTGTTGCTCGATGATGCGTTGCTGCTCGGCCACGAGCAGCTTTTGCCTCATCTGTTCCGCCTCCATGATGTGCTGCTGTCGCGCCTGCACCTTACGTTGCTGTCGCAGGGTGAGCAGATAGACGGCCGTTACGATGAGCACCAGATAGAGCAGAATCGCAGGGATGGAGAGCAGCAGCGGGCGAGGATAACTGAAGCTGAAGCTCACGCTGCCGAGCATGCGCCCTCCACTGTCTGTGACCTGAGCCGTCACGTCGTAGTTGCCGTAGCCTAAACTGTTGAAGGTGATCTCCGGTTTGGAGGTGGTGTAGCTGATGTCCTGCCCCCCTCCTTTGAGATGGAAGCGGAAGCTCACCACATGGTTGTTGAAGTTGGGATAGCACAGTCTCAGCGTGACGTCACCCTTGGCCCGTGCCCTGCTGCCGTCGATGGGAAGAGCGTGATGTCGGCGGTCGGATGTGATGTATTCAGCTCCGGCGAGGGTGAGTCTCGGCCGCGGCGTGCGCAAGCCCGTGGTCAGTGCGGCATTGTTGAGACGGCCTATGCCTCCGTTGAGGCAGAAGTAGGAATAGCCGCCCGAGACCTTCACGTTGTTGCTGACATCGCTGCACTCCAGTCCAAAGAAAGCGGCGGGAATGTCCTCAATGACACGGTACCGTCCTTCTTTTGCCTCCATGAGGGTGTAACCGTTCTGCGTGGCCAGCCAGAATCGTTTGCTGTCAACGGGTGTGGACGAGATGAGTCGTCCTTGCAGCAGATGGTCAAAGTCGTGAAAGGGCACGACGCGACCTTTGTCGCCGACGCTGTAGAGCCGGCTGCCCTCTGCTAAGATGATGGAGCCCCGGACCTTCATCACGTGGATGAGTCCTCCCTGTTGTGAGCCTGAGAGCGAGGGATAGTAGTGGGAGGAGACGATGCGTCTCATATCGGTGGAGAGCTCCAGCCTGTAGACACCTTTGCTCATGTGGGCAGCCCATATCGTACCGTCACGATCCACTTCAAACTGCATCACAGGAGCCTGAAACCCCTTAAGCGTGCCTTGCAACTGCCATTGTCCGACTTCACGTTTGAAAACGCAGATGTCGCTGTAGCCTGCCTCGATGAGATAGTCCTCCTCCGGGCTCACCGTGTAGCGGCGCATGCAAGTGCTGCTTGTCAGGCTTCGCACACTGAGCGGCCTTGAACGGAGGCCTTCGATGGCGCGGGCACCGTGGTTGTTGCCCACGATGACCTGATTGTCAAAGTCGGTCACGTGCCAGTTCTGCTCCTCAGTGCCGGCTATGGGCAGGAGCTGTTGTCCCCGGTAGAGGAAAGCCTGCTGGTTTGTGGCGATGTAGAGACCACCGGAGCGGCCCAACACGTCGAACACCATGCCCAAGGGTGGCGTGGTGTGGGTGAGGAGCGAGAAGGGTGCTCCTGCATGGATGAGTGAGAGCCCGCTGTTGCTGCCTGTCCAAAGGTTGCCGTCGCGGTCGAAAAAGAGGGCGAGGACAGAGTTGTTCACCAAGAGGTTGTCGGTGTTGAACCGCCACAGGGTCTTGCCTTGCCGGTTAAAAGCTATCACGCCTCCGAGGATGGTGCCGACAGCTATGGTCTGCCCGTCGGTGGAGATGGCGGCTCGGTTGATGAGCAGACGAGCGAGTTCTGCATCGGCATCAGTGACCCATCGGCTGACTTTGCCATCGGGAGTGAGGAGCAACAGCCCGCGCCCTTCTGTACAGAGCAGTATTCCCCCCTCTCCTACAGGCAACAGGGCCACGATGTCGTTGCCCATCTGTTGGCGGCTGACGATGGTCTTAAAGCTTCGCCCCTGGAGCTGGCAGAAGTCGCCGTCGATAAACTGGCAGTAGACGTTGCCGTAGGCCGGGAAGAAATAAAGAGGGAGGTGCCGCGGGTCGTAGTGCACGCGGACGTGGGTGCCGTCGTACTCAAACCATGAGCAGAACGACTGAAAGAGCACCTTTCCGTCGTTGGCCTTCACGATGTTCCATATCTCATCGTTGTGTGGATGATAGCCTTTCACCTTCTCCCAAAGCGAGTGGTAGCACAGGTTCCCGAACCTGTCGCGTTTCATGTATCCGAACGCCTCATAACCGCCGACGTAGAGCCTGTCGCCGTCACAGAGCAATGAGCGGGCAATGATATTGCCGGGCAAGGGAGTGAGGTTCCAGTTGTAGCCGTCGAACGACAATACTCCGCTGTTGTTGCCGATGTAGATAAGGCCATTGGCATCTTGTGCCACCGCCCAGTTTTGCAGTCCGGCATGATATTGCAGCGAGGTATAGTTGGTCAGTATGGGTTGGAAGGTCTCCGCGCTCAGTGCCGAGGGCAGCAGGACAATAAGTAGGACAATAATCTTATAGGCGAAGCGCATGGTCTTATTGTTTTTATAGCTTGTAGCATTTCTTATTAAATAATGTATGCGTTGCTGTTTTTGGGCTTAGCTCGAGGCTTGATCGTAACCTCAATGCAAAGTTACAAAAAAAATGGCAATTCCCGTTGGCAAATTATGTTTTTGTTGATTCAAGGCAGGGTGTGCTCTCTGAAGAGGCCCGAAGCAGCCGCCTTCTTTCAGCGAAAGTCTCAGACAGGCACAGCGAAGGAGCAGGGATGCATTTTATGCTTCTAAAGATTAATTAGGAAATATCATCATTCATAGCATTGTTATAGACAGACTGTTACAGTTGATGTCGTAGTAAAATCGTAGTGCCTTCACCGACAGTCGTAATGTTGTCGTAGTCTTATTTTTGGACGCTAAGGGTATAACCTCTAATTTTGCACTTGAAAACTTTAAGGCAATCAATTTCTCATCTGAATATAAATTTCAAAACCTTAAGAAGCAATGAAAAAACTGTTATTATCTCTCATGTTGGGGATGTGTGTGCAGGGAGCTCTTGCTCAGTCGAAGGCGTTCACCGGAACGGTTCTCGACCCGCTTCACGAACCCGTGATTGGTGCCACCGTGCAGCTGGACGGTACCAACAAGAAGACTGTCACCGACCTCGACGGTAAGTTCTCTTTCAGCGACGTGCCCGCCAATGCCACCGTCACCATTAGTTATATTGGCATGAAGCCGGTCACCAGGAAGCTCTCCGGCTCGTCGATGACCTTCAGCATGGAGGACGAGAACAAGTCGCTCAACGAAGTGGTGGTCATCGGTTACGGCACGGCCAAGGCCAAGGACCTCACCTCTCCCATCTCTGTGGTGAAGGCCGAGGACATAGCCAATGTGCCTGCCACCTCTCCCATGACGGCTCTCCAGGGCAAGGTGGCCGGCGTGAACGTGGTCAACAGTGGCACACCGGGTGCAGGTCCGACAGTGCGCATCCGTGGCAACGGCTCGTTCAGCAACTCCGGCCCGCTCTATGTGGTTGACGGAATGTTCTACGACAACATCAACTTCCTCAACCCCTCCGACATCAAGGACATGAGCATTCTCAAGGATGCCTCAGCCGCTGCCATCTACGGCGTGAGAGCCGCCAACGGTGTGGTAATCATCACCACGAAGAATGGTGGCCGCAATCAGAAGGTACAGGTGACCTATGATGGCTACGTGGGTGTGCAGAAAGCCACCAATGTGCTGAAGATGGCCAATTCGAGTCAGTATGGTCAGATGCTGATGGAGGCCAACTACGATGTCTACAACCCATACCTCAAGGCCAGTATCGACCACTTCGGCGGCAGCTATGCCGACAGCGATTTCCACAACTGGACCTATGGCAGCGACACCGACTGGTATGACGAGTTGCTGCGCACGGCTGTCATCACCAACCACGCCGTGACCGTGAGCGGTGGCAGCGATAAGGCTTCCTACTCCGTGGGCATGAGCTACCTCTATCAGAATGGTATCATGGACGTGGACAACGACTACGGCCGGCTCAACTTCCGGGCAGCCCTCGATTTCCAGGCCACAAGCTGGCTGAAGATTGGCTACAACGGTGTCTACTCCCACAGCAATCAGACCAATCCCAACAACACGGCCTGGCAGAAAGCCTTCAACGCACCGGGCATCTACCCTGTGTATGATGAGAACAACACCGAGGCCACGCCCGTGAAGTTCGCCTCTCCCTCGTCGGTAGGGTTCACCAACAACTTCTACAACCCCGTGGCTGTGGCCTACTACTACAACAGCAAGAACCGTACGAGCCAGTTCCTCAACAATTATTATATGGACCTCACGTTCATTCCCGAGAAACTACACTTCAAGTCCAGTGTGAGCTACGACCACTCTACCATCGAAGGCTACACCTTCCTCCCCAAATACTACATCAGTGCCCAGCTCCATACCGACAATAGCGGTCTGACGAAGTCGATGACCACCTATAATAATTATGTGTGGGACAACACACTCAACTACAACGACACTTTCGGCAAGCACAGCCTTGGCGTGATGCTCGGCTACTCCATGCGCCAGGAGAAATATCATATCCTCAATGGCTATGCCAACAATGTGCCTGACGGCAAGGAAGAATATTGGTATGTCAACCAGGGCGACGAGGCCTCGCGCAAGTCGAGTGAGGATGCCTACACCTACCGTGGCCTGAGCTACTTCGGCCGCATCAACTACAACTACGCCAGCAAGTACTACCTCATGTTCACGCTCCGTGCCGACGGATCGTCCAAGTACAATGAGCATTGGGGCTACTTCCCCTCGGTGGGTGCCTCCTGGGTTGTGAGCGAGGAGCCTTTCTTCAAGAACAACGTGAAGGCTATCGACTATCTCAAGCTGCGTGGCAGCTGGGGTCGCCTGGGTAATGACCATGTGGCATCGAGCGACGGCTTCGCCTCCATCACGACGGGCAACGGAGCCTCGGGCGTGTTCGGCAACGCTACGGTGGCCGGCTACCAGAACACGACCTACTTCAGTTGGCTCCAATGGGAGCTTGTCGAGGAGGCCAACGTGGGCTTCAACATGGCCATGTTCCGCAACCGCCTCAACATCGATGCCGACTACTATCACCGTATGACCAAGAAAGCCGTGCTCAGCACCAAGCTCCCTTTCCAGAACGAGACGCTGGCCGGCAACAACGGAAAAATTCTCAACCAGGGTGTTGACGTGAGCGCCACGTGGAGCGACCACATCGGCAGCGACTTCAAATATACCCTCGGCACCAATCTCTCCTTCTTGTGGAATGAGGTGAAGAGTCTCAACGGCGTCAGCATGGTGAACGACGGCAAGACTTACAACATCGTAGGCAAGGAGATGAATTCCTTCTACGGCTACAAGGTGATCGGCATCTATCAGAACCAGGCCCAGGTGGACAACGACCCCATCGGCAAGGCCAACGGTTGTGAGCCGGGCGACTTCATCTATGAGGACGTGAACAAGAACGGCGTGCTCGACGGTGAGGACCGGCAGGTGTTAGGCTCCTATCTGCCCAACTTCACTTACGGTTTCAACCTCGGCCTGGAGTGGCGCAATCTCGATTTCTCCCTGACCACTTACGGACAGGCCGGCGCCCAGCTCTACAACCGCAAGCGTGCCTTGCGCTATGCCCAAAGCAACCTCAACTTCGATGAGAACCAGTATAAGAACCGCTGGACCGGTGAGGGCTCTACCAACAGCAATCCGTCGGCCAAGGCTCTGACAAAGGGATGGAACGTCAGCGACCAGCGCGTCAACTCCTACTTCGTGGAGAGCGCCGACTACTTCCGCATCCAGAACATCACGCTCGGCTACAGCTTCAAGAACATTCGCATGGGAAGCTATACCCTGCCAAGACTCCGGCTGAGCATGACCGCTGACCGCCCCTTCACCTTCTTCTCGGCCAACACGTTCACACCTGAAATCAGCGATGCCTCAGGATGGGATACCGAAGTCTATCCTCTCTCGGCCACTTACACCTTCGGCGTGCAGGTCACCTTCTAAAACGTTTAGCTACCATCAATGTCCATCATTAAATATAAGCAACAATGAAATTCTCAAGATATATCAGCTGTCTCGCGCTGGCCGCCCTCACCCTTTCCTTTACGGCCTGCAGCGACTACCTCGACAAAGATCCGGAGAACAAGGTGCCGGAGACTGATGTCGACTATACCAACCTCAACGAGATGTATATGCCCGTGAGCGGCGTCTATGCCAAGGTGCGTACCGGCGGTATGCACTGGGTCATCTGGCCTCTCTCCATCGTCAGGGACGATGACATGTGGTCGGGACGGCTCGACGACCAGCAGCTCCTCGTCGACTTCGGCAACTATAAGTACGACAACACGTTCTGGGGCCTCAACGAGATGTGGAACCAGTACTACGGCATCATCAAGGTGGCCAACTCTGCCCTGGCCAGCCTCGACAGCTACGCGGCCAACACCACCAACGATCAGCTCCTGAGTCAGTACCGCTCCTACTGTGGCGAAGTGCGCACGCTGCGCGCCTATGCCTACTACCGGCTGACGCAGGCCTTTGGCGACGTGACGATCCTGGAGAGCAACAACCAGATCGACCTCACCCGATCCAAGAAGGCTGCGGTGGAGAAATACATGCTTCAGGACCTGCAATATGCCATGGACAACAGTCCGAAGCTGCGGCCTAACGAGATGACCCACTACGGGGCTGTCACAGCCTACACCGCAGAGATGATGGCAGCGAAGATCTATCTCAATGAGGGCAACTACGCCATGGTGGAAAAACTCACCGACGACATCATCAACAGCGGGAAGTTCAGCCTCTATTCCGACTTCTACGAGCTCTTCAAGATTCCCGGAAAGGAGTGCAACGAGTCGCTCTTCGAGTGTCAGTGCACCGACTTCGGCCAGAGCTCCGGCGATATGGTCGATGCCGACAACTGGTTCGTCTTCCAGGGTCCCGGCTCTGTGAAGGGTAATGGTGTCACAGCAGGCGGCTGGAACTTCATCCGTTATAATGCCGACTTTAAGCAGTGGGCAGCGGCCCGTGGCGAGACGGTGAGAGCGGCCACCACGTTCATGGAGGGCAACTCCACCACGCCGAGCGGCGACGAGATTGGCGGCAACAAGGGCGAATACTACAACGGCAAGGCCTATACGCCCACCAATGAGATGACCGAGGGACGCACCAAATACGGCGAGAACAACAACGTGCGTGTCTTCCGCTATGCCGACGTGCTCCTCATGAATGCCGAGGCCAAGGTGAGACAGGGAAAGAATGGCGACGCGCCGTTCAATCTCGTGCGTAAGCGTGCCAGGATGCCTGAGCTGACCAACGTCACCGTGGACCAGATTCTCGACGAACGCCGTATGGAGCTGGCCGGTGAGTGGGGCGAGCGGTACAACGACCTCGTGCGCACGGGCAAGGCAGCCTCAGTGTTGGGCAGCAAGGGATGGACGGAGGACAAGACCTACTACCCCGTTCCTTTCGCCCAGCTCAGCGATGTGCCTGCCCTGAAGAATGAGCCCAAAGACGAATAATAGTATCAGTATTCCATCTCAGGTATTTTAGTTTTTAGGATGGCGGGCTCTCCCTTCATGTGGGGAAAGCCCGCCTATTCTCTAAAAAGGATGAGACAATATATTAAGAACATATTGTCAAGCGTTATATAATTGTTTTCATGATGTCAGGCGTCATGCGGACACCTTTTCAAAAACAATGAACCCATGAATCATCTATTGTTTAGCCTGCCTCTGGCCCTCTGTCTCCTTGGCAGCCTTTCAGCCGCAGCCGGCGACAGCCTGCGAGTGGTGAAGGGTCAGGTGAGCAACTACTATATCCCCGTGGTGAACGAGTATCAGCTCACCGGGCGGGTGACCGACGGCAGCGGCAAGCCTCTGCAGGGAGCCACGGTGATGTTCTTCGCCTCTCCCGTCCATTGCAACACCGATGCCCAGGGCCGTTTCAGCCTCAAGGCCACCGATGCCGACCTCCATCTCTACATCTATTATCCCGGCATGAAGATGTCCAACCTTATGCGCACGAAGAACCAGCGCGAGGTCAGCGTCGTCATGGCTCCGGGCCGCGCCGATGCCGGTGAGGACGGGCCGGTGTGGTGCAATGGCACCAATGTCGGGCCGCGCCGTGAAGCCCAAGTCACACCCTGGTATGACCCGCGCCGCCCGACAACCACCACCTATTGCAACCCGCTCAATATCAGTTACAACTATGAGCCCTATAATAACAATGTGAAAGCCGGCGGATGCTTCCGCTCCTCGGCCGACCCCATGGCTCTGACGTACAAAGGGCAGTATCTGCTCTTCTCCACCAATCAAGGCGGCTATCACTACAGCCGCAACCTGAGCGACTGGGATTTCCAGACGGCTTCCTTCCAACGCCTGCCTATCGACGACGACCAGTGCGCGCCGGCGGCTTTCGTCAGTGGCGACACTCTCTTCTATACCGGTTCCACCTATGAGGGCCTGCCCGTCTGGTACTCCCTTCATCCCGAGACTGGCCGGTGGAAACAGGCTGTTAGCCGCAGCGTGCTGCCATCGTGGGATCCTTGTCTCTTCCTCGACGACAACGGACGGCTCTACCTTTATTATGGTTCGAGCAACGAGTACCCGCTCAAAGCCGTAGAGCTCAGCCATGAGACCTTTGTCCCCATCTCGAAGATTCACGATGTGCTGATGCTTCATCCAGAGAAGCACGGATGGGAGCGCTTCGGCATGAACAATGACGACACCACGACGTTGCGACCCTTCACCGAGGGAGCCTACATGACCAAGCACGACGGCAAGTATTATCTGCAATATGGCGCGCCGGGCACGGAGTTCAAGATCTATGCCGACGGCGTGTATGTGGGCGACAGTCCGCTCGGGCCCTTCACCTACCAGCCTCACAACCCTATGAGCTATAAGCCCGGCGGCTTTGTGCAGGGCGCGGGCCACGGCGGTACGTTCTGCGATCTCCACGGTCAGTATTGGCACGTGGCCACCTGCATGCTCTCGCTGAAATACAAGTTTGAGCGTCGCATCGGGCTCTATCCGACCTATTTTGACCGTGACGGCGTGATGTGGGCCAACACAGCCTTCGGCGACTATCCCCAGCGCAATGCCGACTATACGGGCACCGACCGCTTCACGGGATGGATGCTCCTGAGCTATGGCAAGCCCGTCAGCGTATCGTCTACCGACAGCACGCTTGTAACTGCCAATCTCAGCGACGAGAACATCCGCACCTATTGGAGCGCCGCCACAGGCAATGCCGGCGAGTGGCTGATAATGGATTTAGGAGGATCAAAGGAAGTAAGGGCGCTGCAACTCAACTACTACGACCGCCACACTCGACAGACCAACCGCGCCAACGACACTTACTATCAGTACCGTGTCTGGGCCAGTGAGGATGCTCAGCATTGGACCCTCGCCGTGGACAAGAGCGACGCTGACCGAGACACGCCTCACGACTATGTGGAGCTGCTCCAGCCCCTGCGCACACGCTATCTGAAGGTGGAGAACGTTCACGTGCCCGGACGCGGCAACTTCTGCCTCTCCGAGCTGCGTGTCTTCGGACGGGCTGACGGCCAGGCTCCTGCTCTGCCCCGTGATTTCAGGGTGAGCCGAAACAAGTCCGATGGACGCAATGCTCTCATCAGCTGGCAACCCGTCGGTGGAGCTTACGGCTACAATATTTATTTCGGAACAGCAAAGGACAAACTCTATCATTGCATCACCGTGAACGGCACAACGAGTTACGACCTTCGAGGATTGGATCTTGGCACCAGCTATTACTTTGCCATCCAGTCGCTCGGTGAGACGGGCGCGTCGGCAGTCTCTAAAACCATCAGAAAATGAAATTTGAAACCTCAGTAATCCTCAAGACGGTGGCTGCTCTGCTCTGGGCTTTCATGGCCGGCCTTGTCGCCTCCTCGTTCTATATCGGCGACCGCAACCTGTTGGTCACGCTCGTGGCTCTTCTGCTCATCGCCGGTGTTCTTGTAGTGGGCCGCCGCCTGTGTCGGATGCGCCACTGGTGGAGCATCGGAGCGTTATGCATCAGCTTCGTGTTGGGCTTCGTGTGCTCGGTATTCGGTATTTGTTGATTATTTAACCCATTATGGATATGAAACTGAAAATCATTCCTCTACTCTTATCTCTCATGTTTCCGTTGGCCTCCTGCGCCTCTCCCGACAATACGGTGACGGACAACGGAAAGACCTCCACGGGCGAGAAGCCCGACTATGTGCCAGGCCGTCCTGTGTCGTTCGACAGCGACAGTGCCATGCTCGACTACATCCAGCGCACCACCCTCAACTATATGTGGGACGGTGCCGAGCCTACGTCGGGGCTGGCGCGCGAACGCATCCATCTCGACGGAGTCTATCCCGAGAACGATGCTGACGTGGTGACCATCGGCGGTAGCGGATTCGGCGTGGCCGGACTGCTCGTGGGTATCAACCGCGGGTTCATTGGACTTGAGGAAGGGGTGGCACGGCTGACAAAGATTGTGGACTATTTAGGTCGGGCCGACCGCTTCCACGGTGTGTGGTCCCACTGGCTCTACGGACCCACGGGCAAGGTGAAACCTTTCGGCCAGAAGGACAATGGCGGCGACCTCGTGGAGAGCTGCTTCATGATGGAGAGCCTGCTCTGCGTGCGACAGTATTTCAAGGATGGCAACGCTCAGGAAAAGGCTCTCGCGGAGAAGATCGATGCGCTGTGGCGTGACATGGAGTTCGACTGGTATACGCGGGGCGGACAGCATGTGCTCTACTGGCACTGGTCGCCCGACTACGGGTGGGAGATGAACTTCCCTCTGCAAGGTTACAACGAGTGCATGATCGTCTATATCCTGGCCGCGGCCTCGCCGACCCACAGCGTGCCGGCCTCGTGCTACCACGAGGGATGGGCCCGCGGTGGGGCCATCAGGAGCAAGGCTGCGCCCTACGGCTATCCGCTTGAGGTGAAGCACAACGGAGCGGAGGCTACGGGCGGTCCGCTCTTCTGGGCCCACTATTCGTGGATAGGGATCGACCCCCGACATCTCAAGGATGAGTATGCCGACTGGTGGAACGTGGTGCGCAACCATGCGATGAGCGACTATGCCTATTGTGTGGCCAACCCGAAGGGGTACAAAGGCTACGGCAAGGACTGCTGGGGCCTGACGGCCAGCTATTCGCCTGCGGGCTACTCGGCTCATTCCCCTGCCAACGACTTGGGCGTGATCAGCCCCACGGCGGCTCTCTCCTCCTTCCCCTACACCCCGCAGGAGTCGATGGCGGCTCTGAAATACTTCTGGAACCAGGGACTGTGGATCTGGGGCAAGTATGGCTTCTACGATGCTTTCTCTCTGCAAACGCATTGGACGGTTCCCCGTTATCTGGCTATCGACCAGCTGACTATCGCCCCGATGATAGAGAACTATCGGTCGGGTCTGCTCTGGAGGCTCTTCATGAGTTGCCCGGAGGTGCAGCAGGGACTGAAGAAGCTGGGAATGGGAGAATAATGTTAAATGTTTAATGTTAAATGTTTAATGTTAAATGTTTAATGTATAGAGTGTATAATGTATAGTGTATAGTGTTAAATGTTTAATGGACAGTGTACCATGTATAATGTAATGTGTTTAATGTATAATTGTGCCTTACACTATATAGGTCAGTCTGTTGAACATTAGAAATAATACGAACCAAAAACTATGAAGAAAAAGAAATTACTATTGGCAGCGGCGGCACTCTTCCTGTCGGCTGCTGTTCATGCTCAGGATGCCAGGATGGAAGCGTTCATCGACAATCTGATGAGCAAGATGACCCTGCGGGAGAAGATAGGACAGCTCAACCTTCCCGTGACGGGCGAGATCGTGACGGGAGAGGCGAAGAGCAGCGATGTGGCCGGAAAGATTATCCGTGGCGAGGTAGGCGGCCTCTTCAACCTGAAGGGTGTCGACAAGATTCGTGAGGTGCAGAAAATTGCGGTGGAGAAGAGCCGGCTCAAGATTCCGCTCATCTTCGGCATGGATGTCATCCACGGTTATGAGACCGTCTTCCCCATCCCCCTGGCCCTATCGTGCAGCTGGGATATGGAGGGCATCCGCCGTTCGGCCAGTGTAGCCGCTCAGGAGAGCAGTGCCGACGGCATCTGCTGGACCTTCAGCCCGATGGTCGACATCAGTCACGAGCCCCGATGGGGACGCATGGCTGAAGGCAGTGGGGAGGATCCCTATCTCGGTGCACGTATCGCTGAGGCAATGGTGCACGGCTATCAGGGCGACAACCTGAAAGCCAACAACACCATCATGGCCTGTGTGAAGCACTTCGCGCTCTACGGAGCTCCCGAGGCAGGACGCGACTACAACACGGTGGACATGAGCCGTCTGAGGATGTTCAACGACTATTTTCCGCCCTACAAGGCGGCCGTGGATGCCGGGGCAGGCAGTGTGATGACCTCGTTCAACGTGGTGGATGGTATTCCGGCCACGGGCAACAAATGGCTGCTCGACGATGTGCTGCGTCGTCAGTGGGGATTCGACGGTTTCGTCGTCACCGACTATACGGCCATCATGGAGATGACCAACCACGGGCTGGGCGACCTGCAGCAGGTCTCGGCCCTGGCCCTGAACGCGGGCACCGACATGGATATGGTCGCCGACGGCTATATCGGCACCTTGGAGAAGTCGCTCCGTGAGGGAAAGGTCACGATGCAGGAGATTGACAAGGCTTGCCACCGCATCCTGGAGGCCAAATACAAACTGGGGCTCTTCGATGATCCTTACCGTTATCTCGACAGCAAGCGTGCAAAGAAGGAGATCTATACGCCCGAGCATCGCGCTACAGCCCGCAGCCTGGCTGCGGAGACGTTTGTACTGCTCAAGAATGAGGGGCATCTCCTGCCCTTGCAGAAGAAGGGGCGCATCGCTCTCATCGGTCCCTTGGCCAATACCAATGCCAACATGCCGGGCACGTGGAGCGTGGCCGCCAACTTTGACAGATACAAGTCGCTCTACCAGGCTATGAAAGAGGCCGTGGGCGACAAGGCCGAGGTGGTCTGCGCCAAGGGCAGCAACATCATGGACAACGAGCAGATAGAAGCCAACGGATCCATGTTTGGCCGAGCCATCCGTGACAGCCGCCCCGCCGGAGAGATGATCTCCGAGGCAGTGAGTCTGGCACGTCAGTCGGATGTCATTGTGGCTGCCGTGGGGGAGACCTCAGAGATGAGCGGCGAGAGCAGCAGCCGCAGCGATCTCACGCTGCCCGACGCGCAACGACGCTTGCTCGAAGCACTGGACAAGACGGGCAAGCCCGTCGTCCTGGTCAACTTCTCGGGTCGTCCCACGGTGATGACCTGGGAGAGCAGCCGTTTCCCGGCCATCCTCAACGTCTGGTTCGGCGGTTCTGAGGCCGGCGATGCCATCTGCGACGTGCTCTTCGGCGACAAGGCTCCCAGTGGAAAGCTCTCTTTCACCATGCCCAAGAGCGTGGGCCAGATTCCGCTCTACTATAACCATCTCAACACCGGACGGCCCTTGGAGAAAGGCAAGTGGTTCACCAAGTTCAAGAGCAACTACCTCGACATCGACAACGATCCGCTCTATCCCTTCGGCTACGGACTGTCCTACACGACGTTCCGCTACGGTGAGCCGCGTATCGACCGCACGACGATGACGGCCGACGGTGCCGTGAAGGTGTCGGTGGATGTCACCAATACAGGCTCTTGCGACGGCTGCGAGATTGTGCAGCTCTATATCCGTGACCTCGTGGCCAGCATCTCACGACCCGTGGAGGAGCTGAAGGACTTCAGCCGCATCCATCTGGCCAAGGGAGAGACCAGGACAGTGACCTTCACCATCACCGCCGACAAGCTGAAGTTCTACAACAGCAACTTGCGACTCGTCTGCGAGCCCGGCGAGTTTGAGGTCATGGTAGGTCCCAACAGCCGTGACGTGCAGACGGTGAAGTTCACGCTGGAATAAGGAGTAAAGAATTCCGATTATGATCCTACCTACCAAGTTGTGTTTGCCGGTTTATACTCCGGCACAAGAGCTTTCATCTGAGCTATGACGGCCTTCGAATCATAGGTATTGGCCGTTGCGATAAGCTGATCGATAGCGTCGGAGACATCCTTAAATTCGTATTGCCTTACCTTGGCAATACGGATTTTCTTGTTAAAGGTCGGCTCCGTGCTCTCCTGGTCGGCCAGCACCTCTTCATAGAGCTTCTCGCCGGGGCGCAGGCCGGTATAGACAATGTGCACGTTCTTTGCCCCGGAAAGCTTGATCATACGCTCGGCGAGGTCGGCGATACGCACCGACTGTCCCATGTCGAAAACGAAGATCTGACCGCCCCGTCCATGCGTGCCTGCCTCAAGAACAAGCTCGCAGGCCTCCGGGATCAGCATAAAGAACCGCGTCACATGAGGGTCGGTGACTGTTACAGGCCCTCCATTGCGTATCTGCTTCTCAAAGATAGGAATCACGGATCCGTTGCTGCCTAAGACATTACCAAAGCGCGTCGTGACAAACTCTGTCGTCGGCTGTGCACTGTTCAGGCTCTGCGTGTAAATCTCGCAGAGGCGCTTCGAGCAGCCCATGACGTTCGTGGGATTCACAGCCTTGTCGGTGGAGATCATCACAAACTTCTTCACACCGTATTTAACGCTAAGATCGGCTATATACTTGGTGCCTCTCACATTATTCAATATAGCCTCTGCCGGTTCCGTCTCCATCATCGGCACATGCTTGTAGGCTGCGGCATGGAAGACATAGTCGGGATGCCAGTGGGCAAAAATACGCTCCATAAGGGCCTTCTGACAAATACTGGCAACGACAACCTTATTCTTGATATCCGGAAACATGCGCTTCATCATCAACATGATATCATGCTGGGGTGTCTCAGCCTGATCGACGAGAATCATCATAGCCGGTTTATATTTGGCTATCTGCCTGACCATCTCCGAGCCTATACTGCCTGCGGCACCCGTAATGAGGATCGTCCGGTCGCGGAGCATCCGGCCGATAGCTTCCATATCGACATGAATTTCATCACGTGGCAACAGATCAGCAACGTCCACATCCTTGAGCGAATCAGAGGTGATCTCCTGACCTTCATGCCACTCCTCCATGTTTCGCATCACGAAGATATGGATGCCTAAGTTAAGGAGATAATTTTGCAGATCAGTATCGTTACGGAAGTAACGCATGGCAATAGGAGAAACCAGTATCGCCTCTATATGCTTATCACGTAAGATTTTTTCTAAATCGTCTTTCTTGCCATAAACACGTTTGCCCATCACAAACTTATGCTCAATCTTAGGATCCGGCGATATAAAACCCACAAGCCGAAAACGACGGTTTCCGCCGCTCCTGATGGAACGGGCCAATGCCGCGGCACCGGCATGGACACCATAGATAAGGACCGGACGATTGTCATTTTTCGCAATAAGCACATCAAACACTTCCTTGACAACAAGGCGCCATGCCCACATCAACACCGTGGAGAAAATATACATCAGCAGGATCTGGCGACCGACAAGCGGAAGAAAAGGAAGATGCTTAAAAATAACGAGATAATGGAAACACAAGGCAAAAAACAAACTTACTGCCTGTGCGCATACGATATGCCTCAGATCCTCAATGGACGAATAACGCACAATGCCACTGTAGGTATGGAAAAGACGATAGCCTATGAGGTTGAACAGCAGATAGATGCCTATTGTCCTGGACAAAGGTATGATATTACCCAACGTCACTGCTCCCCGGTAATAGAACCAGAACACGAGGATTCCGGAAAGATAACAGATCACAAGATCTACAAACAGCACACACCAGTAAGGGAGCGCGCTACGGGAGAGATACCAATGACTTATTTTCTTAAAGATATTCATAATCTACTGTTTGTTACTTATTTAACCCTTCGATTGAATCTGAAGACAGAACATTCAACAAGCAAATGCAAAATTAATAATTCCTTTTGTAAAAGTGCCTTATTAGTGCCTCGAAATTTCTTTTTCTATGGAAACATGTTGTCCTTTCTTGAATATTTGGGCACCGCTTGATGACCATGACCATGGTGTAGAGCAATAACCACTCCCTCAAATTCTGCCATGCAGCAGCCATTGGAAAATAGCACGGCAAATCTGTTTCTCATGAAAAAACTTTACGAAAAGTAAAAAGTCAGGACAATGAGAACAGCACGAAACAGAAGGCAAAAGAGTGGGTAAAGAGGCCAAAAAGGAGCATGCCGGATAAGAAAAAAGGTTGGGAATCCGACGTTCCTACGGTTATGTCACCGGCATTTAAGTTGAATGAAGCCTACCCAACCGCCTAAGGTATGGTACCTAACTGTAGTCAGGTAGGGTACACAACTATAGTCAGGTCGGAGACCTGATCGTGAAAGGTAAACCGCCAAAAGGCAAAAAAAATTATAACTGTCTAATTGATAGATATTTACCAACTCGCCCCAAGAATGCGTTCTTTTCGCACAACAACCTCTTTGCCCGAAAAAAAACGATTCTCAGCGGGGGTTGGAAATAAAAAATCTTTAATAGATTCACGATATTGCCCCCCTCACTTAGGACAAGCAACTGCGAACCGTTTCTTCCATTCTACATAATAATCAGGCGCATAAGGCGGCAACTCACCGTTAGCATCAATGAAGAGCTGGGTAGTCTCGGCACGTAGGCAGAGCTTGTGGTCTGACAGACGGCAGATCTCATAACGATAGTCGAGGCCGAGCGCATGGAACGGAGCCTGTAACGGCTCGCCCGACCCAAGACCACCGATGTAATGGAGACCGGTGTCGAAATGGAAACCGTGGCGCACAAAGCTCTGCACGCAACTGCCGGCTGGCACTCGCGCTCGAGGATCAGGACACGAAGGCCGCGTGCCGCCAGGAAATTGGCACACTCAAGACCGCCAAGGCCTGAACCTATGATGATGTCGGTTTTCATGACTTTTAACTTTCTGCCACCGTAAACGGTGGCACACAGAACTTGAGCAAACCCTGGAGCTACATGGAGGAGCCGGCAGAGGAACCGATGGAGGAGCCGGCAGAGGAACCGATGGAGGAGCCGTCGGAGGAAAAACGAGGGCTGGAGGGACGGCCAAAGCGAAAGGCTCTGTATATAGCCGGCTGAAGCACATACGACAGGACAACAGCACTGAGCAACCCCGTAAGCGTAGCGAGACCGACGGAACGAATGGCTGGATGCTGCGCAAAAAGCATGCTGCCCACCGTCACTACGAGGACAAAAGCACTGAAGAGGATTGCCGTCTTGTGGTAAGCCAACAGATGGTTGTTCTCCGGCTGACCGATGAGACCATTCATCACAAAGATGCTATAGTCGACACCGATGCCGAAGATGAATGTCGAGATGATGATATTGATCAGATTAAACTGCATGCCGAAGATGTCCATGGCACCGAGGACAATAAGCCAACTCAGCACTATCGGCATGGAGTCCGATACGTTTCAGCAAGTCGAGCTTCGTGCGAAGGACTCCAAAGTTTGTGATCGCGTCCTCCATCGTCTTACCCGAAGAGGCGAAGGTCGCCGAACTGTTGTAGCCCGCAGTCTTCTCACGGAGCAAGGCTGACGAGCCCGAGACCTCTGCTGACTTGTAGCCGAGGTTGTCGAGGTTAGCATCGAAATGAATGCCGTGCAGAAGATAGGCACCGATGCAGACGACCGTGAAGACGTAGATCGTGATGAGAAGCGGACGGTTGCAGTCGAAGGGGTAGTTGTTGATGCGGTCGATCAAGGCGAAGGCCGGAGCGGATGAACGCGTTCATCTGCTTGCGAGTTGATACTTTCACTACACTGACTGTACTCATCTTATAGATCAATTATATTCCGACACGTTTCGCTTGCCGACTTCTAAAAATCGTGTTACGTTCTCTATCTGCTTTGCAAAATTAGTCATTCTCAATGAGATAGTTTCTAACTCCTTCCTTATGTTAAAAACCTTTGTGCAACCTTAGTAAAACTCTGCTAAGAGAATGAGTTTTCAAACAAGGCAAATGCCAAATAGGACATAGCACCACCTCAATACGTCTGCTTCACGCTTGGGCAGTACTATTTTTTTCTTTATTTCATTGCTTGCGTATTGACTTTTTTATTAACTTTGCAATCAGATTCAAAAAGCTTTACCAATGACTTATACCATTGAGAAAATCACCACCCTCATCGGTGCCCGCCGATATGGTACAGCGGATGCCAACATCGGCTTCCTGCTTACCGACAGCCGTTCTCTGTGTTTCCCAGAGGAGACGTTGTTCTTCGCCATCAAGTCGGAGCGCAACGATGGCCACAAGTTCATCACCAGTCTCTACGACCGTGGCGTTCACAACTTTGTGGTGACAACTGTTCCCGACGACTACGATAAGCGCTACCCCGAGGCTAACTTCCTCAAGGTGACGAACACCTTAGAAGCGCTGCAGCGCCTCGCCGAGCGCCACCGCGACGAGTTCAACATCCCCATCGTCGGCATCACGGGCTCCAACGGCAAGACCGTGGTCAAGGAGTGGCTGTACCAGGTGCTTTCTCCCGACTGCTTCGTCACGCGCTCGCCCCGTTCCTACAACTCGCAGATCGGCGTGCCCCTGTCGATATGGCTCATGAACGACGACACTCAGGTCGGCATCTTCGAGGCAGGTATCAGTGAGCCCGGCGAGATGCTCGCCCTGCGCGACATCATCCAGCCGACGATCGCCGTGCTCACGAACCTTGGTGCTGCCCACCAGGAGAACTTCACGTCAATGGAGGAGAAATGCAAGGAGAAGCTCATCCTTTTCCACGATGCCCCGACGATCGTCTACAACGCCGATGACGACACGGTGAAAGGCGTGGTAGAAAACTCCGACTATAAAGGTGAGAAACTCTACTGGTCGGTCAAGGACAAGAAGGCCCCGATGTACATCGACAAGGTGACGAAAGGTGAGACGACGACCACGATCGCGTATATATATAATAATGTGTCGAAGAACGTTGTCGGCCAGTTCTCCATCCCGTTCATCGACGACGCGAGTATCGAGGACGCCATCGTCACGGCGCTCGTCGCCCTGCGCCTCGGTGTCGATGCCGACAAGCTCGGTGAGCGGATGGGCAGGCTCGAGCCTGTCGCCATGCGCCTCGAGGTCAAGGAAGGACGCCACGGCTGCACGCTCATCAACGACTCGTACAACTCAGACATCAACTCGCTCGACATAGCTTTGGACTTCATGAACCGACGGCCTGACCACCAGGGACGGCGCCGCACCCTCATCCTCAGCGATATCCAGCAGAGCGGCCTGGCACCCGCAGACCTCTATCAGGAGGTGAGCAGGCTCGCCAAGGAGCGCGGTGTGGAGAAGTTTATCGGCATCGGACCCGTCATCTCCGCCAACGCCAACCTCATCGACATCGATGAGAAGTTCTTCTTCAACAGTGTCAGTTCGTTCCTCGACTCTACGGTCTTCCGCACGCTGCGCGACGAGGTCATCCTCATCAAAGGCGCCCGCCAGTTCGGCTTCGACCAGATCACCGACCAGCTCGTGGAGAAGGTGCACGAGACGGTGCTCGAGGTCAACCTCAACGCCGTGGTGGCGAACCTCAACCACTACCGTTCGTTCATGAAACCCGAGACGAAGCTCGTGTGCATGATCAAAGCCGACGCCTACGGAGCGGGGAGCGTGGAGATCGCCAAGACCTTACAGGATCACCGCGTCGACTACCTCGCCGTGGCTGTCGCCGACGAGGGTGCCACGCTGCGCCGCAACGGCATCACCTCGAACATCATGATCATGAACCCGGAGATGTCAGCCTTCAAGACGATGTTCGACTATGACCTCGAGCCGGAGGTCTACTCGTTCCGGCTCCTCGATGCCCTCGTCAAGGCGGCAGAGAAAGAGGGGATCACAGGATGGCCCGTACATATCAAGCTCGACACGGGCATGCACCGCCTCGGCTTCGATCCGGAGAAAGACATGGAGAAGCTCATCGACAAGCTGAAACACCAGAACGCCGTCATCCCGCGCTCGGTGTTCTCTCACTTCGTGGGGTCCGATGATGATAAGTTTGACGACTTCTCTGCCCATCAGTTCGCTCTCTTCGACAAGGGCAGCAAGGAGCTGCAGGCTGCCTTCGACCATAAGATCCTGCGGCATATCGACAACTCGGCAGGCATCGAGCACTTCCCCGAGCGGCAGCTCGACATGTGCCGCCTCGGTCTCGGACTCTATGGCATCGACAGTCGTAACAACCACATCATCCATAATGTGTCAACACTGAAGACGACGATCCTGCAGCTGCGTAACGTGCCGGCGGGCGACACCGTGGGCTACAGCCGGAAGGGTAAGATCGACCACGACAGTGTCATCGCCGCCATCCCTATCGGCTACGCCGACGGTCTGAACCGTCACCTCGGCAACCGTCACTGCTACTGCCTCGTCAATGGCAAGAAAGCCGAGTATGTCGGTAACATCTGCATGGATGTGGCGATGATCGATGTCACGGGCATCCCCTGCAAGGAGGGTGACAGCGTGGAGATCTTCGGCGACGACCTGCCGGTCACGGTGCTCTCTGATGCCCTCGACACGATCCCGTACGAGGTGCTGACGGGGATCAGCAACCGGGTGAAGCGGGTGTACTTCCAGGATTAAACAAGGTTTTTATATATTAAAAGGGACAGCCTTAACGGGCTGTCCCTTTTATTTTTTGACACCGTAAACGGTGTCACACAGAACGGGAACGAGCGGAGCGTGCAAACAAAGGAGAGGGCACCTGCTTCCAGCCGGCAGGAAGGTTACTGGAAGCCGGCTGGGTGCCTACTGGAAGCTTACTGGAAGCCTACTGGGTGCCTACTGGAAGCTACGCACGGCAGCCCTTAGCTGCTCGTCATCGCCTTTCTCGTAATCCTCCGGGGAGTTGTACACGACGATGTCGGGATCGAGCTGTTTGTTCTCGAAGAACTTACCGTCCATACCCTCGTTGCCGACCTGCGGGATACCGAAGACCATACCGTTCATCATCGTCTCCCACCATACCGCCGTCATCGTGCCGGCGACAGGCGCACCGACGAGCTTGCCGATGCCGAGCGTCTTATAGATAGCCGGGAAGCCATGGCCGTTGCTGTAGTCATCCTCACAGATCATCACACACGACGGCTTCACCCATTTGTTCCACGGGTCGTAACCGATATATTTGCCATGGGCGATGAACTTCGCGTACTGCTTGCCCGAGAGCAGGGTACAGAGGTCGTCGTGGAGCCATCCGCCACCGTTGTGTCGCTCGTCGACGATGACCGCTTTCTTCATGCGCATCGAGTCGGAGAGGAGCTCACTGAACACCGTGCGGAAACTCTCACTGTCCATGGCTTTGACATGGACGTAACCGATGGTGCCGTGCGACAACGAGTCGACCATGCGGCGATTGCGGTCCACCCAACGGCGGTAGAGCAGCTCCGACTGTGCCGACCGGCTGATGGCACGGATGACGACATCGAAGTGTTTCTTCTTCGCCGGGTCGTAGAGGCTGACATGCATGCGCTTACCCGCCTTACCGTCGAGGAGCGACGTAAAGTCAGCCCCCTTCACGATCTTCTGTCCGTCGATGGCCTCGATGATATCACCCTTCTTCACACCTGTGTCACGCACGGAGAACGGCCCGCGGTTGATGACCTCCTGGATCTTCAGACCGTCACCCTGGTAGTCGTTATCAAGGAACACGCCGAGGGCTGCCGTAGACAAGGTCGGACCATAAGGATAGTAACGGGCACCGGTATGAGAGCCGTTGAGCTCGCCGAGCATCTCCGAGAGCATGTCGCGGAAGTCGTAGTTGTTGTTGATATACGGCAGGAACTTCGCATAGGTCTTCTTGTATTCCGCCCAGTCGACGCCATGCAGCTTCGGGTCATAGAACTTATCCTTGACCTGCTGCCAGACATGGTTGAAGATATACGTACGCTCTGCATAAGGACGGTAGTTGAAGTCGGCCTCGAAGCCGATGGTCTTCTGCGCCTTACTGGCGAGGTTGATCTGCCGGATACCGTTGTTGTAGACATAGAGGTTCTTGAAGTCCTTGTCCGGCTCCAGGCCGTAGCCCACACTCTTCATCACGATCTCCGTCTTGCCTTCCACGAGGTCGTGTTTCCACAGGTCGTAGCCTCCCTCGAAGCGTGCCTCGTAATAGAGCGTGTCACCCCCCGGCGAGAGGATCGCGTCGGCGAGGTGTGACGAGTTGACCGTCAGACGGAGGACACGGTCGCGGCAGTTGGCGAGGTCAAACTTCAACGGCTTGACACCTTTAGACTTATCCTCGTTTTTCTCTGCCGCCCTGTTCTTCTTCGTGTTCCATTTGCGGAACTTGATGGCGGGACTTTTCTTCTTCTGTGCCACCGTGTCGGCAGCGTCTTTCTTGTGCGCCTCGTCATAGAGCGCACGCTCCTCTTTGTTCATGCGGAAACGCTCGTAGGCATCGAGGTCGAAGAACATGATGTAAGCATCGTCCTCCGCCCCCCAGCTACCATGACTGCGGTAGCCGGCACGGTCGCTCATGAACACCATCGCTTTGCCGCCGAGCGCCCACTGACCGTTCGAGTCGTTGTAACCACTGTTCGTCAGGTTCGTGATCTTCTGACTCCCGTCGGCGGGCACGAGGGCGATGTCACTGTTGTTCCACCCGCCCGTGCCGATATAGTTGGACAGCAGCCAGCGGCTGTCGGGGCTCCATTTGAACCAGAGGTCTCCGTCGGAGTAGCTATACTGATACTTACCGTCCATGAGCTGGCGCACGGCTTTCGTCTTCACGTCGACGGCTTTCAGGGTGCCACGGTCCTCGATATACGCCACGCTCTTGCCGTCGGGACTGTACGCCGGCTGCATGTCGACGAGGTTCGACTTGACGAGCTGCTCCTCCTTGAGCTGCGTGGCATAGGTGAACTGTTTCTCCTCTTTCTTCACGAGGGAGGTCTGGTAGATCTGCCACAGTCCGCCACGCTCTGAGGCATAGACGAGGCTGCGGCCGTCGGGCGAGAATCTGACGTTACGTTCCTGCTCCGGCGTGTCGGTGATCTGCTTCGTCGTGGTGTAGTCGACCGACGTGACATAGACATCGCCGTGGACGATGAACGCTATCTCCTTACCCGAAGGCGAGACGGTGAACTCCGTCGCCCCACTGCGCAGCACCTGGCGTTGGAGCTTGTCACTGCCGTCGTCGGCAACGACCGACACCTGCAGCTTCACGGGCTCACTGCCCGCCTTCAGCGTGTAGATCTCACCGTCGTAGCCATAGCAGAGCGTGCCGTCGGCAGCGCGTGTGAGGAACCGCACGGGGTTGCCTTTGTAATGGGTGAGCTGCGTCTTCGCCGTCTCACCGATCTGGCGCCGGTAGACATTGAACGTGCCATCCTCCTCACTCAGATAATAATAGGTGTTGGTATCGGCGCCCCACACCGGTGTGCGGTCCTCTCCGGCGAAGTCGGTGAGCTTCGTGTAGGTGCCGTTCTTGTAGAGCCAGATGTCACGGCAGACGGGCGACTGATGGTGTTTGCGGAACGGATCCTCGTACCCTTTCTGGTCATGGTAGAGGATGGCACCGTCCTTGGCGACACTGATATCCTGCATCGTGATGTCGGAGAAGAGGTGCATGCGGCCACCGTGCGTGCTGACCTCGTAGACCTGCGGGAAGATGCTGCTGGGAAAGAGGATGCTCGTGGCCTTGGGCATGATAGCGGCGCTGAGCAGGACGGTGGAGTCGTTCTTCCACGCCATGGGATACTCGTTGCCACTGTCGGTCGTGAGGCGGCACGGCACGCCCCCCTCACGCCCGACGACATAGACATCCATGCTGCCTTCACGGGAGGAGGCGAAGGCGAGCTGACGCGAGTCGGGACTCCACACGGGGTTCGACTCATAGGCGGGGTTGCTCGTTATCTGCCGTGCCTGTCCGCCCTGGACGGGCACGGTCCAGATGTCTCCTTTATAGGAGAACGCCACCGTCGTGCCATCGGGCGAGATAGCCGGATAGCGCAACCACAGCGGGGAGGATTGGGCGGAGGCTGCAACGGCGAAGAAGGCAACTAAAGCCCCTCCCCTTAATCCACTCA
Organism: uncultured Prevotella sp.; assembly: GCA_900315955.1. Taxonomy (GTDB): domain Bacteria; phylum Bacteroidota; class Bacteroidia; order Bacteroidales; family Bacteroidaceae; genus Prevotella. The sequence continues at coordinate 32,272 of ONBC01000001.1, forward strand.
ACCCAAAAGCCCCTCCCCTTAATCCCCTCCCCAAAGGGGAGGGGGTGATATGCTTCAAGAAACGATGAAGCAGAGAAGGTGAATCAAAAGAAAACGAGGATACTGTACGATTCGTTCTTTTTTTTGTCATTTTTATATCTTTTATATCAATAGCTTTTATAGCCCCTATAGCTTCTATAGCTCCTATAGCTTTCTATAGCTCCTATAGCTTTTATAGCTCCTATAGCTTTTATAGCTCCTATAGCTTTTATAGCTCCTATAGCTTTTATAGCTCCAATCGTCCCTCCTCTCTTGGGGGAGAGATCAAGGGATCGGACCCAGAGGACTTGAGAGAGAGGGCGTTTGTCAAGTCCTCTTTTATCCTTCTGTACGGCTCCGAGGCGAAGAAGCCGGTGTTTTTCTTCAGCATCGGGATGACATTCTCGATGGAGTTGTTGTAACACGACAGTTCGTTGCGGCGCTGCGTGCCATGCACGCTCTGCCGGGCGATCTCCGCTTGGCGCTGCCGGATGAGCTTGTCGCAGACGCGGTTCATCATCGGCACGACGACCTTGTCGAAGAGGTGGTGTCCCTGGATATAGAGATAAGTCGTCTCCGGCGTCACGCCGAGCTCCCGCAGGCTCTGCTCGACCTGCCGATAGCTCTCCGTGGCGCTAGGATTATGGTGCCGCAGCTGCTCGCACCGTTTGTTCACTTTGTTGCGCACCTGGGCGATGACACGGCCAGGCTCACCCATGGAGAAGTTGCCCGTCTCGATGACACGCAGGAAGTCGGTCATCGTAAACTGTCCGTACTTTCCCGTGCGGTAATACCAGATGTTCCACACAAAGAGCGGATAGATCGCGCGCGAGAACGCCTCGAGATACTGCTGCATGTCGAAGATGACATGGTCGTTGAGTGTCACCGCCACACAGACGTCGTGGAGCGAGGGCGCATAACACTGCATGTTCTCGATGGCGTAGGCGTAGGTATGGAAGACGTATGGACTGCTGAGGATCTGGCGCGAGGTCTCCGAGGCTCCCTGGATGAGGTAGTCGTAGTCGGCATCGACACAGGCGATGAGCCACTGTCCCGTCTTGCCATGGAGGGCACTCATGAGCGCGGCTTTCTTGCCGCGCTCGAGGGCGTTCTCCCGCGTGGGGAGCATGATCTCGAAATAGAACCGGTCCGTCTCAAACTGGCTGAGGATGGTGCGCCAGAAGAAGACGTCGTCGTAGCTCTCTACATAAGCCACGATCTTCTTCCGTTGCTTCTTCGGGTTCAGGCAGTTGGCTGCCTCGAGGTAAGAGGACGTGAGGTTATCCTTGAGCCGTTTCATAGTTACATATTTTTGTATGAAGTCTAGAAGGCTGGCTGGACTTCAGGACTTCCGTACTTCCCCCACCGTGATGTCCGACACCTCCGTGACCTTATCCATCCATCCGTTCATGATGACAGCGGGCGAGTGGGTCGTGAGAATGATCTGCACGTTGGGGTTGAGTTCGAGGATGAGGTCGATGAGTTTCTTCTGCCATTCGACATGGAGGCTCACCTCCGGCTCGTCCATGAAGAGGACATAGGGTTTATTGTCCTCGATGAGCACCGTGAGGAGGATGGCGAGGATCTGCTTCTCGCCACTCGAGAGCTGGTAGGGGACGAGGGTCTCCCCCATCTGCGTGAAACTGATCTCGTTGTCGGTGCGCACGATCTTCTTCCCCGTGTCGGCGAAGAGCGCGTCCATGATATCCTGGAACTTCTTCTTCGGCTCAGAGAGTTTCTGTGCCTCCTCAGCCGCCGTGGATCCCCCTTGCTGCAGCACGGCGATCATCCGGTTGCCGATGTTCACCTGATAGTCGAGATATTTGCGCTGGAGCTTGTAGAGCTGCCAGTCGAGCTCTGTGGCGAGCGACATGTTGAGCTGCGACACCATCTCCGCATTGATGAGCGGGCGGTCGAAGGACCGGATGATGTCGAAGCGCAGCCAGTTGGCATCCGCCGGACAGACCTTCAGATGGACGCCTTTGAGCAGATGCGACGGAAACTCGCCACCGGCGGAGAGACCTTTCACCACTTTGTTGAGGATCGTCGACTTACCCACGCCGTTGACGCCACTGAGGATGTTGACACGACGGTCGAGGTTCCATAAGATATGCTTACGGCCGCTCCAGAGAGCGTCGATCTCTATCTGTGTGATATAGTCTGCGTATTTCTGCATAGTCAATCAGCCTATAAGGTTTAATAAGGCAAAAATAATAAAATAATGTGATAAGATACCTGATAAGGCAAATAAATTGTTACCTTTGCAACGTTTTTTAGGAAATAATAAAACTTTTCTTTATATTTCTTCATGGGTAACAATAAACCGCTGCAAGCTCACCTGAGCCTGCTCTCTGCTGAGATTTTCTGGGGTCTTCTCGCTCCTATCGGTAAGGATGCGATGCTTCATGGTGTCGACAATATCACGCTCGTCTCGTTCCGTGTCACGGGTGCCGCCCTTCTTTTCTGGATAGCCTCGTTGTTCATCAAGGAGCGCATGCCGTGGCATCATGTCCTTTTTATGGCGGGGGCGGCGCTGCTCGGCGTGGTCTTCAACCAGTGTCTCTACACCTTTGGGCTGAGCTACACGTCACCTGTCAACGCAAGCATCGTGACGACCTCCATGCCTATCTTTGCCATGGTCCTGTCGTTCTTTATCCTCCGCGAGCCATTGACGTGGATGAAGGTCGGCGGCGTGCTCATCGGCTGCGTAGGAGCCGTCTCCCTCATCCTCTCGAGTGCACACAGCGGTGGCAAGACCGGTAACATCTGGGGCGACCTGATGTGTATGGGTGCCCAACTGTCGTTCGCCCTGTACCTCACGATCTATAACCCGCTCATCCGGCGATACAATGTGGTGACAGTGAACAAATGGATGTTCACGTGGTCGTGCGTCTTCATCCTGCCCTTCTCGGGCAGTCATGTGGCGCTGCTGCCTGTTGATGACATCGCCGCGAAGACATGGGCGGAGGTGTTCTATGTCGTGGTCTTCGGCACGTTCCTCAGTTACCTCCTTGCCGTGGTGGGCCAGCGCATCCTGCGTCCCACGGTGGTGAGTGTGTACAACTATGTGCAGCCGGTGGTGTCGGTCCTCGTGAGTGTCCTCACAGGCCTGAGCATCTTCACCGTTCCACAAGGCATCGCCGTCATCTTCATCTTCTCCGGCGTCTGGCTCGTGATCAAGTCGAAGTCGAAGAGAGACATGGAGACGCAAAAAAAATGACCACAAAGAAGGATGTTATTGCTCGCAGAGCCGCAGAGGCTGCGCCTTTGATTTGTCTACTCCGCCACGAGGTTCATCTGACACTCGTCGCACCGGAAGTCGAGGCGGAAGCCGCGGCCATCGCCCAACCGCAGGTGCAGCGGCTCGTGCCACTCCGGCTTCCTACCGCCACGCCGCACACAGAACCCGAGCTCATAACGGATACAGTAACGGCACTGCATGACGACGCTCTCCTTCGGCTCCTTCGTCTCCAAGGCGGGAGCGACCTCGGCGAGCCCATGCTGCGCATAGAACGCACGCGCCGCATGGTTCGACACATTATATAAATAAGGATACTTCTTATATTCCGCTGTCCAGTATGCTGCCGGTGCGTCTTCTGCCTGCTGATCGACCGTCGCCGCATGATCCACGCTGTTATCGTGCAGCGCCTTCGGATAAGCGTCGACAGCGTCGCGGCGCAACTGAGCCAGCACACTCGAGGGGATGAAGAGCCCCCGCGCATCGTCCTCGATAAGGATCTCTTTAGTCTCGAAGACCGTGCCGCCGAGTTTCGAGAGTTGTTTGCGGATATTCTCCTCCTGGGGCCTGTTTGCCGGCTGATGGGCAAAGAGCGTGTCGACAGACCACGACAACTGCTCCGAGGCGCCCGTCGCTATCGACAGCGTCAGTCGGAAGCCGTCCGCCGTTGTGCCGAAGGTCATCGTCACGGGTATCGTGCGGTGCGCCGTGTCACCGCTCAGCGTCTTCTCGAACGCCACGTCGTTGTTACGGTAGAGCGACATGCCGCGCCGGAGGTCATGCGGCATGTGGAAAGGATAGAGCCAGTTGCCCTCTACCCTATTGACGCGGAACCCCTCCAAGAGTTCCTCCGCCGCCGTCTCTGTCCGGTCTTTAAGGAAACACAGTCCGTCGCCATTGGCAAAGGCTGCCGTCCCCGTGACACGCAGCGCGTCGCGCCGCACATCTTTCACGGTCCCCACAAACTCGCCCAAGGCTTTCGGTGTGACCATTGTCGGCAGGTCGTGCGTGCGGCCTTTGAGGAAATAATGGGTGTAGCCCCGGTTGAACGTCTTGTTGAGGTCAGGCTGGAAATGATAGTCCACCCTACCCCATGATGCCCGCCGATAGTCATCCTTACGTCGGCGGATGACCTGGTCGAGGCGCTGCGAATAAGCCGCAACGACATTCTTCACATAGTCGGCATCCTTCAGACGGCCTTCGATCTTAAACGACGAGGCACCGGCATCGGCGAGCTGCTCCAAGGCATCGATCTGACTCAGGTCTTTCATCGACAACAGGTAACGGTCGCTGACGACCGTCCTGCCGTCGGCATCGACGAGGTCGTACTTCATGCGGCACACCTGCGCGCACGCCCCCCGGTTGGCAGAACGGCCGAAGAGATGCTGCGAGGCATAACACTGTCCCGAATAACTCACGCAGAGGGCACCATGGACAAAGACCTCGAGCTCCACGTCGGGCACTGCCTCGTGGATCGTCTGGATCTCCTCGAGCGACAGTTCGCGCGCCAACACGGCCCGTGTGAAGCCGAGGCTGCGGAGCCATCTGACCTTCTCCGCCGTGCGGTTGTCCATCTGTGTCGAGGCATGGAGCACGGGGGCATGGCCTACCTGCTGCAGCGCCACGCGGCGCATGCCGAGGGTCGCCATGTCCTGCACGAGCAACGCATCGACACCGATCTCTGCCAGACGGGTGATAAGATCCTGGGTGGCCTCGAGCTCATCCTCATAGAGGATGGTGTTAACGGTGACATAGACCTTCGCGCCGAAGCAGTGGGCGTAGTCGCACAGCGTCCGGATATCCTCCACACTGTTGCCTGCAGCGGCGCGGGCACCGAAATGGTCGGCACCGATATACACTGCATCGGCGCCATGGCTGATGGCGGCAAGGCCACATTCGAGGTTCTTGGCGGGCGCCAAGAGTTCAAGGGTACGCATGCAGAGGTTCTTATTACTCGTTAAACCCCTCGGTGATCTGGCAGATCTTCACGATGACATCGACCGCTTTCTGCATGACCTGGATAGAGACAAACTCGTAAGGACCGTGGAAGTTGACACCACCGGCGAAGATGTTCGGGCAGGGCAGCCCGCGGAACGAGAGCTGTGCACCGTCCGTGCCGCCACGGATAGGCTCGACCTTCGGTTTGACACCACACTCCTGCATCGCCTTGAGCACGATGTCGATGACATACATGTTCGGATCGATCTTCTCCTTCATGTTATAATACTGGTCCTTGATCTCTATCGAGACCGTGCCTTCCCCGTATTTCTCGTTCATCTCCCGGGCGATGGCCTCCATGAAGTCCTTGCGCTGCTCAAACTTCTTACGGTCGTGGTCACGAATGATGTAAGAGAGTTTCGCCTCCTCACAATGACTGTTGATGGAGAGCAAGTGGTAGAAGCCCTGATAGCCCTCCGTCGTCTCGGGGATCTCCGTCTCGGGGATATGGTTGTTGAACTCGCACGCCAACCGTGAGGCATTGATCATCTTGCCCTTGGCGTACCCCGTGTGCACGCTGACCCCTTTGATGGTGACCTTCGCCGCGGCAGCGTTGAAGTTCTCATACTCCAAGTCGCCGATGTCGCCGCCGTCCATGGTGTATGCCCACTGACAGCTGAACTTCTCCACATCGAAGTGATGGGCACCCATCCCGATCTCCTCGTCGGGGTTGAAGCCCACGCGGATGTCGCCATGCTTGATCTCGGGATGGTCGCGGAGGTAGCACATCGCCTGCACGATCTCTGCCACACCCGCCTTGTCATCAGCGCCGAGGAGCGTCGTGCCGTCGGTGACGATGAGATCCTCACCCTTATGGGCCAAGAGCTCAGGGAACTTCTTCGGGGAAGAGACGATACCCGGTGAGAGCTCGATGTCGCCCCCGTCGTAGTTCTTCACGATACGCGCCTTGATATTGGCGCCACTGGCGTCGAGCGCCGTGTCGTAGTGGGAGATAAAGCCGATCGTCGGCGCATCCTTCTTCGTGTTGCCGGGGAGCGTGGCATAGATATAACCCATGTCGTCCATCTCCACATCCTCAAGACCTTCATGCTCAAGCTCTTCCTTGAGGTACTTGGCGAAGATGAGCTGTTTCGAGGTACTCGGAACAGTCGTAGAGTCCTCGGCCGACTGTGTGTCAAACTTGGTGTAATTGATAAATCGTTCTACTAAATCCATGACGTTTTCTTATTCCTTTAGTTGATGACAAAGTTACGAAAATGGTTTCAAATATGCAATAGTTTGGCGGTTAACATTATACAAAATATTGGGTGCACGTCAAGATTTTTTCCGCGCAACCCCCGCTGAGAATCGATTCTTTTCAAACAAAGGTGCAGCTGGCCGAAAATAAGCGATTCTCGAGCTAAGTTCATAAACAACTATCAATCAGAGCTTTACACTATCACAACCTTTACAGGGTCTTCTCAACTCTTTCAAATCGCCGACCTAACACGGTTAGGGAACCGGCTTTTAACTGTTAGGTCACTGACCTTTAACGGTTAGGTCGGTGACCTTTAACGGTTAGGTCGGTGACCTTTAACGGTTAGGTCGGTGACATAACCGTAGAAAGGTCCATTCGACAACCATCATTTTCTCTTTTTTCGGCATCAACACCCCTTTTTCACACGCTCTTTCACGAATTTCCATTGTCCTTACTTTTTACTTTTTGTAAAGAATTTTAGCTATCATATCGCTTGCAGTGGCCGCCTCCAATGGCGGCCAACAACCATGAAGGTATTCCAAATGGCATATTGGTTACCCTGACACGGGTGGCCGCCATTGGAGGCGGCCACTGCAACCCATACACCAGGCGTTTCAGCGTTGACGAAGTAAGTAAATTAAACGTTTCATAGCTTTTTATTCATATCTTTAAGTTGGCAGTTTCATGTATATTTTCTACCTTTGCAGAAAATAAACAAGCCATGAAAATCATACTCTCTATTCTTATATCCATGATTTCACTCATTACTCCTGCCCAGACCTACCGGCAACTGTGGCAAAAAGTGGATGAGGCAGCAAAGAATGATCTTCCGAAGACACAACTCAGCGCCATCAAACAGATCGCTGCCAAGGCCACGAAAGAGAAGGCGTACGGTCAACTGCTCAAGGCGCAGCTGAAAGAAGGGACCGTGCTGGCCTCCATCTCTCCCGACTCGCTCAAGCCGGCTCTGCACCGCATGGAGCTGACCTACAACCGCCTCAGCGACCCCACGGTCAAGGCGGTCTATGCCACGGCCATCGGCAAGTTGTATCAGCGCAACAAGTCAACATTAGACAATTCTGAGGCCGACGACGAAGAAGAAGTTGACGAAGAAGATGAAGAAGAAGACGCGGCAGTATCGACCGTTGATGCCTCGAAGCTCTCCGACAAGGCTCACACGTGGTTCGACAAAGCCATGGCTGACCCGGCGCTTCTCGCCTCACACAAGTGCGAGGGCTACGAACCCGCGATGCTGAAGGGAAACAATGACGACCTCTTCAACAACGACCTGCTCCATGTTATCGGCTTGGAGACAGGGCGTTACGATGTCTTAAAAGATTTCTATACCAAGCAGGGCAACCGTGCGGCAGCCTGCTACGCCCATGCCCTCGCGTTACAGGAACGACAGGGCAACGGCTTGTCGATGGATGTCGGCGAGATCGATTCTCTGCTCAAGGTCTATGAGGATCTGCCTGTAGCCTGCGAGCTCGCCATCCTCCGCCTCGACGCCATGATCCACGAGACGGCTGGGCAGAAAGTGGCATTCATCAACAAAGCTCTGGACAAGTGGGGGTCATGGTACCGCGCCAACAGTCTGCGACAATCGCTCCAGAGCCTTGAGCAGCCTTCCTTTAGCCTTGCCTTACAACGAATAGCCTTGCCCAACAAAAATCTGACGATCAATATTCGGGCTGTCCGCAATATCGGCACACTGACGGTCAATATCTATAAGGTCAACGTCGATGGCAACACACCTCTCAATCCATCGGTCAGTAAGGATTATGCACAACTGAAGAAGCTGACGGCCAGCACGCCCGTGGCGACCTGCTCGGCCGACTATTCAGGCAAAGATCCGTGGGAGACCCTCACCGACAGCCTGTCGGTCAAGGGTCTTCCCGTGGGTGTCTATCTCGTCGAAGCCAAGACCGACAACTCGCGGATAGCGCCATCACGCGAACTGCTTCGCGTGAGCAATGTCTTTGTCATCCATGAGGCACTGCCGAACAACAAGATCCGTTTCGCGGTTGTCAATGCCACGACCGGCGCGCCGCTGCCGGGAGCCACGATCGAGCTGACGACCGGCCCGCGCTTCGATTCAGGAAAGAGCGTAAAGAACACCCTCACGACGGACCGGAACGGCGAGGTCGTCTACGCTTACAAGCAGAACAGTCCCAGACTCATCTATGCCTGGACAGCTGACGACAAGGCCAATGCTGAGACCATCCTTCAAGACTATTATTCCTATTGGAAGGGTGTTGACGATCCCAAACGCATCGCCGCCTATACGGACCGTGCCATCTACCGGCCGGGACAGAACGTTCACGTGGCAGCTGTGGTGTGGAACGCCGACAAGAAGTCGCTCAGCTCCAACGTGCGGGAAAACACGCCGTTGACCTTCACGCTCTGCGATGCCAACTACAAGGAAGTTGCGAAGAAGACCGCGACGACCGACGACTTCGGAACAGCTTCCGTTGACTTCGCGCTTCCCACGCAAGGTCTGACAGGCACCTTCTCCGTCACCGTGAACACATCGGACAATGACCGCAGCACAAGTGCATCCTTCAAGGTAGAAGAATACAAGCGTCCGACCTTCCAAGTGACGTTTGATAAATATAAAGATACGTACCAGGCCGGCGACACCATCAGCATGCGAGGTGTGGCAACAACCTATTCGGGTGTGCCCGTACAGCGCGCGAAGGTCGAATATACCGTCAACCGCTCTGAGGGTCTCCGCTGGTTCTGGTGGGGTCGTCAAAACCGGGAGCAGGTGGCGGCAGGCACCGTGACGACAGACGACGAGGGAGCCTTCACGGTTCGCGTTCCCATGAACTATCCAGAAGGCTTGAGCATCGACGGTTCGGTTTATTATGAATTTGACGTGAACGCCAAGGTAACCGACAAGGGCGGCGAAACGCATGAGGGTCAGACAACCTTGCCGTTGAGCAACCGAACGGCCATGCTGACGAGCGACCTGCCGGCGAAGACACTGCGCGACAGTCTGCGAACCATCACCTTCTCCTATAAGAATCTCTTGGGCGAAGAAATAGACTGCCCTGTCAGGTATCGTTTCGACAAAGGCGCCTGGAAAACCGGCAAAGCCAATACCCCCCTCGTGTTGAAAGAAAAGTTAGCCTCTGGCGAGCATCATCTCGAGGCCTTCTGTGGCAAGGACACCCTGAAGCAGGACATCGTAGTCTTCACCTTGAAAGACAAGCAACCCGCCACGACGACCCACGACTGGTTCTATTGTTCCGCGAACCGTTTCCCCAACGACGGCTCACCCGTCTATATCCAGGCCGGTGCCTCCGACCGGGGGGCGCAGCTCTATTATTCAATCTTCTCCGGCGGGAAAGAGATAGAGAGCGGCACGAAGACCATCAACAACAATGTCTTCACCCGTGCGCTCACCTACGATGCCCCGATGGGCGACGGCGTCACCGTCACCATGGCGTGGGTCGTTGATGGAAAGCTTTACAGCCATCAGGCACAGATCGGCCGGCCCATGCCCGACACGCGACTGCGTACGGTGTGGAAGACGTTCCGCGACAAGCTCACACCGGGACAGAAAGAGACCTGGACCCTTCGCGTTCTCTCTCCGCAGGACAAGCCGGCACAGGCACAGCTCATGGCGACGATGTACGACAAGAGCCTCGACGCTATCCGCACACACAGCTGGCGCTTCGACAACAGTTTCTATTTCTCCGGACCGAGCGCCTCGTCCTGGTATGGACCCTACATCAACAATCTGTGGCTCTCCGGCAGTCAGTCGGTCAAGAGACTGAGCTATAAGGCTCTGACCTTCACCCGTTTCGATGCTTCCCTGTTCAACTGGTGGTATTTCTCCCGGCGCATCATGCTCAGAGGAGGCCAAGTGATGCACGATGCTGCTCCGGTAGCGATGATGGCGAAAGAGGAGGTAATGATGGCGAAGTCTCTTTCAATCAATCAAAATGATTTGAAAGAGGAAGTTGTTGTTGGCAGAGCGTTGGATGAGAAGGAACAAGGCTACGATGTCGCTGCTTCCACAGTAAGTGCTGATACCCAGCTTCGCGAGAACCTTGCTGAGACCGCCTTCTTCTACCCCGCCCTCTCAACGGATCAAGACGGGTGCGTGAACATCTCGTTCACGCTGCCCGAGAGCATCACAACGTGGAAGTTTATCGCACTGGCGCACGATAAGGCGATGAACTACCGAGTGGTCAATGCCGAGGCCGTGGCCTCCAAAACCGTCATGGTGCAGCCTAACATGCCGCGCTTCCTTCGCGAAGGCGACAAGGGACAGCTCCCGGCACGCATCTTCAACACGTCGGACAAGGCTGTGAGCGGCACCGTCCGCCTGCAGATCGTAGAGCCCGAGTCGGGCAAGGTCATCCAAGAGCAGTCGGCTCCGTTCTCGCTTGTGGCCAACGGCTCAACGGCTGTGTCCTTCGATGTCGATGCCTCCGAACTGCTGAGCCGTTCCGGCGACACGACGCTGCTCGCCGCCCGCATCTCGGCGGAAGGCGACGGCTTCAGCGACGGCGAACAGAACTGGCTGCCGCTCCTCCCCGACCGCGCTTATGTCATCTCGACGCTGCCGTTCTATCAGCATCAGCCGGGCACGAAGACGCTCGATGTCGGGAAGCTCTTTCCCGCCGACAGCCGGAACCGCAAGCTGACGGTTGAATATACCGCCAATCCTTCATGGCTCGTGCTCCAGGCTATGCCGACCCTCGCCAACCCTTACAACAAGGATGCGGCCTCTCTCGCCGCCGCTATCTACGCCAATGTCATCGGACAGAAAGTGCTTGCTTCCTCACCCGACATCGCCAAGACGATCGCCCTGTGGAAGCAGGAGAAAGGCAACGAGACCTCGCTTACGGGCAGCCTCGCCAAGGACAGCGAGCTCAAGACGCTGCTGCTCAATGAGACACCGTGGGTGACGGATGCCGAGAATGAAACCGACCGCAAGCAGCTGTTGGCCGACTACCTCGATGCCAACACGCTTGCCTACCGCCGTGAAAACTTCATTCAGAAACTCCTTGCCCTGCAGAACAGTGACGGGTCCTTCTCCTGGTGGCCGGGAATGAGCGGGAGCCTGTACATGACGGTTGATGTCGTGGAGACACTTGTCAGGCTCAATAAGATTGCCGGGAAACAGGCAGATCTCAACAACTGCATCAGGAAAGGATTCCGATATCTCGACAGCCAGATGGCTTTGGAAGTGGCCGAACTGAAGAAACGCGCCAAAAAAGGTGAGAAGCACCTTATTCCGAGTGAGGCGTCCTGCCACTGGCTCTACGCCTCGGCCTTGGCAGGACGCGGCCGTTCGGCAGACATGGATTATCTTGTCAGCCTGCTCGATCAGTCAACAACCGAATCGACCATCTATGGCAAGGCGGGCACCGCCGTGATCCTCGCGCAATATGGCAAGATGAGCCGGGCTAAGACCTACTTGGAGAGCATCCGTCAGTATTCTGTCTACACCGATGAGGCCGGCCGCTATTTTGATACGCCCCGTGCTCAATACAGCTGGTGCGACTACCGCATTCCGTCTCAGACTTTCGCTATCGAGGCGCTCCATCTCTTAGCGCCCCAGGACACGGTGACGATCCGCCAGATGCAGCAGTGGCTGCTCCACGAGAAGCGCACGACAGCCTGGTCGACATCGATCAACACCGTGAACGCGGTCTATGCCTTCATGCTCGACGGCGGCAGCGAGCGCTTAGGAAACTCGCCGGCCAACGGTAAGGGCGTCGCGATGAGCTTAGACGGCAAGGCGCTCACGCTCCCCACGGCTACGGCTGGATTGGGCTACGTCAAGACCTCCTTGGAGGGAAGCCACGCCCGTTCGCTGACGATCGACAAGACTAACAACGGTACGTCGTGGGGCGCTGTCTACGCTCAGTTCACGCAGCAAGCCTCAAAAGTAGCGCGTGCGGCCGCCGGACTGTCTGTCAGGCGCGAGCTCGTCGTCGTCAACGCAAAGGCGAAGGCAGGTGAGAAGCGCGATGGGCTGAAGGTGGGCGACAAGGTGAAAGTGCGCGTCACGATTACGGCTGACCGCGACTACGACTTTGTACAAGTCGAGGACAAGCGGGCGGCCTGCCTCGAACCTGTGGATCAAGTGAGCGGCTATCAGTGGGGCTGCTATTTGGAAACGAAGGACAATTTGACCAACTATTTCTTCGACCATCTCTCAAAAGGCACCCACGTTGTAGAGACCGAATATTACATAGACCGCAGCGGCAACTACACCTCCGGTATCGCCACCGTGCAATGCGCCTACTCACCGGAATTCTGTGGAAGAGAAGGAGGGAAAATAATTAATGTGAAATGATTAGTGTGGAATGATTAATGTGGAAAATGTAGAATGAATATTGCGGAATGAATATTGCGGAATGAATATTGCGGAATGATTATTGATGAATGATTATTGCTGAATGAGTAAATTGAAATAATGCGAAGATATATATTATTAGCGATGGCTTTCGTGCCGATGCTTATGCAGGCGCAGGCCATCTCGCTGCCTTCCGACACGATCAACTGTGGGCAAGTGGTGTACAAGCATGCCGTCAAGGCTGAGTTTAAGATGAAGAACAGTGGCGACAAGCCGTTGCTCATCAGCGATGTGAAGACCTCGTGCGGCTGCACGACGGTCTCCTATCCGAAAGGCGCGATCGCTCCGGGGAAGAAATTCTCCGTGAGCGCCGTCTACGATGCCAAGCAGCTGGGACATTTTCAGAAAGAGGTGGGTATATACAGCAATGCCTCCGACAAGCCGCTTCTGCTGACACTCAAAGGGGTCGTTGTAGAGAAGAAGAGCAACTTCAAGGGCGAATATCCTTACACCCTTGGCAACCTCCTGACAGACAAGGACGAGATCTTCTTCGACGATGTAAATCGTGGCGACATGCCTGTCCAGCAACTCCATATTCTCAACAACAGCGACCAGACAATGATGCCGCAGCTCATGCACCTGCCGCCCTACCTGAGAGGCGAGGTGAAGCCGGCGCGGCTTGCTCCCGGCCGCTCGGCTACCGTCACCTTGCAGGTAGACTCGAAACAACTGACGGATCTCGGACTGAAACAGACACATATCTACATCGGTGAGTTCCCTGGTGACAAGGTGTCGCCGGAGAAGCAGTTGGATATCAACATCATCCTCATCCCAAGCTTCGGGAAACTGACGAAAGACCAGTTGGCGGCAGCGCCACGTCTCCAACTCTCGAAAGGACGGGTCAATATTGGGTCGTTTGAGAAAAAGACAAAGAAGAAAGACGAACTCGAGATAAAGAATATTGGGAAATCGACATTATCCATCCGAACCTTGCAGATCATCGGAACAGGATTGGAGGTATCGCTCAACAATCAGCAGATAGAACCCGGAGAATCGGCAAAACTCAAAGTGACGGCCTTCCGCGACCTGGTAGCTAAGTCGCGCACCGCACCCAAAGTGCTGCTGATCACCAACGACCCCACCCAACCCAAAGTGTTGATCAACGTCGATCTTAAATGACGTGGACTTCAAATGCAGTCGATCTTAAATGATGTGGACTTGAAATGAACTTACAAATAGAAATCGATAACGGCAGTGGCTTTTGCTTCGGCGTGACCACGGCCATCCGCAAGGCGGAGGAAGAGCTGGCTAAGGGCAATAAGCTCTATTGTTTAGGCGACATCGTGCACAACGGCATGGAGGTGGAGCGGCTGCATGAGCAAGGCCTCATCACCATTGACCATGAACAGCTCCGCACACTCCACAATGCCAAGGTGCTGCTCCGTGCCCACGGCGAGCCTCCCCAGACTTATGAGATAGCCCGGCAAAACAACATCGAAATCATTGATGCCACCTGTCCGGTGGTGCTTGCTTTGCAGAGCCGTATCAAGCGTAAATGGAGCGACAGCCCGGAGGCGCAGACCGTCATCTTCGGAAAGAAAGGACATGCCGAGGTGCTCGGGCTCGTCGGGCAGACCCATGGCGAGGCAATCGTCGTAGAGAGTCTCGACGATGTGAAGAAGAAACTCGACTTCTCCAAAGACATCAACCTCTATTCGCAGACCACGAAAAACCTCGACGAATACCGGCGCATCGTAGACTATATCCAAAACAACATCTCTTCTTCCGCGGCTTTCAAGAGCTTCGACACCATCTGCCGGCAAGTGGCCAACCGCATGCCGCACATTGCCGAGTTTGCGGCTCATCACGATGTCATTCTCTTTGTCAGCGGGCGCAAGAGCAGCAACGGGCATGCCCTCTTCACGCGCTGCAAGGAGGTCAACGCCAACAGCCATCTCATCGAACGGGAGGAGGAAATCGACTACTCCTGGTTCCAAGGGGCGAAGACTGTAGGAATATGTGGAGCGACAAGCACCCCGAAATGGTTGATGGAAGAGTGCAGGGACGCTATCCTGCGCTACTGAAAGGGCTTAAACAATAATATGAAAGAGAGCTCCTTTCCCGCGCCGTTTTACGGACTTGGCGCAAGAAAGGAGCACAACCTTCAGAAGGCCAACACAACACGCAAACTACGCGGATTGTTAGTGTCGTTGGAGGGCACGTCACGTATGGTACCTTTGTCAAAGCCCACAGCCATGTGGTAAGCTTCCTTCAGAACCGTAGACGACCAATAGAAGCGGGCGGTACCTGAACTCACGAATTCGGCAGCCTTATCACCGAGCGACTTCAGACACGTCTCCAGCTGCTGTCGCATGGTGATTCCATGATCGTTGTAGTCATTGGTGAGCACGTCGGTCGTGTAGCCGGAGCAGAGCGTAGAAAGTTCCTTGAGCGATGGCACATACCATCCGCTCGAGGTTGCCGGTGCTTGATTGACACGGGCATATTCGTCGAGTGCAGTGAGCAGCGCTATTGGCGTATCAGGGTGGCTGGCCTGCCAGTTGCGCATAGTAAGCGTGTTGGTGTAGCCATTCATCACGTTGAGGTCGGTGCTTACACCCACATTGCCCGAGGGAGCCATCCATACAGTGGGCGTTGCGTCGCGCAAGGCCACCACAAGGCCGTGATTGCCTTTGTTGGTCGGTCCTATCTTAGTCTGAAGCTTAGCATCATCACTGGCCACGTCGCCTACATAGAACACCACGCCGATGCAGGTCTTGCTTACGTTCAGAGCCGTTGACCACGTACCGTCACCGTAGTAGTAGTCACCGGGCTTCGGAGCCTCTGCCACCTCGGTCGTACGGAAGGAGAGACTGTCTATGTCGTTGATGTCAAACTGCGTGACAGAGCCGTCTTTCATCGTTACCAACAGATTCGTGGCCTCGGTCTGCGCCGTCGCTTCCATGCTGACCGTGAGGAGGCCGGCGATAAGAAAAAGGATTAGCTGTTTCATAGTGTTAATTTTATTCTATTGTTGTTACCTATTTTAATAATGTATATACCGTGTGGCAGAACAGGCAGCGTGATAGCCGTTGAACGGAGCTTAGGTACGCTCAGAAGCTGTTGTCCCGAAGCATCGAAGAGCAGTAGCGGCAAGCCTCTTGAGGGGTCGTAACCCCTCAACTGCAACGTACGGCCATTAAGTTGCCAGCCAAGGACATCTGTTCTCGTGACTTTGGGCAGATTGATGGCTGTGGTTGAGGCATCAAACTTGATGTTGGCAATCTGCATGACGTTCTGACGTTCCCAGACGGGTGTGCCCGCCCAGGAGGTGACCGACATGGTATTCTGGTCGAAGGTTATCTTGCGAATGTCGTCCAGGCTATGCTTCAGCTTCTGACCGTCACGTGTTGTGATAACAATACCTCCCGACGCAGAGGCAGGCAGCTGTGCGCCCAATAACAGCGACAGCGCTAAGAGTAGTTTGTTAGTTCTCATCATGATTTGTTTGATTATAGTTGTTAATGCTTTGGCTTTCCGCCGCAGGCCTTTGCTCCTGCGGCGGGGTTGCGGTTCAGTTATAAGCAGCGTGTCAGAATGCTAAGATAAGGCGTGCGCTGCGTGGATTGGTTGCATCGTTTGACACCAGATCACGCACCGTTCCGTCGGCAAAGCCTACAGACATGTGCGAGGCCGCCTTCACGCCTGTTGATGACCAGTAGAAGCGTGTGCCGCCGCTGGTGACGAAGGCTGAGGCTGAGGAGCCTAAAGGCTTAAGCCATCCGAGTACTTGGTCACGCATGGTTGTGCCACGCGCTTTCCAGTCGTTCTTCAGTGCAGTGTCGGAATAGCCGGAGCATAGTGTGGAAAGTTCCTTGATCGAAGGCAGATACCAGCCGCTGCTCGATTTGGGTGCGGGGTACTGTGCAGCAAAAGCATTGATCTTGAAGACGATGTCTATCTGATTGCCAATGTTGGCATCGTTGTTGTTCCAGGCTATCATCTTCTGTGTGTTGGCATAGCCGTTCATCAGGTTCAGGTCCATGCTCACGCCCACATCTTTATACTTACTCATCCAAACAGTGGAACTCAGGTCTTTAAGCGCCACCACCAGGCCGTGGTAGCCTTTTCCGGTGTTGCCGAGTTTGGCGCGCAGCGACTCATCGTCCTTGGCCACATCGCCCACATAGAACACCACGCCGATGCAGGTCTTCTGTGAGTTGAGGCTCTCGCTGTAGGAGCCGTCGGAGTAATAGTAGTATCCGACCTTGACAGGTTCACCCTGAGGTGTCTCCTTGGTGTAAGTGAGGATCCTCGATACAGTAGTCTCGTTGCCGTCACCATCGACGAAGGTGACGCGCAGAAGGGCTTTCTCGCCGTCGGTCACGCCGTCAGGCAGCGTCACCTTCACGGTGGGTGCCTCCTTCATCTTGCCAGCCCCGTCGAATGCCGGCATCTGTACGGCAACCTTCCAGGCCGTGGACGAAGCGGCAGCACGCGTGCCGAGGGCTGCCTCCAGGCCATTGGCTGTTACGAGCTGCGCCACGATAGCCACACAGTCGTCCGAAGCAAACGACTTGGGCGTGGTGAGGCCGATCGTCGTTTCTTTCTCAGTAAGCTTGTACGGCTCGTTGCTCTCGTCGGTGCCGATCTTATAACCCTAGTATTTGGGCAGACTGATAGCGGTGCCATCGGAGAGCTTGAGCGTAATGTAGCCTTTATGAGTGTTGTCTACACCGTTGTCGGCAAAGATGGAGCCGCCACTGGCTTTCACGTTAGTGGAAGCCCATGTTTTTCCTCCATCGACGGATATTTCCCACATCATGGTTTGCTTGTTGATTTGCACCATCGGCATGTAGCTTGTCGAGCCGTCGGCCAGCGTGATACCAGCCGGCCCCATTGGTCCTGTGTCGCCCTTCTCACCCCTGACAGGCATCTTGGAGCCGTCGGCTGCTAAGAGAAACTCACCATTGAGTGTCCAGTAGTATTCGCCGTCGGTGTCCTTCTTCACGCTCAGGTCGGGGGCATCGCCCTTCTCTCCCTGTTTGCCATTCTTTATGGTAATAGCGGCGTTCTTCTTGAAGGCTATCTGATAACCACTGCCGTCAGCCAAAGGGGTGACGGCTGTCACATAGTCGAAAGAAGCATCGTTGATAATTTGCTGCAGGGCCTGGATGTTCTGCCACATGTCCTTTTGCATGTCTTCCAAAGCGGAAACGCGTACCTCAAGCGAATCGGTGCGCTCCTGCAAGTCGTCGATGTCCCCATTGCGGCATGATCCTAAGAGGCATAAGACCGCGAGGAGGAAAAAGATAGTTTTCTTCATAATTCTTTTAGTTTATATGGTTATTGGTTATGTGGGTTATCTCACGTTCACTTCGGTCAGGCGCGTCCAACCGTCTATATTGTCACGCTTGGCGGCCAGCCTGATGGCAGGTTTGCATCCGGCATGAGTATCTACGATGGCGACACCCCATATATATTGTCCGGGAGGCAGTTGCCCGGTGGCGGCACGTATGCGGCTTTCGACCTCCCTGCCGGGCAGCATATCTGCGGGGTCGGTGTCCTTGTCGACCCATCTCGCCGCCACGCGTCCCTTGTCGTCGATGAGTGCATAGGCCACACGGTACTTGTTCCCCCACCGCAGGTTATCATTAGGCAAGATGCCGGTACCCATGTTGCGCCAGGCGGAGGCTACGGCCACCGAATCGCCTCCGACTATGTTGGCGGGCACCGAGGCCTCATAGGGCCAAAGCCGATAGCCGCCATGACGTATGAAGGCCTGCACCAGGTCGGGCGCTACCGTCAGCCAGCGTTTAGCCTCCACAGGCTCGCGCAGGTCGAGCGTATTGAAATGGCAGTTGATGGCATCATGGCAGGCAGCCTCAAGCGCTTGCCGCCAGCGGGTGAAATGATACTTCTTGTCCACATAAGGGAAGCGTTCGCTGTCGTCGCCTTTCCAGTAGCATTGCTCTCCTATGAGCAGGCTTTTGGGGTAGAGACTGTTGGCATGAGCTTTCTCAGAGGGGAGAAACCATTGGCTGCCCAAGCCGTCGCGCCTGAAGGCGTAGCCGTGCTTACGCTGCGCTATCCCGGTCTCGAGCCTGATGCCGAACTCGCTGCATAGCGGCATGACCAGTGGCACATGGCTGAAAGCACTGCCGTATGTCTGCGTGAACCATTCCAACGTCTCGGCCTTACGGCTCTGGTCCTTCAGGTTGAGATGGTGGCACTCTCCCCACCAGCCCGCGCCCACGCCGTCGACAAAGTCGGTGACGGAGTCGCAATCATATTCTTTGGCAAAGGCCTCGACAAACTTCTTGAACTTAGCCCTAAACACGGGATCGTCGATATAGGGCGACCACAGTCCGTCCACCGTTCGTCCTTGCGCCCCGGCCTGCCGCACGTATTGCGGGGTGGCCTGCCGGCTGTTGTCCTTGCTGTTGAAGTAGATGCGGAAGGCGAGTTTCAGTCCCCGTCGGCGGGCCATGGCCACGAGTTGCTTGTAGTTGTTGTCATAGCGCCAGGCGTAGTGCCCCTCGCTCGGTTCCATGTCGGACCACCGCCAGCGCAGGTAAAAGAACGAGGCCGCGCGGGTGGCACCTAAGCTGTCTTGCTTGTGCCAATAGTCACGTGCCTGGGCCACTTCTCCGTCAGCATCGTCGTAGAGGCCCCACCCCATGCAAGGATTGCGCAGCAGGCTCGTCGTGTCAGCGGGAAGCCTCAGCGTGCTATTGCCCGTAATGTGCGGCCGTCGGCTGCCCGGCGTCAACGGTTGAACAGTAGCAGGCACGCCCTTCTTCATCATAGCGGCGAGCTCTGTCCAGTAGTGGCGATATACATCGATGGGGCTGATGCCATGGCGGACGCAAACAGCTGCCGCCATTCCTGTCACCTCGCCGGCCATACCCAACGTTGCCTGCACTCTCACCGTGCCTAAGGCCACGTGAGTCACACTCATGCACCGTCCGCCTATGAAGAGGTTGTCGAAGTCGCGCGCCACAAGCACACGGTAAGGCACGTGGTAGGGTCTTATCCATGTGGCTATGTCGTCGTTGCGGCTGTAGGCCTGCCATGCCCACTGACCATAGCGTGCCTCATTGACGGGCTGCGGCCGGTGCACGTCCATTGTCCAGGTGGTGGTAAACGAGGCGTCGGGGTAGGCCACCTGCTGACTAATGTCGTTCTCATTGAGCACGTACTCGCCCATCACCCGGCGCGACTCGCGCTTCATCAGGCGGTAGCCTACACGGTCAAGAACGCTGTGCCGGTAAGCAGGCAGGTTGGTCTTCAGCCAGGCCCAGTTGCCGTAGATGGCCCGCAGCATGTTGTCACGTACGGCTTCGGCATCGGTGGCGTTGTCGGTGTGGAATCCCGTCTCCCAGGTCCATTGCCACTGTTTTTGCTCAAAATGGTAGTCCTTGCTGCACTGCACGGCCCATGGCAGTTGTGCGGGAGAGAAGAAGGCTGTGTCTGTCTTCATCTCCTTGGAGTACCATTCGAGCGTGCCACCCATGGTCTCCCGGTCAGCAGCCAGCGGAGCCCGTGGTTCGTTGGCGAACGAGCGCGCTTCCCGCCCAAAGTGGTAGTTAGCTCCTGCCAGGAAAGCCAGGTCGCCGTCTCCGGTACAGTCGGCAAAGTAGTCGGCGGCAAACCGGTATCGGCGCTGCGTGAGCAGATCGGTGGCCGTGATGGCCGTGATGTGCCGGTCCTTGTGGCTGGCCTGACAGACGTAGCAGTTGTGGAAGATGTCGACACCGGCCTGCCTGAGGATTCTCTCCCGCAGGCTGGCGAGCTCCTCCCTGCCAAGGGTCACTACGGGGTAGCCGTTGCCGTTGCCCACCCGCTCCATGCCGTATTGCTGGAAATAGGTCTCTGGTATGCCGCTCAGCTCGCGCACGGCCTTGCCCAATTGTGGATAGAGATTGTAGCACATCACGCCGCACATGCCCACGCCGAGATAGTTGTTGCCTCCGAGCTCAGGCAGGTTGTCGACCAACGCCACCCTGAGCCCATAGCGGGCTGCGGTGAGCGCCGTGGCGCACCCGGCCACTCCGCCTCCGGCCACGACGAGGTCGTAGCGTCCGGCCAAGCTGTCGCGCTCCACGCCAAGCAGCCGGCGGCGCATCCGACAAAGGCTGTCAGTGGCGTTAACGGGGGGCTGGCGGCGAGGCATAAAGCAGACAGCGTCCACCCGCCCGTTGAAGCCCGTCAGGTCGTGCAAGGCCAGGCGGTTGCTTCTTTCCAACCGCACTTTCCCGGCATACTGCCACTGCCAGTCGGTGCCCACGGTGCCCAAGCGCGCAGGCAGTGCCTTGCCGTTGACCACGAGCTGAAAGGCCCCCGGACCCGCCCCCTTGTACCACGGTGCCGTCCAGTTGTAGGTGCGTACATAGACGTGATAGGTGCCGGGCCTGGCAGCGGCCACTGCCGTCCATGCGTCAGCCACCGGGCAACCCATGCCATGGGCATTGAGGCAGGCCGACCCAATCTTGGTAAAGGCACTGCCGTCCATCTTCCATCCCCCGTAGTGGCTGAAGCCTTCGGCCTCAACCCACACCTGCGCATAGGCCGCAAGGGGAAGCAGGGTGAGGAGTGACCATGCTAATGTCAGGAATCGTTTCACGGTGCAAGGGATATTAGGGGTTGACAAGACGATAAACATGGACATAGTCGATGTCGAATTCCGCGGGGAGCTGGTCGGCCACCGGCGTTGTGTGGCTCTCTATTGAGAGCAGTAGCGGGCGGGCCATGTCCTCCGCCCACTTGAAGTTGGCCGGTGCGGGTACCGAGCGTTTCCAGTCCTTGTCCCAATAAAGCACGCCGTCAAAATAGAACCTCACGTGTCCGTTGCTTCGTTCCAGACGGTAGATGTGGAAATCCTCGCTCAGACCTGCTTCGGTGCGGGCGTAGGTCAGCCCGAGCGTCTGTTGCATCCAGTTCTGGTTTTTCGGGAAGCTCACCCAGGAAGGAATGGCCACGCCGGTGGCCTTCATCCACCAGTAAATCATGCCGGAACTGTATTTCCAGTCGGGCCAGTTGTCGTCGGGCATCGATTCCATGATGTCTATCTCGGCGTTCGGGTTTTTCCAGGCCACGGGTGCATCGCTCATCCAGATGGCTGAACTAACGTGAGCGTCGTGCTTGGGCAGCCGGGCACGTATCTCGACGGCTGTATTCCCTCCTATTTCAAATTTCGACTTCACACGCCCGGCTGCGAACGACTTGCCATCAGATCCGCCATTGGTTACTTTCAGCTTGAGGCACCCGTCCTCCACGGCCACATTGTCCTGCCCAAAGGCATAGATCTTTGAGGTCACCCAGATGTCGGACCCCCACTTGTCGGGGTTCCAGTTGTCGAAGTCGTCGCTCATCTGCTCGTCGAGTTGCCACTGTGGTGCACGGTTGACATCATCGTCGGAACAGCCAGCCACGCCTGCTGCCACCAAAAGGAGCAACGGTATATGATAAAAGAAGTGTTTCATGTTCGTAAGAATGAATAGGTTGAAATGTCAATATCCAGGGTTGTTCGGGAGCATGTTGGGATTGATTTCCAAGTCAGTAGTGGGTATGGGCCAGAGATACTGCCGGTTGGTCCAACTGCGCTGTGAGAGCGCCTGAATCTTCTGTTTTGACTCAAGGTCGGAGAAGTCAGGCAGCCCGTCCTCGTCGATGGTGGGAGCAGCGGCCCAGAACCAGTTCTGCATGTAAAAATCTGACGTGTCCATAGGATAGCGCATGCCATAATTCTTGCGTGTGAGAGCCTTTTCGGCCAAGTGCCATCTCACGAGATCCATGTATCTGAGTCCCTCCCAAGCCAGTTCCATGCGCCTCTCCATGCGCACGATGCGCCGCAGCTCTGTCTGGCTGGTGGTGGTCACAGCCGGATAGCGTGTCACCTGCTCCTTGGTGCAGTGGTAGGCGCGGGCACGTACCGTATTGATAGCGTCGAGCACGCTCTGGTCGGTCTCACCCAATTCGATTTTAGCTTCGGCATAGATGAGATACATCTCGGCAAGGCGTAGCAATATCTTGTCGTTGGAGGCTAAGAAGCCCGCGTCGGCCCAAGTCTCATCAACCCCCTTCTTCAGAGCCAGCCCATTATAGGAGGCATATTGCATGTTGTACCTTGTATCCTGATTGGCCACTTCACGCCCCGTGGCATAGTTCATCACCTTCGTCTTCAGCGGTGAGGGGTCGTACTCGATGCCGAGAAAGTTGGACCCGAAAGGCACGATGGTTGCCGCCAGTCTCGGGTCACGGTTGTCGAACGGCTTTTTGGGGTTGAATAGCGGCGACCGGTCTATGGGCAGTCCGTCGGTGCAAAGATAGCTGGCCAGCAGGTCCCATGACGGGCAATACTGTGCGTAGCCTCCGTGCATACGCGGCAGATAGGGCCGTGTGTGTATGACATAAGGCTCCGTGGCCGAACTCTTGTCGTAAAGCTCCTCGGAGCGTGGCAGCGCGAAGATCACCTCGTCGGTATTGCTCTTCGCCGGGTTGGGCAGGAAGAGATCAGCATAGTCGTCGTGCAACTTGTACGGACTCTCGTCAATGACTTTCTTAGCCGCCGTCGCCGCACGGGCATAATCGCCCATGTAGAGCGCGTGGCGTGCTTCGAAGCCGAGTGCTGCCCACTTTGTGGCCCGTCGCTCGTCACTGTAGGTGGAGGGCAGCAGGTCTGCCGCGGCCTCAAAGTCGTCGTAGATGTGGCGATTGACCTCGGCCAGCGGTGTGCGGCCGTAAGCAAAGGCGCTGTCGATGGAGAGAAGGCTGTCAACATACGGCACGTCCCCAAACTTCTCCGTGAGCCGGCTGTAGGCCGTGGCTCTGAGGAACCGGGCCTCAGCGACGTAGCGTGCCACGGCCGCATCAGACAACCCGTTGGCCTTGGCCTTGTACGCGTTGAGGATGACCGTATTGGCACGGCTCACCATCTTGTACTGCGCGTCCCACAGGTCCGTAACATCGTAGGTCTGACCGCTGAGTGTGCCGTTGATAATGGTGCTTGTCACGTCGCGGTTGGTGTAGTCGTCGGTCCAACTCTCCTGGTCGGTGGGCCAGAAGCGGTCGCGGTACAGGTCTCTAAGGCTCATCACGATCTCGTCCTCGTTGGAGTTCCACGTCTCCGAGGAACCCTGCGACAAGGGGTTAAGGTCAAGGTTTTGGCACGAAGCCAACCCAAGCAGGGCAACAATAACACCTGCCCCTAATATAGAGTGTCTCATATTTATTATCATAGCAGTAGTATAAATTAGAATTCTACGGAGGCGCCTACCATGAGCGACATAGTGATGGGGTAGCCCACGCCTCCCGTCTCGGGATCCCAGCCCTTGGGATAACCGTTGAGGCAAAACAGATCGTTGGCGGACACATACAGCCGTATCTTGCTGATACTGGCGGCCTTGAGCCACGCGGCCTTGAGCGTGTAGCCAAGGGTAATGTTCTTCATGCGCAGGTAGCGGCCGTTGAAGAGCCAGTAGTCGGACATGGCGTAGTTGTTGTCCGCACTCTTGGCTGAGAGCCGGGGATAGCGCACATCGGCGTTCTCACGGTCGGTGTTGAGCTCGCTCCAATAGTTGCCCACCAGTATCGAGGGGTCGTTGAGCCAGTTGTCGGCAAGAGGCTCCACCATAGCCCTCGATATACGTGCATTCTGCTTAGCCACACCTTGAACCGTGGCCGCGAGGTCGAAGCCTTTGTAGTCGAGCGTGAGATGAAGTCCGAACGTGTAGCGTGGCAGCGAGCCGCCAAGAGGCACGCGGTCGTACTCGGGCGAGATCTTTCCGTCCGGCTTTCCGTCCGGGCCGGAGATGTCCTTATACTTGATGTCGCCCACCTGGACATTGTCACTGGTCTTCGGCGAGGCGGCCAGCTCCTCCTTGGTCTGAAAGAGGCCGTCGCTCAAGTAGCCGTACCATTCCTGAAACTCGGAGCCTTCGATGTTTACCTTCTCGGCACTCGAGCTGATGTCCTGACCTCGGAGGTAGGTGATCTTAGAGATGAAGTCGGAGAGGTTGGCTGATACCGAGTAGCCTACAGCTCCGGCGTGGTCGCGCCAGCCGAGCTCCAGGTCGAAGCCGCGTGTACGCATGGTACCGGTGTTGACCTTTGGATTGCTGAACCCGATATACCGTGGAATGGTCAGGTTCATAAGCATGTTGCGTGTGTTCTTCTGATAGATGTCCGCATTGAACCATAACCTGTTGTCTAATGCCGCGGCCTCGAGTCCCACATCCCAGGTATGGGTCGTCTCCCAGGTAATGTCGCGTACGGCATAGTCGTATTGTGCCGCTGTTCCGAGTGTCTGCTTGCCGTTGGCGGTGTAAAGCAGCGTCTCGCCTATGGTGAGCAGAGCCTGATAGGGAAAGTTTGTGCCTATCTGTTCATTGCCAAGCGTTCCATACGAAGCGCGCAGCTTTAGTCGGCTTAACCAGTGGCAGCCGAGGCGCTTGAACCAAGGCTCCTCACTGATCACGTAGCCCACCGAGGCCGAGGGGAAGGTACCCCAGCGGTGGCCTGGCGCAAAGCGTGAACTGCCGTCACGCCTGACGTTGGCCTGCACGAGATAGCGGCCCGCATAATTGTAAGCCAGTCTGCCGAAGAAGGAACGGTAGGCGTTCTGGTCTGCATTGCCACCAACACTGAGATAGGTGCTGTTGCCCCGGTCGAGGTAGGGAAAAGAGGTAAGCGCGAGATGATCGCTTCCGGCGCTTTCTGTCTCTGAGAAGTTGTAGTATGACTCGTAACCCACCATGGCCGATAGGCTGTGCTGTCCCCACTGCTTGTCATAGTTGGCAAAGAGCTGGTAGGTCAGGTCATAGCCGTCGTTGCGCTGCTCGCTCAGGCTCGTCGTGTTATGTCCGAACATCGGCTTGGGGTCGTCGGGGTAGGCATACTTGGTATAGTAGACAGCCTTGACCATGGTCTTGAACTTGTTGAAGTAGTAGTTAGCAGCTACGACGGCTGAGAGCTTCAGCCCGGTCAGTGGCTTGATGTCAAGGGCCGCCTTGCCGCTGAGCTGGTTGTACCAAAAGGTGTGGCTGCCACCGTCGTAGAGGCTTGGCAGCACATTGCCGCCGTCCTTGACGTCGCCCCACCGCCCATCACTCCATTTGACGGCATAGATGGACGGCGTGCGCCGAGAGTTCCAGGGCGCGTCGACAGGAGCCACCGACTTGGAGCGTTTGAAGTTTACGTCGAGGTGACCACTGAGGTACTTGTTGATGTCAACATCGTTGTTGACGCGTATCATGTAGCGGCGGAAGTTCTTGTTGACATAGAGCGCGTCGGAGGTGTCGTAACGAAAGGAAGCCAGTGTGCGCACGGTCTTGTTGCCGCCGGTGAGCGTCACCGAGTGGGTCTGCCGGGTAGAATGGCTCTTGGTGGCAGCCTTGCTCCAGTCCTGATTGGGGTACTCGTCAGGGTAGAGCTCGTTGAGCCGCGCATAGTTGGAAACGACGTCCTCGGTATAGGCCTGCCACCATCCAGCCGACGGGTTATCGTTGTATTTCAGCTCGTTGGCCATGAGCATGTAGTCGCGTGCGCCTACATAGTCGGGCAACTCGGTAGGTATTTCATAAGTACGTTCATAACTGTAGTTGATGTCGAGAACGCCCGATTTGGCGCGTTTGGTTGTTATCACAATGACACCTGCCGCGGCCCTGGCACCATAGATGCTGGCCGAAGCCGCATCCTTGAGTACGGTGAGACTTTCCACATCGTCGGGGTTAACCAGATCGAGCTTGCCTGGCACGCCGTCAACGATGACCA
Source organism: uncultured Prevotella sp. (assembly GCA_900315955.1). Lineage (GTDB taxonomy): Bacteria > Bacteroidota > Bacteroidia > Bacteroidales > Bacteroidaceae > Prevotella. The sequence continues at coordinate 58,816 of ONBC01000001.1, forward strand.
ACGGATCGGCATTAGATATGGTGGTAATACCACGTATGCGTATGGAACCTACCGTCTCCGGGTCACCGCCGGTGCGTGTGACCGTGACGCCGGAGGCTGCTCCCTGAAGCGCTAACGAGAGATTGGTGGTCTGCCGTGAGGCCAGCTCCTGACCGCCCACTACGGTCACGGCTCCTGTGAGATCGCTCTTCTTCATGCTGCCATAGCCCACGACAACAACCTCGTCGAGCAGTTTCTTGTCCTCAAGCAGGGTGACAGCCATCGACTTTCGCCCCTTCACGGACAGCCGCTGAGTGGTGAAGCCTATGTAGCTCACCTCAAGCTGCGCATCGGCTGGCACATCGATGGTGAAAGCGCCATCCATATCGGTGATGGCAGCAGTACTACCGCCTATCATGCGTACGGTAGCCCCGATAATCGGCTCACCGCTGTTGTCATGCACTGTGCCGCGCACGTTTATCGTCTGAGGCACTGGCTTTGACTTCGGCTTAGGCGACGGCATCTCGCCGCTCTCCCGCTTGCGGGCTTCCAAATAGATCTTGCCATTGAGTACCTCAAAGTCCACTTGTGTACCTTTGAACAGTTGTTGCAAGGCGGTCTTCAGGCTGGCTCCCCTTACCTTAATACTGACCCTGCGGTCCACATTTACGATTTGCTCACTGTACACGAAGTCCATGCCGACCTGCTTACTGATAGACTTGAGTACGGTCTCCACGCGTGCGTTCTTGAAATCGAGAGTCACAAGTGACTTTCCCCGGGCTGAGGCTGTCAGCGACAGTCCAAGGAACAACAACACTAACAGGTGGATGACTCCCCGCTTTCTTTGATTAGGATTTCTGTTCATCATGTATGAATATTGTTTTTAGTGGTGCAGTGCGAGCGCATTTACCAGATTGTTCATATAATACACACTTGATAAAGAAAAAAGGATGAGTTATAATACAAAAAAAGTGTCTTTCTTCAATAAGAATGAAGGAGACACTTATAATATACAACCGAAACTTGGCAATCTTATGCCCTTGCAACGAGTATCGGCTTTCTCAAAAACAATCAACCTGTCAGGCTATTTTGAATAAACCTTGTATCGGTTCCCGGCTACCTGCCTGAACCTTATATTAGATACTCTCTCAAGTTCATGAAGTATCTCACTCACCTGAGTGCTGCCTGTGGAGATGGTGAACCTATAGCGCAGACAGGAAGAATCTTCGGCAGTAAACACTACATTATACTGCCTTTCAATCACCTTGAGTATTTCTCCCAAAGGAACCCTGTTGAAATTCAAACTGTTTGAACGCCATGCGGTGAAGGCTTCCATCTCGTCGATCCGACTGATTACGCACCTCCCAGACACCTTATTATATATAAGGCTCTGACGTGGCTGTAAAGGATAGACGTGCTTGCCTTTGTCTATGAGCGAGACTTTGCCTTCTTCAAGCGCAACGATGACCGTCGGCTCATCAGAATACGCCTTGACGTTAAACTTTGTCCCCGTCACCTTTATATCAACATCGCCTAAACTAATGACAAATGGACGGGAGGGCTCCTTGGAAACTGAGAAGTAAGCTTCTCCGGAGAATGAAACCTTCCTGCTGAATAAACCGAAGTGCTTCGGATATGTGATGGCTGACCCGGAGTTGATTTGAACGCTCGTGCCATCTTGAAGAATCAGATTTGTTTTCTCTCCTAAGGGAACTCTCAAGGTGGCATATTCCGTTTTACCAAACAGGTCCAACCGGTTTCCCGCAAACCAAGTTATGCCGCTAAGGATTACCAATGGGAGCAGAATGGCAGCTATCAGCTGGACACGTGCCTTCAAGAACCGGCGTCTGATCTGATGTTGGAGGCGGCTTTTCATCCGTGCAGAGTGGATGCCTGATGCCTTGTACAGGTTTACCTCCTCATCCTGAAGCTTGGCCGCGTCGTCGTCGAAACGGTGTGCCAGATAGTCTTGCCCCTCATCGGTTGCAAACCAGCTTGCGACCTCGGACGCCTCTTTGGTGGTTGCGGTATTGGCTATTACTTTATCTATTATTGACTTTTCCATCCTTGTTTTTTTCTGATTATCGACCCGTTGGTAAGTGAATTTATAGTTATTCTGATGCCTATGAAGAGCTATCTTTTTCCCTAAATATATAGTAAACAATACAACTCGTTAAAAGTATGAGTTGCGCTCAATGATAAACAGAAGACATGAGCATCAAAAGTATAGGAATGTCAGCTATTTTAGCGCGTAGAAGCTTTATAACCTGTGTATAGTGTGACTTTACCGTAGGCACTGATATATTCATGTACTCAGCCACTTCCTGGTTGGTCATTCCCTTTTCTATTTTCAGCAGACACACCTGTCTCTTTTGGGGTGGCAGCTGGTCAATAATGCGGTAGAGATATTTCTTGAAATCAGCATCAGCTATTTTACTAAACAGATTCGCCTCAACTTTCTCAGACTCCTGAGCCAGTTCATAGTTTTTCTGTATCACCATGTTCTGATGCCTGATCTCATTGAGCACGTAATTCTTCAGGATCGTAAAAAGGAGGTTCTTGATACCGCTCCTGAAATCAAAGAACTTACGTCCTTCCCATAGCTTCATAAAAGTATACTGCACAGCGTCTTCAGCGTATGACTCCGACATTAAGTATCTTGATGCCAAGACATACAAATATCTGTGATACTGATCAAATATCTGACAAAAGGCTTGCTCGTCACCTCTGCGCAGTTTCTTTAGCAAAAGAGAGTCGGTCTCTTTCTCCGAGTCATTCATATATCCTTTTCAATAATTACGGATTATCAAGAATTTATCTATAAGCGATAATAATCGTTTTTGGGAAACTGAATTTTTGGCAAAATTAATATTATTTATTGAACTAAACAAGAAGAAACACTTTTTCTTTTCCGATACCCGTCCATTTCGATTATCTTTCGACGAGTATGGCCTAAAAGCTCGGACAAAAGGCAAGCTGCTTGTTTGCTTCTCTAAAATTGCCTGGTGACCTGCTAAGTGTTTGAAGAAAGAAGAATGTTTTTCGTTTAAGAAAGTTAAAGTTTAATAGTTATTGAGGGCTTTTTGTTGGAGGTTATCCAAGTTTTTATTAACTTTATGGCCTATTAAAACCCATTAAACCCGAGACTATGGAAACTAACACAATTGTCATTCTTGCGGTCGTCATCATCTGCCTTGCTTTGGTAGGCTTGAACCGCTTTCATCATCGTCAGCATCATTACAATGAGGAGGATCTTCGCCAAGCGGTAAAGAACATTCTCAGCCTTCAACCTGACCATATCCTTCCGCGTGCCGACTTCACGAAGGCACTGCGCGACCACTACAACTGCGACAACAAAGAGGCGCTGTGGCTCCTCGGACGGGCCAAGGAGAAAGGCTTCGTCAAATATGATGATAAGTGGGTGGAAGAGAGCTAAAGAAGTTAGGAGTTAGGAGTTAGAAGTTAGGAGTTAGAAGTTAGGAGTTAGGAGTTAGGAGTTAGAAGTTAGGAGTTAGGAATTAAAAAAGGAGTTAGGATTTAACTCCTAACTCCTAACTTCTAACTCCTAACTATATTATTTGTTCAGACCGCGGTTGTTGATCGTTGTGTTGAGGAGCTTGACGTAAGTACGATATTGCTCATCGTCCAGCACAGCGTGCATGTAGGAAAGGTTGTGACGAATGGCCTTCTTGTAGAGCTTGTCACGATCCTCACCCTGAGCCTCGCCGACCTTCTTCATGTCGTTCTTCAGGTCGTTGCTGATGTAGCTGACTGCATCGATAGCATCGGCATCGAGCTGCAGTGTACGAGCCAGTGCGCTGACATTGATATTCATATCATATTTAGCCTGCTCAGCAGCTACGGCTGCATTGTTCTTGTTCTCGCCCTCAGCGAAAGCGAGGGTCATTGTCATCAGAGCTGCGAGTGTGAATACAATCTTTTTCATAATCTGTTATCCTTTCTAATTAAGTTAAACATACGGACGTTCGCTTGTCCGCTCTCTTACTTGTGTCTCTGAGAGGATTCCTTTCGGTTTCCTCTGTTATCCTTTTGACACTGCAAAGGTAGGAAGATTATCTTTACCAACAAACAATTTATCAGATTGTGTACGAAAACAGCTACTATTTTTGACCAAAATCAAGCATATTGATATAAATCAGAAGTCCACGACCGTTATTCCGGCTCCACCGAAGCGCACATCCTCATCGTGATAATGGCTCACGGTAGGCTCGGCAGCGAGATACTGTCGGATGAGCTGTCGAAGGATACCGTTGCCCTTTCCATGAAGGATGCGGACGCGCTGCACACCCATGAGCACGGCATCATCGATGAAATAGCGTACTGCCTGAAGCGCCTCGTCACCACGCATGCCACGCACGTCAAGGTCGGGATGGAACGTCTTACGATGATCGTCGATGGTGCTCTGCGTCACTTGAGACACGTGGTAAGCCTGCAGTCCTTCCTTGATGGCATCCAGCTTACTCTTCGACTCAGCCGAGGCACCGTCAGCTTGCTGCTCCAAACTGACCGGCTCTAAACGAGAGACGGGCACCTTCGTGCGCATGTCGCCGACAAGAACCGTTGCCGTCTTGCCCGACAACTGCTCTACCGTGCCTTGCGAGCGCAACCCCTTGAGACGCACAGTGTCGCCCACGACGATGGCACGATCCGCAGCTGCCTGTCCCTTGCCTTTGGCATCGCGCAGCACAGCAGCGGCCTTTTCCTCATCGTTCTTCTTCTTTTTCTTGCGGTCCTCATGCCGCTGCTTGCGCGCCTTGATCTGCTCCACCTTCTTCTTGAAATCGTCGTCGGAGAGGTATCCGGCTTTTTGCTTGTTCTTCGAAGCACCCTTCCAGTCGTCGGCCTCCACCTCCTGCTTGAAAGCATCGAGCTCTGCCCGGATCTTGCGCGTCTCCTCCTTGGCAGCCTGCTGCTCGCGAATCTCCCGGATCGCATTCTCGATGCGCTTGTTGCTCTCCTTCAGCAGATCCTCAGCCTCTTGCTTGGCTTTGGCGAGAACCGCCTTGCGTTCAGCGTCCACATCCGTAATGCCTTTCTCATACTGTGCGATGCGGGTCTGAAGCTCCTTCTCTTTCTGATGAACCGTCTGCCGTTTCTGTTCCCAGTAACGTTTGTCACGGACAATGTCCTGGAGGTATTTGTCGCTCTGAATATAGTCGGAGCCCACGATCTCAGAGGCGTGCCGGATGACTTGCTCCGACAGTCCGATCTTGCGCGCTATCTCGATAGCAAACGAACTGCCCGGCCGTCCGATGGCCAGTTGGAAGAGCGGACGCATCTCGTGACGGTCGTAGAGCATGGCACCGTTGACGACACCCTCGTGCGAGTCGGCGAAATGTTTGAGGTTCTGATAATGAGTGGTGATCACTGCCCAAGCCCCTTTCTTACAGAACTGCTCAAGCACACTCTCGGCGATGGCCCCACCGATCTGCGGCTCCGTTCCCGTACCAAACTCATCAATGAGGATCAGAGTCTTTGCGGAGGCCTGCCTCATCATATTCTTCATGTTGAGGAGATGCGACGAATACGTTGACAGATCATTCTCAAGACTCTGCTCGTCGCCGATGTCAATCATGATATCCGTGAACACACCGCATCGGCTGCGGGCATCCACGGGAATGCTCACCCCACACTGAAGCATGTATTGCAGCAGGCCGGTGGTCTTGAGACACACCGATTTGCCCCCGGCGTTAGGTCCCGAGATGACGAGAATATGCCTTTCGGGAGTCAGCATGATGTCGAGCGGCACGATGCTCCCCCCGTGCTCTTTTTGAAGATGCTCCTCAAGCAGCGGATGGCGCGCACGGATGAAGTCGATATAAGGCGATGCTTTCACCTCAGGCTCGAAGCCGTCCATCGCCCGCGCCACACGCGCCTTAGCCTGGATGAAGTCAATCTGAGCCAAGAACTCATAGGAGTCGAGCATCTCGCGAACATGGGGTCTGATGCGCTCCGCCATCTTCGTCAGGATGCGGATAATCTCCTTACGCTCCTCGCCTTCAAGTTCACGGATCTTATTGTTGGCTTCCACCACTTCCGTTGGTTCAATATAAACCGTGCGGCCCGTAGCGCTCTCGTCGTGAACAATACCCGAGATCTTTCGTTTCTGTCCCGGAGCCACAGGAATGACGAGACGCCCGTCGCGCATAGCCGGAGCGGCATCCTTGTCCACGATACCCTCGCTCTGTGCCGAGTGGAGAATACTGTTGAGGATGCGTGACACAGAGCCTGCCGTGCGAGCCATCTCGCGGCGGATGGTCAGCAATTCCGGCGACGCATTGTCACGGATATGGCCGAACTTGTCAAGGATCTGGTCGATCTGCTGGATGATGACAGGGAAGGTCGCTACGCCGTCAGCAAGGTCGTGCAGCGCCGGATAGTCCCACCGCTTCAGCACGACATCGCTGCCGTCGTCCTGGTCGGGCAACTCCTCGCCGCGATAGAGAAACTTCACCAGATCGTCTATGGTCTTCAGCGAGCGGCGCAAGTCAAAAAGGTCGCTCTCTTCCATCCACGTGTTCTGAAGCCTCACGCATTTCAGACTGTCGCGGACATCAAAGAAACTTGTGAGGGGAAAGTCATCTTCCTCCTCCCCGATCTTTCGCATCTCGCGCAGTTGCTCCATCCAAACGCTTATCTGTTCAGGGTCATCCGAGAAAGCCATCTGATCCACCAGACTTTTGCCTAAGGTGGAGAGACAGGCAGCGTTCAGCTTGTCTTTTATCTCATCAAAACCTATCTTCTTTTCAAAATTCTTTGGGTATATCATTCTTCGTTTTTTATGTTTGGCAGTCAGAAGATAAACAATGTGCGGTTGGCTTTGTGTTTCTGCTCGATCTCACGCTTCATCTGCCAGGTAGCAGCCTTCAAGAAAAAACGAATGAGATATTCGTCTGTATTTTCTTTTCTTATCTGTTTCAAGGCGCCAATATATTCTTCTCTGTCTTCTTTCCGGATGATGAGTTCAGGCAGACCGAAATGAAGTAGAATGAAGTTGCTCAGCAGCCTGCCTGTGCGCCCATTACCATCTCGAAACGGATGCAAGTATTCGTAGAAACCGTGGAAGCGGGCAGCAAGGACCATTGGATGCACTTTCCCGCTGTGAATGGCTTTGGCCGTCGACTCCATGAGACGGGGCACTTGTGCAATCAGTTTTTCGTGCTCACCGAAAAGAGTGTCACCTGCTGCCATGTCTACGGTTGTGAACTCACCGGGTGTGGCATTGGGTGCTTTGTAGGTCAGCGTGTGAAGCGTGACGAGCTTATTGATATGCTTTATCAGTTCTACATTGAACGGATGGTCAAGATGAGCGTGCATCCATTCGTAGGCTCGAAAATGGTCAGACATCTCTTGGCATTCGAGTAACGATTTACCTATGGGCATATAGCCTAACCCTTGCTCGAATAAGGCACGGGTGTCGTCAACGCTGAACGATGATCCTTCAATGCCACAACTGTGGCAGGAAAAGAGGATCTCATTGCGTTCACGTGCCTGTTCCTTGCCCAATGGACCTTCAATCTCTCGTTGGTACTTGGTAACAGTCGCATCGTATTGGTGTATCTCTGTTTCAAACATATGTGTATTCTTTCTGCAAATTTACAAAAACTTATCTGTCTATCCCAAGGGGCTTGATTATTTTTTTTGATTATTTGCCGTTTAGGATTATTCTATCTATTTTTGCAGGCAGAATAATTATTTTTAGCGTATGAAGTATATTAATGACACCGTTCGTCGTCAAGACCGGCTGATGGACGAAGAACGTGCTGAAGAGATCCTCAAAACTGCCGAGTACGGAGTGCTGTCGATGACCGACGAAGACCAGCCTTATGGCATTCCCGTCAACTTTATATGGGATGGAAAGGACAGCATCTATATCCATTGTGCTCCCGAGGGCCGCAAGTTGCGAATCATCGAGAAGAACCCGAAAGTGTCGCTCTGTGCCATCGGGCGCGTCCATCTGCTGCCTCGCAATTTCACGACGGAGTATGAGAGTGTTGTCGTCTTCGGCATGGCGCATGTACACCTGCCGGAAGAGGAACACATGGCTGCGCTCCATCTGCTCATCGACAAACTGTCACCCGACTACAAGGAGATCGGCGACAAGTATGCACATGCCAGCTTCCATCGCACAGAGATTATCCGTATCGACATCACCGATTACTCGGGCAAATGCAAGAAAGTGAAGCATACTGACTGAGTTGCAATAACCCTCTGATGCATATACAGAACAGAAAAACACTGTTTTCTTTTGGAAGCATTTGATAAGACAAACATTTGGATAGACCAGCAGACGGCATTGCACAGGATGAACACATGGGGAAAAGGTCAGCGACCTTTTCTCTTTCTGACCGACTACCTTCATCGTCGTTGGCTGGTGGAATATCTCGACCGTCTCTCGCCAGACAAGCTGCTCTTTGCATTTCCTGGATATGACAACCTTGAGGGGGCGACAGCGTCCACAGACCGTTTTACGTGGCATCCCCATTCCCTCGCTCCCGACCTTTATCAGAAGAAGTTCGAGACTGTCCACCGGCAAATGCTCGCCGGCAACACTTATCTGACCAATCTCACGTGCCGTATACCCGTGGAGACGAACCTGACGATGCGCGACATCTTTCTCCGCGCCCACGCCCGCTACCGTCTGTGGGTACGCGATTGCTTCGTATGCTTCTCGCCCGAGACCTTCCTGCGCATCGACGACGGTACCATCCGCTGCTTTCCCATGAAAGGCACCATCAGCTGCCGCGTGCCTCAGGCAGCCGATGTGCTCATGGCTGACAACAAGGAGGCTGCAGAACACGCTACGATCGTGGACCTGATACGCAACGACCTCAGCCGGGTGGCCGACCACGTCAAGGTGAAGCGGTATCGGTATATCGAACGGTTAGAGACCAACCGAGGCCCTATCCTACAGACCAGTTCGGAGATCACGGGGCGGCTCTCTGCCGACTATCGCAGTCACCTCGGCGACATTCTGCTGGCGCAGCTGCCAGCAGGCTCCATCACCGGCGCTCCCAAGCCGAAAACCATAGACATTATCCGCCAGGCCGAGGGCTACGACCGAGAATTCTACACTGGGGTGGCAGGACTGTGCCACGACGGACAGATGGACAGCTGCGTGCTCATACGCTTCATCGACCAGGAAGACGGACGACTCTTCTTCAAAGCCGGGGGCGGCATCACCGCAAGGAGCGACTGGAGAAAGGAATATCAGGAAATCATAGAAAAGACTTATGTACCCTTTTGTTGAGACCATCAGAATAGAACAAGGGCGACCTCTTCATTTGATGTATCATCAGCAGCGAATGGCCGTTACAATGGCCCGGTTCTTCCCCGGCGCAACGGTACCCGTGCTCGCCGACGCCCTCTCGCCGTTAGTCTGTCCGGCGGACAAGACGTGGAAAGTGCATGTGGAATACGACGGCACCGGCATCCTCCTGGTCCGCACCGAGGAATACCATATCCGTACGATCAGGAGCCTGCGACTTGTCTGCTGCAATGACATCACTTATGCTTATAAGAGTGCCGACCGTCGCCGACTGGCCGCACTGGCTGCCCTGCGAGGCGATGCCGATGAGGTAGTTATCGTCAGGAACGGACTACTCACCGACACCTCTTATTCGAATATCGCCCTCTTCGACGGGCAACGCTGGGTGACGCCCCGCCGGCCACTACTGCGAGGCACCATGCGTCAGTCGCTGCTCGACACAGGACAGCTCGTGGAGCGCGACATCCGCGACGACGAGTGGGGACAGTATGAGAAGGTGAGCCTCATCAATGCCATGATGCCGCTTGGCCGTTGCATGTGTGAGGTCACGCCCACACTGTTCGCGGTCTAATGATCGTAAGAGAATGGCAGGACGGCCGCCATGCGATGGCAGGACGGTCGCCACGCGATGACCGTACAGGACAGAGGTGTGGAAGTCGGCACCATCATGGTTGCAAGGGGAATTGGGCCGATGATTGACGGCCCGGGATCTTAGATGATCTTGAAATGGGCAAACTTCAACAACAGTTGCTTCGTGCCCGTCTGCTCAAACTGTACCGTGGCCTTACGGTTCTCACCCGTTCCCTCGATGTTTGTCACCGTACCCTTTCCAAAGCGCTGATGCTCAATGGTGTCGCCTACTTTCAGGGACGAGGCGGAAGAAGAAGCGTCAGCCTTGGAACCTGCCGTCCGTCCGCCGTTCGTCATGGCCCGCGACACGCGCGACCAGCGCCCGCTCTGTTTCAATTTCTCTTCAAACGAGGCGGAGAAGGGGTTGACAGCCTGCTCTGCCCGATGCGGTGCCGTAGCTTTGGGTTGGGGATCCGCCATGAACTGTCCTGCCACCGGCCTTGAGTTCTGCATGCGACCGCTGCGCTGCGTATAACCATCGCCCCAAGCATGATAACCGGTGTAAGGCCGGTCAATCTCATAATCCTCGTCACGCGAAGAGCCGCGCCAGGACGAACGCGACGATCCCCACGACGAGAAGCCGGAACCACTGCGGCCGCCTTCAACCTTTGTCTCGGTATATTTAGCGTCTATCTCCGCAATGAACCGGCTGGGGTTGACAAAGGCATCCATCTTACCATAGCGCCAGCGGGTGTGTGCCCAGGTGAGGTAACAATGTTTCTCGGCGCGTGTGATGGCGACGTAGAGCAGACGCCGCTCCTCCTCGAGGTCCTTCGGATTGTCGAGAGAGAGCAGGCTGGGGAAGATGTTCTCCTCCAAGCCCACGACAAAGACGGTATTAAACTCTAGTCCCTTCGCTGCATGGATTGTCATGAGCGTCACCTTGTCATCGTTGCCGTTGTCGCTGTCAGCATCGGTCATGAGCGACACCGTCTGCAAGTAATCGGTCAGATGGGTGTAGTCGCCATTGCCATCCTCCTGCTGTGCCTGGACGAAGGAAGCAATACCGGAGATGAGGGAGTCTACATTCTCGCGGCGGGCATCTCCCTCCGCGCTCTTGTCCTGTCCGAGGTCTGCCTGTATGCCTGCCTTGTCGATGATCTCCTTGCCAAGCGTCAGCGCGTCTTTCTGCTGCGCCTCATCGATGAACGACTGGACAAGGTTACGGAAGCCGAGAAGTTTCGTCATCGTGCCCCGGTTAACGTCGAGTCCGTTTTCCATCGGATGACAGATGGTCTCCCACAGACTCACCCCACTCTGCTCCGCGGCAGCCACGATCTTGAGGACTGTCGTGTTGCCGATGCCCCGTGCGGGATAGTTGATGATACGTCGGAATGCCTCCTCGTCGTCGGGGTTGACGACAAGTCGGAAGTATGCGATGATGTCTTTTATCTCCTTGCGCTGGTAGAAACTCAAGCCGCCGTAGATGCGGTAGTTGGCTCCCATGCCTACCTCGGGCTTGCGCATCTCCTCCTCGAAGGTGCGGCTCTGTGCATTGGTACGATAGAGAATGGCAAAGTCTTTGTAATGGAGCCCTTCCTCTTTCATAAGCCTTGTTATCTCCCGACAGACGATGCTCGCCTCGCGTTTGTCGGAGATCGTCTCATAGATAACAACTTTCTCGCCCGTTGCATTCTCACTGTACACATCCTTGTCTATCTGGTTCCGGTTGTGCTTCATGAGCGAGTTGGCAGCTCCCACGATGTTCTTTGTCGAACGGTAGTTCTGTTCGAGTTTGAAGAGCTTGGCTGTGGGATAGATCTTATTGAACTTGAGGATATTGGCTATGTTGGCACCCCGGAAGGCATAGATGCTCTGATAGTCGTCTCCCACGACACAGACATGCGGATTTTCCTTGGTGAGCTGTTCGACGATACACTGCTGTGCATAGTTTGTGTCCTGATACTCGTCGACGAGAACATAAGAGAAGCGCTTTGCATATTTCTGCCGGATATCCTCATGCTCCTTGAACAATCGGTATGTCTCTACAAGCAGGTCGTCGAAGTCCATGGCATTGGCCTGACGCAGACGTTGCTGATAGGAAGCAAAAATCTTAAAGGTCTCCGGCATGTTACGCCGGCGGTCGCGTTGTAGCGCCTCACTGTCCTCCGCATACTGTGACGGGCCGCACAGATGGTTCTTCGCCATGGAGATGGCGGCATGCACCGTGGCAGGCTTGTAAGTCTTGTCGTCAAGCCCCATCTGCTTGAGGATATTCTTGATAAGCGAGCGGGAGTCGGCCTCATCATAGATGGTGAAGTCGGAGTTGTACCCGATGGCCTTGGCTTCAACGCGGAGGATATGTGAGAAGACCGAATGGAAGGTACCCATCTGCAGATACCTGGCACGCTCCTCACCCACGATGCCGGCGATACGGTCCTTCATCTCCCTTGCCGCCTTGTTGGTGAACGTCAGGGCAAGGATATTCCACGGCTTGAGATCATAGTGTTGCAGCAGATACGCAATCTTATAGGTCAGCACCCTCGTCTTTCCCGAACCGGCACCGGCAATGACGAGCTGAGGAGAGGAGCAGTAGGTGACGGCAGAGAGCTGGGCAGGAGATAACGCCCCACCCATTAATGAAGCCCCTCCCCTTAATCCCCTCCCCAAAGGGGCGGGGTTGATTACTTTCTCGGGTGAATTGCCATCAGAGATATTATTGTCTTGCTTGCTATTCGTTCTGTTCAGTTCGTCTGCCATGGATTTTTATTGCGCTATATATTAAATATGTGTAACAACCTTATTGTTTATCTGTGTAATCACCCCCGCCCCTTTGGGGAGGGGATTAAGGGGGGGGCTTTTAAGGGGTGGGGCTAATACGTCCCTCCCACCGCCGTTTTCGGATCATAGTCTTCTCCCTCCTTAGGGAAGGTAGGAATGAATCGCATGTTGGCCATGATCTGCCGTTGGCGCTTACGCATGTAAGCACTGGGATATTTGGAAGAGAACTTCCGGGGGTTAGGGAGCGTAGCTGCAATAAGCGCACAGTCGGCACGCGACAACTGGTCGGGGAGCTTGCCGAAGTTGAGCTCCGCACAGGCTGCCACACCATAGATGCTCGGTCCCATCTCGATAGAGTTGAGATAGACCTCCATGATCCGCTGCTTACTCCAGAAAAGTTCCATCAACGCCGTGAAGTAGACCTCGAACCCTTTGCGCACCCAGGAACGGCCTGGCCAGAGGAACACGTTCTTCGCCGTCTGCTGCGAGATGGTGCTTGCGCCATGTTTCCGACCGCCCCGTATGTTGTTTTTGGCTGCCTGGCCGATGGCATTGAAGTCGAAACCATGATGCAGGAGAAACCGGGCATCCTCACTCGCCATGACCGCCACCGGCATGTGCGGTGACATCTCGTCGAGCGAGATCCAGTGATGATGAATCGTCAGAGAACCGTTCTGGAAGCAACGGATGACCATCAGCGGCGTGATATAGACCGGTATGAAACGGTAAGCTATAACAGCAAGAATGGTGGAGGCAAAGAATGCCCCCACCACCCAGCGTATGATTTTACGAAAACGTAACATCAATGCGTCTTGTCATTCAGAAATTAAATTACGGCAGTTTGTCTGATTACCGCAGTGTGCCGTTGTTGGCTGCATCGACCATAGCCTGTGAAGCATAGAGATAGACCTCCACGCGACGGCTGGCCTCGCGGTTCTCTGAACCGTCACTGTTCGTGACAAGGTTCGTCTCACCGTAACCCACCGCATTCTTGATCTGGGAAGAAGGTACTGAGCAGTTGTTCACGAGGAAGTTCTTCACTGCATTGGCACGGTTCTGAGAGAGCTTGAGGTTCACGTTGTCGGAACCATCAGATGAAGCATAACCCTGGATGTCAACAGAGCAGGTTGGATTGTTCTTCAGCACGGAAGAGAACTGTGTGAGGTCAGTGATAGCACCGCTCTGCAGCGCATATTTGCCAACCTTGAAGAGGATACCGTTGTTGAACGTCACCTTCACAGCCTTCAAGCCATTAGCGTCGGTCACAGTTTCCACCTTAGCGTTCTCCACCTTGGCAGCCTCAGCAGCAACCTTGTCCATGTGGCGGCCGATCAGTGTACCGGCACCGGCACCGACGGCACCGCCGATAGCTGCCCCGATGGCTGCACCTTTGCCGTGACCGGCGATGGCGCCAATGATAGAGCCAAGTGCCGCACCGGCACCTGTACCGACGAGAGTGCCCGTACCCTGCTTTGTAGCACAACTTGTGAAAGAGAAACCACTAACGAGTGTAAGCATGCACATACCAAGTGCCATTGTCTTTGCGTTCTTCATAATGAATGAATTTATTTTGTATTAATCTTTTGTCTATAACCTTTTTCTTTGTGCAAAGGTAGTCTTTTTTTGGCAGTTAAGCCGTTTATGCTATCTTTTTTTATTAACTTTGCGGCAAAATTAAACAATAATAAAATTAGCACATTACGAAAATGCCTACACTTAAGTAGGGATTTCCCTAATGTTAAAGAATGACGTCATCTAATTATGGCAAAAGAACTAAAACAACTGACCAAGCGCGCTGACAATTACAGTCAGTGGTACAACGACTTGGTGATGAAAGCCGACTTGGCAGAGATTGCCCCTGTTCGCGGCTGTATGATTATCAAGCCTTACGGCTATGCTATCTGGGAGAAGATGCAGGCCCAGCTTGACAAGATGTTCAAGGCAACGGGCGTACAGAACGCCTATTTCCCGCTGCTCATCCCCGTGAGCTTCTTTGCCCGTGAGGCAGAGCATGTCAAAGGCTTCGCCAAAGAAAGCGCCGTGGTGACTCACTATCGTCTGAAGGCTACCGACGACGGGAAGATCGTTGTCGACCCCGAGGCCAAGCTCGACGAGCCGCTCGTCATCCGTCCTACCTCCGAGACGATGATCTGGCACACTTATAAGAACTGGATCCACTCCTGGCGCGACCTGCCTATCATGTGCAACCAGTGGTGTAACGTCATGCGCTGGGAGATGCGCACGCGTCCGTTCCTCCGCACCTCCGAGTTTCTCTGGCAGGAAGGCCACACGGCTCATGCCACGAAGGAAGAGGCTGAGGCTGAGGCACAGAAGATGCTGCATGTCTATGCCGACTTCGTGGAGAACTGGATGGACGTGCCGGTACTGCAGGGTGTGAAGAGTCCTACGGAGCGTTTCGCCGGTGCCCTGAACACCTATACCATCGAGGCTATGATGCAGGACGGCAAGGCGCTGCAGAGCGGAACGAGCCACTTCCTCGGACAGAACTTCGCCAAGAGTTTCGACGTGCAGTTCCTCAACAAAGACAACAAGCCGGAATATGTATGGGCTACATCATGGGGTGTGTCTACCCGTCTGATGGGTGCGCTCATCATGGTTCACTCCGACGACAACGGTCTTGTCCTTCCTCCGAAGCTCGCACCGATCCAGGTTGTCATCGTGCCTATCAACAAGAATGCCGAGCAGCTCGCTGCCATCACGGCCAAGCTCCAGCCTGTCATCGACAAGCTGCGTGAGGACGGCATCAGCGTCAAATACGACGACGCTGACAACAAACGTCCGGGCTTCAAGTTTGCCGACTATGAGCTCAAGGGCGTGCCCGTGCGTCTTGTCATGGGTGGCCGTGACCTCGAGAACAACACCATCGAGATCATGCGCCGTGACACGTTGGAGAAAGAGAACGTCAGCTTCGACGGCATCGTGGAGCGCGTGGAGAACACCCTCAAAGACATGCAGAAAGCTATCTTCGAGAAAGCCAAGGCTTACCGTGACGCTCACGTCTACGAGTGCGACAACTACGATGAGTTCAAGGAGCGCGTCAAGGACGGCGGATTCTTCCTCTGCCCGTGGGACGGCACTGCCGAGACAGAGGCTAAGATCAAAGAGGATACGCAGGCTACCATCCGCTGCATCCCCTTCGCCTACGACCAGAACGTCGAGGGCATGAAGGATATGGTCAGCGGGAAACCTGCTGTTAACAGAGTGATTATTGCACGAGCTTATTAAAAACCGCTCACTTAATCCCTCTACAGAAGCCCTCTTCCTTAATCCCTCCCCCAAAGGGGGAGGGGTGATTACTCTGATAAACAAAAGAAGCCCTCTCCCTTAAATCCCTCCCCCAAAGGGGGAGGGGTGATTAGTGAGATAAACAAAAATAACAACACCATTAGTACATACAAATATAATGTATAAATAAAGACTATATAAAGCTATATAAGACTATAAAGACTATATAAAGCTATATAAAACTATAAAAGACTATATAAAGCTATATAAAACTACAAAGACTATACAAAACTATAAAAGACTATACAAAGCTATAAAAGACTATATAAACGATATAAACTGTGAAGCCTATGACTAAAAAGAAGAAAGAGGAAGACTACTACTATGAGACAAGCTGCCCGTATACCTATGGATTATTAAAAGAATATGCTAAAGAAAACCGCAAGCACATGACCGATGCGGAAAAGATTCTTTGGAAGGAACTAAGAAATAATCCGTATCACTTCAACTTCAGACACCAACACCCTATTGACGATTATATAGCAGACTTTGCCTTTCTTCCCGCACATCTTATTATTGAGGTCGACGGTGCCTACCATGCCGAATGGGGACAAACGCAAGCTGACAAATTAAGAACGCAGGAGATCAACCTCTGGGGCTTTCATGTACTACGCTTCTCAAATGAACAAATAATAACAAATGTCAAGTCTGTCCTCCAACAAATCTATAACGATATCTTCAACACGTTAGAGAATGAAGACGATGAAGAATAGACGTTAGAGAATGAAGACGATGAAGAATAGACGTTAGAGAATGAAGACGATGAAGAATAGACGTTAGAGATGAAGAACAGACGTTAGAGAATGAAGACGATGAAGAACAGACGTTAGAGAATGAAGATAAAGAATAACATACGAGACCACAAAGACGACAATGATGAACGATACAGATAACACAAAAGACTGCAGCGTGAGCAAGGGTATGCTTAAACAAATCACCCCTCCCCCTTTGGGGGAGGGATTAAGGGAGAGGGCTCTTACCGTCTTCAAGGCCTCTGCCGGCTCGGGCAAGACTTTCACGCTCGCTGTGGAATATATCAAGTTGCTGGTCAAAGACCCGACAAACTACCAGTATACCCTTGCCGTGACGTTCACCAACAAGGCTACGCAGGAGATGAAGCAGCGCATCCTCTCAAAGCTTTATGGCATCGCGCACAGCCTGCCCGATGCCGACGACTATTATAATAAGGTGAAGGAAGCCTTTCCCACGCTATCAGAACGTGTCGTGCGGAGCCATGCGGAGGAAGCGCTGACCTTGCTTATCCACGACTACAACCGGTTCCGCATTGAGACCATTGACAGCTTCTTCCAACGGGTGCTGCGCAACTTAGCACGCGAGCTCGGACTGACGGCCAACCTCCAGGTCATGCTCAACGACCAGGAGGTAGAGGAGCAGGCCGTCGACAACATCATCAGCAACATCGACAACGGCAACGACCCGCTCTTGTCGTGGATCATGGACTTTATCAACGAACGCATGGAGGAAGACAAGAACTGGAACGTCATCGCGCAGATAAAGTCATTCGGAAGAAACATCTTCTCCGACTTCTACAAAGACCATCAAGACGAGTTGCGGCTCATCATGGACGATGCCGACTTCTTCAAGAAATACACCTCACAGCTCAGGGCGCTGAAAGCCAAGGCGCTCAGCACGATGAAGGGTTACGCCGCCCGCTACGCTGCCGTCGCCTCGGAGCACAACCTCACGGATGACTGCTATTCACACGGCCACAGCAATGTCCCCGGCTTCTTCGAGAACCTCGGCAACGGCAACTTCACCAACGGAAATGTGAAGATGCCCAACAGCTACGTACAGAAAGGCATGGAGAATCCCGACGCGTTCGTCAAGAAGAGCGATGTCAACACGCCTGAGGCAAAGGCCATCCGCGAGTTCGTGGCACCGCTACTCACAGAGGCTGAGGAAGCAAGAAAGCAGGCGATAGTGACCATCAACTCCGTCGAGCTCACGCTGCAGAACGTCAACCAACTGCGACTTCTCGGACGTATCGAGCAGGAGGTCAACAACATCAATACCGACAACAACGACTATCCGCTCTCCAACACGCAGAAATTGCTCAACGACCTCATCGACAAGCAGGACTCGCCGTTCATCTACGAGAAGATCGGGGGACAGTTGCGCTATATCATGATTGATGAGTTTCAGGACACATCAACCGTGCAATGGGCCAACTTCAAGATCTTGCTCGACGACTGCATCGCTCACCAAAACGGAAGTCTCATCGTCGGAGACGTGAAGCAGAGCATCTATCGCTGGCGCAACGGCGACTGGCAACTCCTACAGAACCTCAACGAGCATAACTATCCGGAGGTAATAGGAGAGAAAAACCTCGACACCAACTATCGTTCCCAGCGCAACATCATCGACTTCAACAACGCTTTCTTCAACAGTGCGGCATCCGTGCTTGCTGAAGACGCGCCCATCATCCAGGAAGCCTACAAAGAGGCAGAGGTGACACAGAAAGTGCCAAAGAACAAGCCCGAGGAAGGATTGATTCAAGTGAAGATGCTTCCGGGCAAAGACTACGACCACCTGATGATCGCTCAGGTACAGAACACCCTTGAACAGCTTCTCAGCAAAGGAGTGCCCTACAACAAGATCGCGATCATCGTCAGAAAGAACAAGCATATCCGCCTGCTTGCCGACTATTTCCTCCACAACCCCGTAACAGTCAACGGAAAGCCGCAGATGCTCAAGATGGTCTCCGACGAAGCCTTCCGGCTCGATGCCTCCGAGGCTGTCAACGTCATCGTCAACGCCATGCGCTTCCTCACCCACCCTGCCGACCTGCTGACGGAGGCGTTCCTCGTCAAGGCCTACACACAGAACGAGACAGCGCCCAGGGAGAACAATTTGGAGACGTTTCTGCCACCCGACTATGTCCGCGACCGCACGAGCCTGCTCTCCATGCCTCTTATCGACCTTGCCGAACGCCTGTATGTCATCTTCCGCCTCGACAGACTCAAGAAGCAGAACGCATACGTGTGTGCGTTCTTCGACCAGCTTGCCAACTATCTCAAGCGACACATCGGAGGAATCGACGATTTCCTTGAGAGTTGGGATGAGGACCTCTGCGGAAAATCCATCCACAGCGACTCCATCGACGGCATCCGACTGATCACCGTACACAAGAGCAAGGGCCTGGAGTTTGACAATGTCATCATTCCTTACTGTGACTGGCAGATGGAAAAGACAACGGACATTCTCTGGGTGGAGCCAACGGTACAACCCTACAAAGAGTTGCCGGTGGTACCCGTCAATCTCTATCCAAACAAGCTCAAAGAGTCGGTCTACGCCACCGACTATCTCGCGGAGCATATCAAGAACATCATCGACAACGTCAACATCCTCTACGTTGCCTTCACCCGCGCCTCCCGCAACCTTTTCATCATCGGCAAGAAAGACAAGCCCGACTTTCCCTCTAAGCTGATCAACATGGTGATGGACGACATGCTGATCACCAAGAGCGCCACGGAGAACAAGGAAAAGGTCAGGATGGAACCGGAAGAGGACGAGAACGGCATCATGACCTACACCTACGGCACGCTGTCCATCAAGAAAGAGACGAAGCAGCCCGTGGAGACAACCGCGCAGCCGAATATCTTCGAGATGAAAGAGCAGGGGCTCGCCGTAGACATAGAGAACACGAAGTCGAAAGCCAAGTTCCTGCAGAGCAACGAAAGTTCCGATTTCATGACACCACCGGAAGAACTTGAAGAGGAAGAGAGGCTCCGGAGCTACATCAATACCGGCGACATCCTCCATAAGCTCTTCGCCACCATTCACAACATCACGGAGGTGGACGAGGCCATCGACCAGCTCGAGTTTGACGGCGTGCTCTACAACCACCCGATGACACGGGAACAACTGAAAGGTTATATCCACAAAGCCTTGTCCGACCCACAGGTGCACGACTGGTTCTCTCCCCGCTGGCGCGTGTTCAACGAGTGCTCCATCCTATATTACAACCCCTCAAAACATCGCGTCTGCGATCAGCGGCCCGACCGCGTCATCTACGATGGCCGGCGCATGATCGTCATCGACTTCAAGACAGGACGCGAAAACGAGGAGCATAAGGACCAAGTGAGAGGATACGTCAGCCTGCTTAAAGAGATGGGATATAAGAACGTGGAGGGATACCTGTGGTATATCCGTCACAAACAAATAATCAAGGTATAGAATATGCAGACTTTCTTACAATACGTCGCCAAAGATATCATCGCCAAGCACGGTGGGGAGAACCTCGCCGACATTGCTGTGGTCTTTCCAAACAAACGCGCCGCCCTCTTCCTCAACG
The DNA here is from genome assembly GCA_900315955.1 of uncultured Prevotella sp. Lineage (GTDB taxonomy): Bacteria > Bacteroidota > Bacteroidia > Bacteroidales > Bacteroidaceae > Prevotella. The sequence goes on from ONBC01000001.1 coordinate 79,056, forward strand.
ACTCGCTCTTCGAGGAAGCCGGACATGCCGTATGGAGCCCGTCATACATCACGATCAGCGATCTGTTCCGCCGTCACAGCGGCCTGAGGGTGCCCGACCAGATAGAGCTCACCTTCCGCCTCTACAGCCAATATGTGAAGCTCACGGGCAGCGACGAGCCCCTCGACCATTTCTTCTCCTGGGGACAGCTCATGCTCGCCGACTTCGACGATCTCGACAAGAACCTCGTGGAAGCCGACAAACTCTTCATCAACCTCGAAGCCTGGCAGGAGATGCGCGACTTCTCCTTTCTCTCCGAGCAGCAACGCAAGAGCTTAGAGAACTTCTTCGGCAAGGTGGAGACCGACACCGTCCTGCAGAAGAAGTTCAACGACATCTGGAAGAACCTCGAACCGCTCTACCATGCTTTCCGCGACAGTCTGCGCAAAGACGGACTGGCCTACGAAGGCATGCTCTACCGTGATGTCGCGGAGCATAAGCTTTCCGATTTCCATTTCAAGCACTATATCTTCGTTGGTTTCAACCTGCTGCAGAAGGTGGAGCAACGCTTCTTCCGGCAGATGAAAGAAGCCGGAATCGCCGAGTTCTACTGGGACTACGACATTTATTTCATGACCGGGCAGCATGAGGCCGGGCGCTATATCCGGCGCTATTTGGACAAACTGCCCAACGAGTTAGGTCCGGGACGCGCCTCGGCAGGCATCGACACCGATGCCGTCTACAACAACCTCTCTAAGCCAAAAGATATAACCTACATCTCTGCTCCGACAGAGGACATCCAAGCCCGTTATGTCGCCACTTGGCTGCGCGGATTGGGCGATGTCGTCAATACCAATCCGCGATCCGTGGCTATCGTGCTCTGCGACGAGAGTCTGTTGCAGAACGTCATCCACAGTCTGCCCGAAACCGTACGCGACGTGAACATCACCACGGGCTATCCCCTCGCTGCCACCTCAGCGGCTACCCTCGTCGGCGCGCTTCTCGCCCTGCGCCTCCAGGGACTGAACAAAGACGAAAATACCTACCGTCTCAGTTATGTCAACCAAGTGCTGCGGCATCCCTATGCCAAGTATATTTCAGAAGAAGCACCGGTGCTCTTCGACAAGCTCAACGCCCACAAGACTTTCTTCCCCACTGTCCGGCAACTGACGGAGGACGAGGGCAACGAGCTGATCCGGCTCTTCGACACACAGGACATGAAAGAGGCAACGGGCAAGACGCTGAACGTCACGCTCCTACAATGGGTCGCCGACATTCTGAAGTTTGTCGGCATCGGCTCGCGTGAGGAGGATGACCCACTGATGCACGAGAGCGTTTTCAGAATGTATACCGTCATCAACCGCCTCAAAGACCTCTTCGCACAGATAGATGTTGAGGCTACGCCTGTGCTCTTGCAGCGGCTGCTCTCGCAGCTCATCAATGCCACAACTGTGCCTTTCCACGGCGAACCCGCCATCGGTATCCAGATCATGGGTGTCCTGGAGACGCGCAACCTCGACTTCGAGCACGTGCTCCTGCTCTCCTGCAACGAGGGGAACATCCCCAAGGGTGTCAACGACGCGTCCTTCATACCCCACTCCCTCCGGAAAGGTTATGAGATGACAACCGTCGAGAACAAGGTCGCCATCTACTCCTACTATTTCCACTCGCTCCTTCAGCGTGCCTCGGATGCCACGCTAACGTTCAACAACGCTGCCGACGACGGCAAGCAGGGAGAGATGAGCCGCTTCATGCTCCAATACTTAGTGGAGAGCGGACAGACGGTTAAGCGCCTGACGATGCAGTCGGGACAGAGCGTGTCGACGGTAAACCGCATACCTGTCGAAAAAGACGAGGCCGTACAAAAGCAGCTCGCCGACCTCTCCTCGCTCTCGCCGACATCGATCAACCGGTACCTGCGCTGCCAGCTGATATTCTATTACAACAACATCTGCGGACTACGCGAAAACGACGACGACGACGATCAGGAAATAGACAACATGATCTTCGGCGACATCTTCCACCGGACAGCCGAACTGATCTACAAGGACCTTTCTGGAGAAGACCATCGCCGCCCCATCACGGCAGAAGCCATCGACCGGCTCGTCGGCAAGGAGAAATATAAGATCGACATCTTCCTCGACCAGGCTTTCCGAGAGAAGCTCTTCAAAGTGGAGCGCCCCGACTTCCATCCGCGCTACAACGGTCTGCAGCTGCTCAACCGTAACGTGTTGCGACTCTATATCCTGCGCCTCCTACGTCTCGACAAGGCGAATACGCCCTTCAGCATTCTGAAGCTTGAGGAGAACTTTTTCAGCAATCTCACGTTCGAAGCTAACGGAACGGAGCGTACCATCAGGCTCGGCGGACAGATAGACCGGCTGGACAGAACAGGTGATCAGCTGCGCGTCATCGATTACAAGACGGGCAAGCCTATGACATCCACGCCTCCGACCATCGACGAAATCTTCGACACGGCCTATTGCGATTCGAAACATACGGATTATTATCTCCAGGCTTTCCTGTATTCAGCGATCATTCGGAAAAACAAAAAAGCCATTGCCGCCGTCAATCCCGAGAACAAGCCTGTGGCTCCGGCCCTGCTCTTTATCCGCGAGGCGGGAAAGGACGACTATGATCCTATATTGAAGGTGAAGGACGCGAATCAGGAGAACAAGCGCAAGGCTACCTATTCCACGGTAGACGACATCGAGACTATTTACCCAGACTTTATCGGGCGGCTGAAGACGCTGCTTGCCGATATTTTCGACAAGACCAAGCCGTTTACCCCTACAGAATATAAAGAACGCTGCATCACCTGCCCCTACAAAAACATCTGTGGGTAAGGATTTCACAATCCTCACACCCGACCTATCTCATTGTCCGCGCGAAGCGAGCATGAAAGTGTCGTGACACATACGGGGCAGGATCGTGACACAACTGAGGCAGGATCGTGACACAACTGAGGCAGGATCGTGACACAACTGAGGCAGGATCGTGACACAACTGAGGCAGGATCGATCGTCACACATACGTGACACAATGACCCCAAACACACGCTGAGCAGTTACTTCTTTTATGAAAGTTTCTAATATTTACTAAAATTATTTTGTAATAAAGAGGAATTTGCTTAACTTTGCCCTTGTACAATAAAGCTATTGACAGCTGTACAAACCAATACAAGAACAAGCTCAAAAAAATTATAACAAACATTTAAACCAAACATAAATCACCATGAGAGTCATCATCGAGAAAGACTACGATTTACTTTCACGCTGGGCAGCTGAATACGTGATCAGCCGTATCAATGCAGCCAAGCCTTCAGCCGAAAAACCTTTCGTTTTGGGTCTGCCTACAGGCTCTTCCCCTGTCGGCATGTACGCCAACCTCTCCAAAGCCTGCCAGGAGGGACGCGTATCGTTCAAGCATGTCATCACATTCAACATGGACGAGTATGTTGGCCTTCCGGAGGAGCATCCGGAGAGCTATCACAGCTTCATGCGCAAGAATCTCTTCGATAATATCGACTGTCCCAAAGAAAATATCCATATTCTCAACGGCAACGCCAAGGATCTCGCAGCTGAGTGCGCAGCCTATGAGGAGGCTATCCGCAAGGCCGGCGGCATCGACCTCTTCCTCGGTGGCATCGGCCCTGACGGTCACATTGCTTTCAACGAGCCCTTCTCCTCGCTGAAGAGCCGCACGCGTGTCAAGACGCTCACAACGGATACCATCATCGCCAACTCACGTTTCTTCGACAACGATGTCAACAAGGTGCCTAAGCATGCGCTCACCGTGGGCGTGGGCACCGTGATGGATGCCCGTGAGGTAATGATCCTCGTCAACGGCCACAACAAAGCACGTGCTCTCCAGGCTGCTGTAGAAGGCCCCGTCACACAGGCCTGGACAATCAGTGCGCTGCAACAGCACCCGCACGCCATCATCGTGGCCGACGACGCTGCCTGCGACGAACTGAAAGTGGGGACCTACAGATACTTCAAAGATATCGAGAAGGAAAACATTTAAGCGAAGAGAGAAGAGTTAAGAGTGAAGAATCAGATAGGTAGCGAAGAATTAAGAGTGAAAAGTGAAGAATCAAATACTTAGTTAAGAAGTAAGAGCTAAGTTAAGACTCAAAATAAGAGCTAAGTTAAGATTCAAAAACTGAGTTGACACTCAAGACTCCAAATCGAATGTTTGAAATAAGCTTTATAAAAATACAACCAAGCCTGTGCTCCAAGCAATCAACGCTTGCGGAGAAGAATTGCGGGGGCAGGCCCAAATAACAGATACTATGAATTTAAATCTTAGTTCACAGATTGTCCTCAATCAGGTTGCTGAAGAATTCTACAACCCTAAGACAGCCGTGGAGCGGTCAGAGATCACGCGTTTCGAAAAATTGCCGACAGACATCTACCCCAAGGTAGAAGACGGAGCCAAGGCCATTGCCGATGCCGTGGAGCAGGAGATCAAAGCAAAGCGTCAGGAAGGCAAGCAGCTCATTCTTGGCTTAGGTACCGGTCAGAGCCTGACCCCTATCTTTGATGAGCTCATCCGCCGTCATGAGAGCGGTCTGAGCTTCGACAACGTCACCGTCGTCAACGCCTACGAATATTTCCCACTGAAGCCGGGAAGTGCCATCAGCAGCCTTCAGCAGCTGAAGACCCGCCTGCTCGACAAGCTCGACATCCCCGTGGGCAACATCCTCTCGCCCGACACTTCCGTGGCCCAGGACAATGTGCAGAAAGTCTGCCGCGACTATGAGCAGCGCATCGCTGCCTTAGGAGGCATCGACATTCTGCTTCTCGGTATCGGCCGCGATGGCAATGTGGCTACCAACGAGCCCGGATCGGGACTGACATCGCGCACACGGCTCATCCTCATCGACGCTACCTCACGCGAGGAGATGACCATGAGCTTCGGCGGTCAGGACGCTGTTCCTCCATGCTCCATCACGCTCGGCATGGCAGACATCATGGCTGCACGGAAGATCTTCCTCACCGCCTGGGGCGAAGAGAAAGCTGAAATCATTGAGAAGACCGTTGAGGGTCCTATCACCGACACCATCCCGGCAAGCTATCTGCAGACGCATAATGGCTGCCACGTCGTGACCGACCTCGCGGCTGCCGGCAAGCTCACGCGTATCATCCATCCATGGCTTGTGGCAAGCTGCAAGTGGAACGACAAGCTCACACGGGCTGCCCTGGTATGGCTCTGCCAGAAGATCGGCAAGCCGATCCTCAAGCTGACAAACAAAGACTATAACGAGAACGGGCTCTCCGAGCTCCTGGCTCTCTACGGCTCGGCCTACGACTGCAACATCAAGATCTTCAACGACCTTCAGCACACCATCACCGGATGGCCCGGCGGCAAGCCCAATGCCGACGACTCCAACCGTCCGGAGCGCGCCACTCCGTTCCCCAAGCGCATCATCGTGTTCTCCCCCCACCCCGACGACGATGTCATCTCCATGGGCGGAACGATACAGCGCCTCGTCAAGCAGGGACATGACCTGCACGTGGCTTACGAGACCTCAGGCGACATCGCTGTCGGCGACGAAGAGGTGACACGCTTCATGCACTTCATCAACGGCTTCAACCAGATCTTCATTGGTGAGAAGGACGAGACCATCAAGAAGATGTATAAGGACATCAAGAAGTTCCTCGCCGAGAAGAAGGACGGCGACATCGATACGCCTGACGTACGACACATCAAAGGTCTGATCCGCCGCGGTGAGGCTCGCACGGCTTGCACCTACAACCATATTCCGCTGGATCACGTCCACTTCCTCGATCTCCCGTTCTATGAGAGCGGACGCATCGAGAAGTTCCCTATGACGGAGAAAGACGTGAACATCGTGCGTGAACTTCTGCGAAAGATTCAGCCGCACGAGATCTTCGTGGCCGGTGACTTGGCCGATCCTCATGGCACACACCGCAAGTGCACGGATGCCGTGCTTGCTGCCCTCGACCTGGAGAAGAAGGCTGGAGCAGAATGGCTGAAGAACTGCCGCATCTGGATGTACCGTGGTGCTTGGGCTGAGTGGGAGATTGAGAACATCGAGATGTGTGTTCCTATGTCACCGGAGGAACTGCGTGCTAAGCGCAACGCCATCCTCAAGCACAGCTCACAGATGGAAAGCGCGCCATTCCTCGGTAACGACGAGCGACTCTTCTGGCAACGGGCCGAGGATCGTAACAGAGGCACCGCCAAACTCTACGACGATCTTGGACTGGCTTGCTATGAAGCTATGGAGGCCTTCGTACAATACAGACCATAAATTTTAATATTATACCCATGAAAAAGACAGTTCAAACGCTCATTGAAGCCATGGATACCCTGCCCAAGAAGAAGCTGATGCGCACGCTCGTCTCGGCCGAGCAGGTATCTATTCCCGAACTGGCTCGCAACGCAAAGATGAGCGTGCCTACAGCAACAAAAATTGTAAATGAGCTCATCGAGAAGCATTTCCTCGTCGAGTTAGGGAAACATGACAACGGACTCGGACGAGTGCCGATGATGTATGGTCTCAATCCAACGTGCGGCTATTTTCTGGGTGTCGATCCATGTCATAATGCGCTCAACCTCTGTCTCGCCGACTTTGCCGGCGAGATAAAGGATGTGCGCATGGGCATTCCTTTCCATCTTGACAACACACCCGAAGGATTCAATCAGCTCTGCAAACTGACAAAAAGCTACATTCATGAGAAAGGCCTCGACGACGGCCGGCTCTTCAAGGCTTGTGTCAACATCTCCGGGCGCGTATCACCCCACACGGGGAGCAGCTACAGCACGTTTGCGTTTGAGGACAATCTTGCCGACTCGCTCACTGAGCAGCTCGGTGTCTCCACGCATATCGACAACGACACGCGAGCCATGACCTACGGCGAATACACCAAAGGACGGGCCGCCGGCACAAAGAACGCACTCTTCATCAACGTAAGCTGGGGAATCGGCATGGGAATCATTGTCAATGGAAACCTTTACACAGGCAAGTCGGGCTTCTCTGGAGAGATAGGACACATGCCTTATTTTCAAAACGAGATTCTCTGCCATTGCGGAAAGAAAGGATGCTTGGAAACGGAAGTCTCGGGCTCTGCCTTGCTACGTATCGTCAAGGAGCGCCTGGCCAACGGAGAACTGTCGCTGCTCAGCCAGAAAGCGAAAGAGAGCGAGCTCACGCTCACCGACATTCTTGATGCCTTAGACAAGGAAGACACCCTGTGCATCGACAGTATCAGCCAGATGGGTGAGAAGCTCGGCAAGTTTCTCTCAGGTATGATCAACATCTTTAACCCGGAGAAGCTGATTATCGGAGGTGAACTATCACGCGACGGCGGTTACATCACACAGACCGTGCGCACGGCGATCAAGAAATATGCGCTGCACCTCGTCAGCGAAGATTCTGCGATAGAGACCTCTCAACTGCAAGAGAAAGCGGGAGTCATCGGTGCTGCCATGATAGCACGATCGAAACTCTTTATCAACGGTTACCTTTAATCTGACACAACTTAGTAATCAGACTATTGACATCCGTTAAAAGTTGATGCACGGTATCAAAATTAAGGCTGAATCCCTCGTTTGGATTCAGCCTTTTCCCTTATCTTCACCTGTAAGATGTTGAAGGGAAGTAAAAACTATTCTTCGCATGGTGGATGTAGAAAAGAATGCGGGCTTGTCAACTAATCACAAGGACGTATATCTTTTATTATTATGATATTCGCCTGCTGCTGTGTGAGTTTAGCGGACATCTATATTATCAGATATTATTTTCCCCGACAAGTCAACCTCCTTCCGCTCAAAAGGATGAAGAAACTGGTCGAGAAGGACAGCAGCCTGTGCACGAGTCAGCCAGACGGAAGCATGAGTAGCCGCTATCTTATAGGTACCAAGAACCGCCTGCGCCTGATCAACCGTCAACCAGGACAGGCTGCTATCCAAAGCACGAAGAATAAGGAGAAAGTCGGATAAACTGACAAACCGACCTCCGTCCATGGGCGGATTAAAATGTGGATAAACGTCTCGGAAGAAACGGAGATCAGCGCGCGTGAGCAGACTGTCGGCATTGATCCACGTCTGGTTCTGCCAGTCGATATGCTTTCCTTCTCCTCTGAGCATTCCCGTTGCACCGATGCGCTGCAAAGGGCCGAAAAGGGGTGAATGCTTATCGACATCAAGATAAGGCAGCAGATACATACCTTCTTTCAACAACTGTGCCTGAATACTCCTTACCGACAACAAGTGCGGAGAACAATGATTGCTTACGGCCATGGCAGCAACCGTACCGGCCACCTGACCGATCTGCATGGAGACGGGCTGGAGACGGGTAGCTCCGTTGACAATGTTCGTCACGGAGATGCTCTTTTCTGCCAACAGCAGACGGTCTTCATTCTCCGGAAGCAACGCGCCTAATGGCAGGCCAAACGACGGCACCGTGAAAAGGTTCATGTCGGGAAGGTCACGGTGCGGATAAGCATAGTGGTGCTGGTCCACCGGATAGTCACCCACAGCTACTGCCGTGCGATAAAGTGGACGGGTGGTATCAGTATAAGGATGGCGAAGATCGTTGACGGTAAACGTTACGACCCCCCGAAAGCGACGGCTCTCGCGATAGTAAGGAATCAGCGGAAGATGGTCGGCGGTGGGATAGATGTCGGCAAGCTCCAAAGTGTCAGCACCCAACTCATGCTGCATGAAATAGACGAAACGTAGGGTCTTTTGCTTCGCAGCCTCTTCCAAAGACCGGCGCTTGGCAGGAGCATCGCACACATCGTTCAGATAATAGTCGTTGCCATGGATGGGCCAGTTGACCATATAAAGACCGTTGGGCAAACGGCCGTAACTGATCATCATCGATGCCGGCCACAACTTCTGCCGCGTCGTAGAGTCGTTGCCGACATGAAGACAGCAATTGCGAAACTCACGAGGATCATAATTCCAGGGACGGGACAACAGACGGGCTCCACGTCTGGCCCGTAGCGTAGCGCAATAAGTCAGGTCCTGAACAATATCATTGCCTTTCTCGGGAGCCTCTCTTTCTCCTGTCTCTACCCTACCGTCCATGCCTAACCTGTAAGGCAACCGCGCCATAGCCGCAAGATCACCAAGCTCACTCGCATCAACAGCATAGGCAGCTTCGACACGCATCGTCTTTCTGCCGTCCTTGAAGGTCAGACACCAACTGTTTCGGAGCCTTGTCGCAGTTGAAAGCACGTAACCAGATACGTAAGTGAGATTCTTTTCCGCCGCGACCCAGGCACGGAAGATGCTGTCGCCGGTCTGCGGCTCAAACATCACGTTGCTCACCCAACCGGTTTTCAACGCCTCCGGCGATCCGTAATGTCTGACTAACGCGTCCTTAAAGTCGCCCCACAGTCCGCTGGGCAGCCGGTAGTTGCCGTCTACGGCACTCACGCCGGCAGCAGTAAGCATACCTCCGAGCCAGGATGTAGGCTCGACAAGAAGCGTACGGACACCGAGCCGCGCGCTCTGCACAGCGGCACAGACACCACTGCTTCCCCCACCGTAGACCACGACATCATATCGTGCGCCTCGACAGGGAAGCAGCATAACGGCTGAGAGAATCAGCGACAGACTAATTTTCCAAAGGACGTTTCTCCCAGTCATCTGAGGTAAAACTGTCGGGATAGGTCGACTCATCGAGCACCTTTCCCTTTCGTTCACGAATGTAGGTATCGAAGCTGCGCTTGCCCTCCTTAAGGATGATGACGCGAGCACCACAGGGCAGATGGTTATAGACCGTGTTTCCACCGGAGAAACGGCCATAGGCCAAAAGAATGTCGTGCCACATCACGGCATAGTCGTTGTCGTGATCATGTCCACAGAAGATACCCATGACATCTCCACCCATGTGCATAGCCGTAAACATGCCACTGTTGAAGTCGGGCGAACAGACTGTCTCGCGGCGCGTACCAATAAGGACAGCGTTCTCGTCCTTCACGGCATCATGATACTCCGGCACAGGAATATGGAAGAAGGCAAGCGCCGGATAGGGCTTTCCGCCATTTTCTTGCGTGAAGGCAGCGCTTTGCTGCCGGTACCACGCTATCTGGTCAAAAGTGAGCCAGGCGTAGGTACCGTGACGCTTGTCCTTGGGGAATCCCACCGGATAGCTGTGAGAATCCAAACAGTAGAGCACTGCTGCCGTCTTCCTGCCATCATGCGAAAGGATACGCAGCGTGAAGTCGAGCTCTTTCTGCGCAGAGAGATCAGGCAACAGATTGTTTTTCACCGTGCGCGCGAGGTTATAGAGCTCCCTGTTGCTCATGCCCGTCATCTCACTGTCGTGATTGCCAAACTCATAGACGAACGGAACATCATATTGCGAGATACGTCCCAAGACCGTCAGCAGGTTTTCCTTTCCCGGAGGCCCCCAAAGCACATCGCCTGTGAGCACCACGAGGTCGGGACGTTCATGCCGCAACACGCTGTCGACAACGCTCAGCGCCACTTGTGACTGACGGGAACCATTGTAATGGACATCGGTGAACTGAACGATCTTGAACTCACCGTTCTTACGGAACTTCAGTTCTTGTGCCGACAAGGTCATTGACAGGCACAAGAACAGTAAACAAAATAGTTTTCTCATCGCTTGAATACGATTGCTATTGCTGATTCAAGGTGGCTAAGATGTCGTTGCAGAGGGTGTAACACTTTGTCATCATGCGCGGAATATGGAACGGACCTTTGAAGAGGTTGCCCTTGGCCGGCTGAGCCACGGTGCCGTCGCGGTGCAGATAACCATACCACTCGCCAAACTCCTTGTCGGGGAAGTGGGCATAAGTCCACTCGCTGATCTGACGATGGCGGTAGAGATACTCGTCGTCGCCCGTCGCAAGGTAAGCATACAGAGAGGCGATGATCGTCTCGCACTGCGGCCACCAGAACTTCATGTCCTGCGAATAGTCCTGCGGCGGCAGGTTCTTGCAGTCGCGGAAGTTAATGATGCCTCCGTATTCCTTGTCCCATCCCCAGTCCCAAGACCAGTTGAAGATGGTCAGAGCCGTGTCGAGCAACCGCTTGTCCCAGTTGCGATAGCGTGCCTCCTCCATGAGGAACCAGGATGTCTCGATGCAATGCCCTGGGTTGATGGTACGGGTCATGTTCGTGTCGATGAACTCACCGTTGGGGCCTACGCTCTCCAAGAGAGCCTTAAACTCAGGGTGCATGAAGTAACGGCGCAGCTTCTCCACACTCTCGTCGATCTGCTGCGTGAGCACCGGATCATCGATGACGGCGCGGATGCGCGAGCCCACATTGATAAGGATCATCACGATGCTGTGGCTCTGCAGCTTCACCTCCGGCTCAAACTTAGGCTCCAGGAAACCCGGAGTGCTGAGGAAGCGCTGAGTATCCTCAAAGATCTCCAGGGCGCGCCGGGCGCAGCCCTTGTCGCCCGTCGCGATGGCATACTCGGAGAGCGCTATGGCAGCAAAGGTCTCGCTGAACACATAACGGCGCTTGCGCAACGGCTTGCCGTCCTCGGTAACAGAAAAGTACATGTGGCCGTCCTTGTCGAAACAGTATTTCTCAAAGAAGTCGATGGTGCTCTTCGCCGCGTCGAGCCATTCCTGGCGATGCTCCACATTGTTGTAAGCAAAGGCGCAGACAAAAGCGAAGCGACCCTGAAACCACACGCTCTTCGTGGTGTCCATCAGTGATCCATCGCGGTTGACACAAGTGTAAACGCCGCCGTGCTTACGGTCCCAGCCGTGCTCCATCCAGAACGGCATGATGTTCTCCGTCAGGTCGCGCTTATAAGTGTCGGACCAATGCCTAAGATACTGATTCTTATCAATCATGATATTTACATTTTTACTATCTGGTGAATGCTGTCTTATATCCGGCAGTCTGTGTAAGAGCAGGGTCGTTGTTCATCGTAGAGGTCGACAACGGCCAGAGTACCTTGTAAGCATCAGAAGAGCTAAGAATAGCACCCTCGCTACCCATAGCACCAGGGATGAAAGGATAGTTGACGGACGGATCAAAGACGAGCGACTGACCGCTTGCATCCTTCATTCTGATGAGGTTGAACCAACGCTTGCCTTCAAAGACAAACTCCTTGTCGCTCTCAAACAGAATAGCCTTCGTATTCTCATACTTGCTCTGGTTAGTATACGGGGTATACGTACTTCCATAGTAAGCGCGCTTGCGAATCTCATTGATATAAGACGATGGATCATTGCCCAGATCGTTCTCTATCTCAGCCATGAGCAGTAAGACTTCTGCATAGCGGAAGATAGGTCCGTCGTCATCAAGATAATGAGTACCTTCACTTGTGGAATAAGTCCCGGCGAACTTAGGAACGAGCACACCAAAGTTACTACCTGTAGCCTCCTTATCCGGATTACCTTTCACAGGGAAGAAGGTAGCATCGCGGCGTGTATCTGTGGCATCGAAAGAGCGCCAAAAGCTCTCCTTATACTGATACCTGACAATACCATTTATCAATGTATAAGTGCCATATTTCTCATTCTTGTCAAGCTTAAGCGGTTGGTTGTTCAGATCGTAACCCGTCGTGAAGAAGTTTGCTTGTGCCAATGTGTAACTGATGTTCGGGAAATAGACCTTGTCTGTCTGGTTGAAAGGAGCAGCAAGAATATTCTCTGTATTCTGATCCTTAAAGTCTGACCGGAATGCCTGGTAGAACTGTGGCATGAGCTTGAACTTTCCACTGCTGATAATCTGCTGCAAGGCATCCTTGGCTGTCCGGAGGTCTGCAGTTCCTGTTGCCGTCTGATCACCGGTCGTCACCTCTGCCGCCCAGGCATAGATATTGGCTTTAAGAATCAGCGTAGCATAGAGGCTCCAGTTGTACTGATCCTGCCAGCCGTTGGAGCCTGCTGCCTTATATTGAGCTTCAGACTCATCGATATCCTGCTTCATGAGCTTCATAATCTCTGAAGCATTGGACCGTGGGCGTGAGAGTGCAGCAGCCGATACTTCGCCTTCCGTGATGGCAACGTCAGTCACCAAAGGCACATTGCCCCATGTACGATAGAGGAAGAAATAGTAATAAGCACGCATACCGTAAGCCTCAGCCAGGTAAAGCGCCTTCTCCTTATCCGTCAGGAAACTGCAGTTCGGAATCTGCTGGATGGCGAGATTTACGCGAACAATATAACTGTAGATACTGTTCCAATTGTTAAACAGAGCATTATCCTCACGAAGATCCTGCTTGATTATTGTCTGAGCATACATCGACTCTCCAAAAACAGAGACACCTGTTCCGTCATCACCGTCTCCAAGCAAACCTCCACGGATCTCACCCATCAGGAAGTTGTCGCCGTATGACGAACGGAGATAACTGTTCAAACCTGTCATATATCCACTAACCTGAGCTGCATCCTGCCAGAATGTAGTACTGGCAAAATAGTCTTTAGGAGTCTGGTCGAGCGACTCACAACTCGTGAATGCCATCAAAGCTCCCAAGGCAAGACTGCCTAAGATTATATTTAGTTTCTTCATATCAAAATTTCTTTTTATGTTGAACCAATTAATTGAATTGTTACATCCGTGTCGTATCAGAACGTTACATTCAGACCGAGCACAAGCATTCTTGGCAAAGGATAACCGCCCCAGTTGCTCGACACTTCAGGAGAGAAGACATAAGGAGCGTCGCAGATATAGCCTAAGTTCTGGCCTGTGACAGACACTGTGCAGTTCTCTATACCAACCTTGTTTACAAGGAACTTCGGGAGATTATAAGACAATGTCACCTCGCGGAAAGAGAGATAGTCACCGTCGTAGCAGAACAAGGTGCTGTAGCGGTCGTAGTTGCGGGCGTTGAGCTGATCAGCCCAAATATAGATAGGATACTTGGCATTAGGATTATCCTCTGACCAAGTGTCTTTAACATTTGTAAGAGTATTATAGGTACCCTGCATATTACCCATAAAGATTGGAGTTCGATAATCATAAGTCTTGAAGCCAAGGGCGAAGTCCATACGGGTAGACAGTGTCAGATCCTTCCAAGATACCGAGAGATTGATACCACCTGTATACTTAGGTATGACGTTGCCGACCTTCACCATATCATAGTTGTCGATTACACCATCACCATTAACATCCTTCCACTTAACGTCGCCGGGCATGATAGCCAGTCCGCCTGCGGCCTTTCCATATTTAGCATATGCTTCAGGACCATAGAGCTTCTTGTTGGAACCACCGTTGTTTGAGGTTGACTCGTCCACGAGGTTACCAGGAATCTCGTCGTAACTCTTATAGATACCTTCAGCTACGAAGAGGTAAAGGTCACCCGGGCGCTCGCCTTCAGCATAACCACCTACATATTTCTTATCAGAGCCGTTACCGGTATAGACATAGAAACCGTTCTGGCGGTTCTTCTCATTGCCATTGTCGGGCAACTTCAGGATCTTGTTGATATTGTAGGCAATATTAAAGTTGAGGTCTGCCCTCCAGTCCTTTGTTTTAAGAATATGATAGTTGAGATCAAACTCGAAACCACGGTTCTGCAACGTACCGTTGTTGGAAGTGATGCTCGTGAAACCTGACGAAGCCGGAACAGTTATGCTTGCATATTTGTCGATAGTACGACGGTCATACCAAGTGAAGTTGGTCTGTATCTTGTTGTCCAAGAACCCCAAGTCGAGTCCTAATTCAAATGTTCTTGAGGTCTCCCACGTCAAATATGAATTAGGGATATTGCTCAGATAATAACCTGTCTGACCATTGTAATTGGTCTGAGCGTATGAACCCTGAATGGTATAGTTTCCAACCCAGCTGGAGTTTACATTACCATTCTTACCATAGGAAGCACGAAGCTTACCAAAGCTCAGCCAGTTGTTTGTCTTCTCCATGAAAGGCTCCTTAGAGAACACCCAACCTAAAGACACACCGGGGAAGGTACCCCAACGGTTGTCCTTACTCAGCTTGGAGATACCGTCACGACGAAGCGTGAAGCTGGCAAGATATTTAGCATCGTAGTCGTAGTTGACACGGGCAAAGTAAGACTCCGTGATAAACTTGTCGTGAGAAGTATCGATAGAACGTGCTCCCTTATCCGATAGAGTATACTGCAAATCCCAGAAATAATTATTGGCAGGGTTATAACCACTTGCATTCAAAGTCTGAGATTTCTGATGGAAATACTCCCAGCCAAGCAAGGCGCTGATGCCATGCTTACCAAAAGTCTTGTTGTAGTTGAGAAGAACATTATAGGTCTGCGTAAGTTGTTTATCACTCTCCGAGTAAGAGTTATGTTTCGTATTGTACGAGCCCGGCGAACTCAGATAGGTATGGTAGAAATACTCGTAAGTATAGTACTCGTAGAACCAGTCACCTTTGAAGTCAAGTGTCAGTCCGTCGTAGAGAGTGAAGCGGAAGTCCTGTGAGAACATGAACTTCTGCCGGCTATAGTCATTATCCCATGCATCTGCAAGGTACTGCTGGTTACCATCGCCCGAGTTCTTACCGAGCAGCAGCTCGCCATTCGCATTATAGGCACGGAAAGTCGGGGGATAAGAGAAGTTACGGGAGAAGTAGTTGGTCTCATTAGTAAAAGGAGAGACACCACGATACTTCGTTGTAGAGAAGTTGAAGTTGGAGTAGGACGTCAGCCACTTCTTAATCTTATAGTCAGTATTCAGCAGTCCTGAGAGGCGGCGGTTGAAGTTGTTGATGGCATTACCTTCGCTCTTATTATACCCTATACCAGCGTAATAGTGTCCACGGTCGTTGCCCCCGCTATAGCTGAGGTTATAGTCCTGAGAGAAACTCGGAGTCTTGATATTAAAGTCCTCCATATGGTTGTTGCAATAGATGAGCGTCTTACCCGTGACGGGATCCGTCATCGTCTGCCACCCCTCACCTATCAACTTTGTCTGCAAGTCGGCGTCAAGATTATCATAGATATATACGCCCCAAATTCCTTTAGAGCTCTTGTTACCATCGGTATAATAGTCATTGCCGGTACCGTAAGGCTGTGTACCGGAGAGCGAGTTAAGATTAGCCGTTCCTTTATCAGCAGCATACTTATAAGAACGACGTTCATAGTACAAATAATCGCCGGCATCACAGAACTCATATGGGTTATTGAAGTAGTTCCAGGAAAGTTTCGCATTGAAGTTGATCTTTCCTTCTCCATTCTTACCTTTCTTGGTCGTGATAAGGATGACACCATTGTTGGCGCGCGAGCCATAGATGGCCGTAGCACCGGCATCCTTCATCACCTCCATCGACTCGATATCATTGGGGTTGATGTCAGCCATACTGCTGCGGATCATACCATCCACGACGATCAGCGGCGTACCACTACCATCATAGTCAGTACCACCACGCAACGTGATTGTCGGTGCCGAATTCGGGTTACCTGAGTTCTGAATGACCCTCAGGCCGGAGACGGTACCTGAGAGAGCCTGAGCAGGATTGGAGAACATTCCCGTTGTGAGACTCTCGTTCTTAACCTTAGAGATAGAGTTGGTCAGCTTAGAACGGATGATCGAGCCACTGTAACCCGTGATCACAGTCTCAGACAACTCCTGGGCTGTAGACTGCAACTTGATGGTCATCTCCTGACCATTTGCTGTCACAGTCTGCTCCTTGTAGCCTAAGTAAGACACCTTAATCTGAGTAGGTGTCTTTGCCACTTTGAGAGAAAACTGTCCGTCAATGTTCGTAACCGTGCCATTCTGGGCACCAACTGTCTGAATGGTCACACCGACCAACGGCTCACCATTCACAGCGTCAACGACGGTTCCCGTAATGGTTTTCTGAGCCATCATGGTAACACAGGTCAACAAGCTGCATAAAAAAGCAATCAGATTTTTCATAAGCTTGATAAGTTAAGTTGATTGTTGATATATGTATGTTTTTTTATCTCCTGTTGCTCAGATAGCCATTTTATAAGATTTCTTAGCTTCTCTGATATTTATAGTTGCAAAATTAGCACAAAGACTTTATAAATACAAATATTTTGAGGAGATATTTCGCGCGTTTGTATATTATTAACACAAATGTTACTCAATAATCTTGTATATAATAAATTTATTAGCTAACTTTGCGCTTATAATAAACTTGAAAGCAAAAACAGTAATAATAATATGAGGAACCTTGGACTGTTTTTATTATTGATTTTAGAGTTGCTATTACCCACATGTGTTAATGCCAAAGTAATTAAAGTGGCATGCGTGGGCAATAGTATAACTTATGGTTACGGGCTTGCTGATAGAGATCACGAATCATACCCTGCACGATTACAACTATTGCTTGGAAAAGGATTCGAAGTTCGCAACTTCGGTCATTCCGGTTGTACGCTATTGCGTCATGGGCATCATCCCTATATCTCCGAACCCGAATATAAGGCTGCCTTAAATTATGCAGCTGATATTATTGTTATTCATCTGGGAGTGAATGATACAGACCCTCGTAACTGGCCAAATTATGCAGATGAATTTAATCACGATTATTCACTTCTTATTGACAGCCTGAGGTCACACAACCCCAAAGCTAAAGTCTGGATTTGCCTGATGACACCTCTTACTTTCCGTCACCATCGTTTTTTGTCAGGCACAAGAGACTGGCATCAACAGATCCAAGAGCACATTCGTCAAATTGCTATAAACAAAAAGACAGGACTTATAGATCTCTTCTCGCCCCTTTACAAAAGGCCAGATCTTTTTATTGATGCAGTACATCCCAATGCAGAAGGTGCAGGAATCATGGCCTGTGAAGTTTATTCTGCAATTACAGGCAACTATGGTGGCCTTAAATTACCTCTCTTATATACTGACGGTATGGTCATACAACGTGAAGAACCAATCGTTCTTCATGGCTTAGCTAATTCTGGTGAAAAGATAAATCTAAATTTCAATGGGGAATTTAAAGGTACAGCCATAGCAGACCATGACGGGAAATGGGAATTCCATGTGCCCGCCTTGAAAGCAGGTGGTCCCTATACCATTACAATATCTTCTCCTTCAATGAGTGTGATTCTCCATGATGTCTGGGTAGGAGATGTATGGCTCTGCTCCGGGCAGTCAAATATGGAGATGCCTGTCGCAGCATGCAAGAGTGCGGTTTCTGATATCAAAGAAGCAAACAAGCAGACTTTGCTCCACATCTACAATATGCACACATTGTATAATACATGGAAAGAAAAATGGTCTGAACAAGGTTGCGACTCAGTTAATAAGCTTCAAATATTGCAACACAAAGGATGGGAGACTGTCGATAGTCAATCTATTAGAAATTTCTCGGCCATTGCCTATCATTTCGGGCGAACACTTTCCGACAGTCTGCAAGTACCCATTGGGATCATTTGCAATGCTGTTGGAGGTACTACTACCGAGTCATGGGTAGGACGGCATACATTAGAATGGGAATTTCCAAACATTCTCTTCGATTGGTATCATAACGACTTTGGCCAACCATGGGCACGCCAAAGAGCTCTCTATAACGTATCTTTGTCAAAAGCCCAGTGGCAACGTCACCCTTTCGAGCCAGCTTATATGTTTGAAGCAGGAATACTCCCCTTAGAACAATATAATATCAAAGGAGTGTGTTGGTACCAAGGAGAATCAAATGCCCACAATATAGAAACACATGCTAAACTTTTCACGTTACTGGAAAAAAGTTGGAGAGAATATTTCAAGAAACCCGAGCTACCTTTCTATACAGTTCAACTGTCAAGCCTAAATAGACCATCATGGCCCTATTTTAGGAATAGTCAACGCCTGTTAGCCGATAGTCTGTCTCATACCTTTATGGTAGTTACAACAGACTTGGGCGATTCCCTTAATGTGCATTATCCACAGAAAAGACAGGTTGGTGAGCGTCTGGCATGGCAAGCCCTCAAAAATACATACAATCATAATTTGGAGTGGGAAGGACCCGTCTGCATTGAAAAGACGGTAATAGGTGATAAAATCCTTTTAAGATTCAGTCACGCTGATGGTTTACATGCCAAAGGCCCATTACTAAAAGGTTTTGATATCTCTGGAGATGATGGTATTTATTATCCGGCCGAAGCCTTCATAGAAGGCGACAAAGTATCAGTATCATGCAAAAAAGTAAGAAAACCAAAATATATAAGATATGGATGGCAGCCTTTCTCAACTGCAAATTTGTTCAATGGGAAAGATTTGCCAGCAAGCACTTTTAAACTATGAAAAAGAAAATGTTATTAACTCCAATCTTATGTGCGGCTCCTATCATAAGTTCTATAGGAAGCATTGCATTCCAGCTCATGAAAGGCTTTCCACACGACGAGCCTGGCATTGAGAAAGGTGTCTCGGCATGCTATGCCGGACGTATCGGATCGACTTTAGTCATAGCCGGCGGCTGCAACTTCCCCGACAAACCTGTCGCTGAAGGCGGCACAAAGAAATATTATCAAGGCATCTATGCCGCCGAGATTGACAAGAGCGACACGCTCCGGTGGCAGAAGATCGGGGACCTCCCTAAAGAAGGAGCTTATGGGGTGAGCGTTACGACCGATGACGGCATCATCTGTTTAGGCGGCAATAACAGCCACGAATCGCTCAGCACCGTCATCAGGATAAGCATATCCGAAGGTCAAGCCGTGATCGACACGCTGCCTTCCTTGCCGCAACCCATGGACAACTTCACGGGTTCCATGAATGACGGGAAGCTTTTCATCAGAGGCAATGGCGGCATCTATGTCCTGGACATGAAAGCGCTGTCCGAGGGCTGGAGAAAGGTGTGGGACGCTGACCTTCCGCTTGTTCAACCGGTAAGTGCTTCGCATGACGGTCATTATTGTGTCTGGGGCGGGTTCACACCCAAACAAGGCGATCGGTTGGCCACGCTCAGCCTCAATGGCATTGAATACGGCGAGAGCCCGACGTCCGTCGCAGGGCCCGAAGACAAGAACGGTGAGAAAGTTTTCTTAGGCGGTGGATGCGCCGTCAACCTGTCGCCCAACCGGGTGCTTGCCCTCGGCGGAGTGAATAAAGACGTCTTCCTTAAGGCGGTAAACAGTCCAGAGCCCGGGTATCTCACGCACCCCGTAGCATGGTATAAGTTCAACCCGAATATCTGTCTGTTTGAGAAAGGACAGTGGACCCTCATCGGCTCCTCTCCCATCACCGCCCGGGCCGGGGCCACGGCGGTGGTGTACAAGGGTGACGTATTCCTCATTGGCGGCGAGCTGAAGCCCGGAATTCGCACGCCCGACATCTACCGCATCTCTATCAGATAATGTCATACACCTATAACCATTGACGACACATTAATATATATAGCAACTGATTGATATGAACTTAAAGAAGATCTATCCCTGGCTGGTGGTTGCCTTGCTGTGGATCGTAGCCTTGCTCAACTACATGGACCGGCAGATGCTTTCTACCATGCAGGAAGCCATGAAAGTGGATATTGCAGAGTTGAACAAGGCCGAGGCTTTCGGAGCCCTGATGGCCGTCTTCCTTTGGATATACGGCCTTGTGAGTCCGTTTGCCGGATTCGTAGCCGACCGGTTCAGCAAGAAATGGCTGGTAGTGATCAGTTTGTTTGTCTGGTCAGCCGTCACCTTCCTCATGGGCTTCGCGACAACGTTTGACCAGCTGTATGTGCTGCGCGCGCTGATGGGTATCAGCGAGGCACTTTACATCCCCTCCGCCCTGACGCTCATCGCCGACTGGCACACCGGGAAGTCGCGTTCATTAGCCATCGGCATCCACATGACCGGCCTCTATACCGGCCAGGCCATTGGCGGATTCGGCGCTACCGTAGCGGCTGCCTTCTCCTGGGAAGAGACTTTCCATGGGTTCGGACTGATAGGCATAGCCTATTCTATCATCCTCATCGTCTGTCTTCGCGACAATCCGGCCAACAAGATACAGACGACTCCTAAAGCGCAGCCCAAACAGGCTGTCAACCCCCTTAAAGGAATGGCCGCGATCCTATCCAACTGGGCTTTCTGGGTCATCCTGTTCTATTTTACGGCACCAAGCCTTCCCGGATGGGCTGTCCGCAATTGGCTGCCGACACTTTTTGCCCAGGATCTGAACATTCCCATGTCAAACGCCGGCCCCGTCTCCACCATCACGATAGCCTTCTCCTCATTCATCGGAGTGATAGCCGGGGGCATACTCTCCGACCGCTGGGTGCAGCACAATATCCGGGGACGCATCTATACGAGTGCCATCGGCCTTGCGCTCACCATACCGGCGCTTGTCTTCTTAGGTTTCGGGCACAGCCTGACAGCCGTCGTAAGCGCGGGTCTGTGCTTCGGCATAGGCTACGGCATGTTCGATGCCAACAACATGCCTATTCTCTGCCAAATTATCCCGACCCACTATCGTGCCACAGCATACGGACTGATGAACATGACGGGGGTGTTCGCCGGAGCGCTCATCACGCAGATCTTAGGCAAATGGAGCGACGGCGGCGAACTGGGGCTTGGCTTCGCCTTGCTTGGCGGCATCGTCGCCTTAGCTGTCATTCTGCAACTCGCCTGTCTCAGACCTACCACGGACAATAAGGAATGATGTTTCCAACTATATATTCGTTAACTCTTTAAGCACAAAATATTATGGAAAAAATTATCGGACTGATAGATGCTCCGTTCACTCCGTTCCATGCCAATGGAGATGTCAACCTGGAGCCGATTGAGACCTATGCCAACATGTTGGCCAAGAACGGACTGAAAGGCGTGTTTATCAACGGCTCGTCCGGCGAAGGATATATGCTGACCGTGGAAGAGCGCATGCAGCTGGCCGAGCGCTGGGTGGCAGTCGCCCCAAAGGACTTCAAGGTCATCGTGCACGTTGGCAGCTGCTGCCTGCGTGACAGCGTGCGTCTGGCCAAGCATGCACAGCAATTAGGCGTGTGGGGCATTGGCTCCATGGCTCCCCCCTTCCCACATATTGGCAGAATAGAAGAGCTCGTGGAATACTGCGAGACGATAGCTGCCGCTGCTCCAAATCTTCCTTTCTACTACTATCACATTCCTGCCTTCAACGGCGCCTACCTGCCGATGCTCGACCTGCTGAAAGCCGTTGACGGACGCATACCCAACTTTGCGGGTATCAAATATACCTATGAGAGCCTGTACGAATATAACCAGTGCCGGCTCTATAAGAACAACAAGTACGACATGCTTCATGGTCAGGACGAGACCATCCTGCCCTCCCTCGCACAGGGCGGAGCCAAAGGCGGCATCGGCGGAACGACAAACTACAACGGGCGCTGCCTCGTCTCCATCATCGACTACTGGAACAAAGGTGAGCTCGAGAAAGCACGCGAGGCACAGAACTATGCGCAGGCTGTCATCAACGTCATCTGCCACTTCCGCGGCAACATCGTCGGCGGCAAACGGATCATGAAGCTCATGGGATTCGACTTGGGACCCAACCGCGTGCCGTTCCGTAACATGACCGACGAGGAAGAACAACAAATGAAAAAGGAATTGGAGGAGATCGACTTCTTCAACCATTGCAATATCTTCTAAGCCTATGGAAAAGAATCGTGAATTCGACCTGTCTGTGTCCACCTACGGTGTTGCCCGACAGAACAATTACGATGTCGTCATCCTTCCGTGGGGCGCCACAGAGCCGCATAATCTCCATCTGCCCTATCTGACCGACTGCATCCTCTCGCATGACATCGCGGTGGAGGCAGCCGTGAAAGCCTTCCGGCAGTTTGGCATACGGGCAATGGTCATGCCGCCGGTGCAGATGGGCTCACAGAATCCCGGACAGCGCGACCTGTCGTTCTGCGTGCATTATCGCTATGAGACACAACGGGCCATACTCTCCGACCTTGTGGCCAACCTCCATCACCAAGGCATGCGGAAGATGCTGATCATCAACGGACACGGAGGCAACAACTTCAAGAACATGATACGCGACCTGACGGTAGAGTATCCCGATTTCATGATTGCCACCGGCGAATGGTTCAAAATGGCTGACCCACACAAGTTCTTTGACCAGCCCGGTGACCATGCCGACGAGGTGGAGACATCGGTCATGATGTACTATCATCCCGAATTAGTGAATCTCGACGAGGCAGGACCCGGAAAAGGCAAAGGCTTCAAGCTTGAAGCCCTCAAGAACCATTCTGTCTGGATGCCGCGCAACTGGGGGAAGATCTCTCCCCACGACACAGGCGTTGGCGATCCATCCCGCTCTACAGCAGAGAAAGGAAAGCGATTTGCAGAGGCTGTGACTGATCAATACGCGCGGTTTCTCAACGACTTCGCGAAAGTCAGGGATGAAGATGAACTGTACGAATAGGCACAACAATTCGTGTCTCAAAGTTCCATGTCTCAGCGTAAGCCTCTCAAAAAACGACCCGGCAACAACATCTTCTTGATGATTTATTTGTCTGTCTCAAGAATTATTGCGAAATTTGCAAGAAGAGATACGCTAATATAATGGAAAAGAGAAAAGTAGCCCTCATCACGGGCATCACGGGGCAGGACGGTTCCTACCTGTCAGAGTTCTTGTTGGACAAAGGTTATGACGTGCACGGCATCATCCGCCGCTCCTCGGTCGATTTCCGTCCACGCATCGCTCACTTAGAAGGACAACCACATTTTCACCTCCACTACGCTGACCTGAGCGACTCGATGAGCATCGTCGGGCTGGTGGCCTTGGTCCGCCCAACGGAGATCTACAACCTCGCGGCGCAGAGCCACGTGCAGGTGAGCTTCGACTCTCCTGAATATACGGCAGATGTCGATGCCGTCGGTGTACTGCGTATTCTTGAGGCTGTGCGCCAGACAGGACTGACCGACTCCTGTCGTATCTACCAGGCTTCGACCTCGGAGCTCTACGGAAAGGTGGAGGAAGTGCCGCAGAACGAGAACACGCCGTTCCATCCCTACTCGCCCTATGCCGTCGCCAAGCAGTACGGCTATTGGATCGTACGCGAATATCGCGATGCTTACAACATGTTCGCCTGCAACGGTATCCTCTTCAACCATGAGAGTGAGCGCCGCGGTGAGACCTTTGTGACGCGCAAGATAACGCTCGCCGCTGCCCGTATCAAACAGGGCAAGCAGGACAAGCTCTACCTGGGTAACCTCTCCAGCCGCCGCGACTGGGGCTATGCCAAAGATTACGTGCAGTGTATGTGGCTCATCCTGCAGAACAGTAAACCCGACGACTTCGTCATTGCCACAGGCAAGCAGCACACCGTGCGCGAGTTTGCGACCCTCGCCTTCCACGACGTGGGCATCGAGCTCGAATGGCAAGGCGAAGGGGCTGACGAGAAAGGTATCGATAAAGCTACGGGAAAAGTGCTCGTGGAGGTGTCACCCGACTTCTATCGTCCCACGGATGTCGTGAACCTCTGGGGCGATCCGACAAAGGCAAAGGCTGAACTGGGATGGAACCCGACACAGACAACGTTTGAAGAACTGGTCAAGATCATGGTTGACTCAGACATGAAGAAAGTGGCTGCCGACGATGCTGCGGCCCGCGTGCGCGTGAACCTCGAAGAATATCTCGAGAAAGGTATCGTGAAATAGTGCTGAGTCCTTGCTCTCGGAACGATTTATGCTATTAGACCGACTGCTTCCTTATCGGAAACGGCCGGCCTTATCAATTTATAATAGCCCTTTCATTAATATTAGCTTGAAATCGGATAACTTAATAATTCGAGTTGAATGATATTGATCTAAAACCATTAAGTCTGCATCTCCACTTACAATATAATCTGCTCCAATGGTTTCAGCTAAGGATAGTAGGTAGACATCTTTTGGATCACGTACAGAGTTATAAGGAGCTTCAGCTTTTATGTCTGTACTGTGGCAAAAAACGTTGATAATTGCAAACAAATCTGTTATGTCATTAGGCCTAAGATATTTTGCAATTTTCCCTCTATTAGCTACATCTATTATTTCAGCTATTAGTTGTGGGCATACAAATACCTCAACCCGACTATCAGTCAGTATGCTACGCATTAACTAAGACTGATGCCCAATGAGAAAAGAAATCCAGATATTAGTATCTAAAATTACTCTCATTTAGAGTATCTTAAAGCTTTGACTTCATTCATAATATCTTCTTCGCTTAAATCAGCATTGGAAGGTCTATTGTTAATAAAACGGTCGAGAAGCTGTTCTCTTGTTTCTGCTTTCCATCCGAACTTCCTTATCAATTCACGGAGCAATGGCCAGTCTATCTTTGGCACATTAATATAAACTCCCTGTGTCGCTGCATTTCTTGCTATTGTTGCCATAATCTGTCTTTTTATTGATAGGGACGAATTTACAACTTATATTCTAATATTGCAAATATTTCGGATGGAATTTACAGCTTTTTTGTCTTGATTGAAGGTACTGACAATGAACATGTCCATTCCCTTTATCTCGCTCTTTCGGTTTGGAACACTTTTTGTGTGTATGTTTGCGGTTACGATTACGCAAATAATACAGTTATGAAGAAACCGACAACGCCGGATAAACGGCAACAATTTTTCAACTGGAACGGAGTGTTCTTTGGCATTCTGATTCTGTTGCTCCTCAATACGCTCTTGGCTCCGCACATCGGGTCGTCACAGATCAAAGACGCCGACTACGGTACCTTCATCAGTGAGCTCAACAAAGGTAAAGTATCAAAAGTAGTCATCAAGGACGGCTATGTCTATTATGACATTCCGGCAGCGAAAAGCAAGGAATCTGCCAAAACGTCAAAGACAAGCAATCCTTTCCTGACTCCTCAGAACGAGCCACAGACCTATCGCACGCCGGAGGTTAACGACCCGCAACTGGTCAACCGACTGCTGAAAGCCAAAGCGCCGACGAAAAGCGGGAAAGTAGAGATCTCGAAAGATGTACCGCAGAAGAATTCTCCGTTGGTTGACTTCTTCGTGTGGTGGATTCTTCCTGGTCTCATCTTCTGGTGGATCTGGCGCGCCGGAACCAACAAGATGCTCAAAGGCGGACTCGGGGGCGGCGGATTCCTCTCTGTAGGCAAGTCGGGAGCCAAGGTCTATGCCGAGAGCGATGTGAAGACCCGATTCAGTGATGTTGCCGGGCAGGACGAAGCCAAGGCGACGCTCATGGAACTTGTCGACTTTCTTCATAATCCCAAGAAATATACAGCCTTAGGAGCCAGGTTGCCTAAGGGTGCCTTGCTCGTCGGTCCTCCGGGCACCGGCAAGACGCTGATAGCGCGTGCCGTAGCCGGTGAGGCGCATGTGCCGTTCTTCTCTATCAGCGGCTCCGAGTTTGTACAGATGTTCGTCGGCATGGGTGCCGCGAAAGTCCGCGACCTCTTCCGTCAGGCTGCCCAGAAAGCACCGTGTATCATCTTCATTGATGAGATTGATGCCATTGGTAAGAGTCGTGATCAGGCAATGGGCAACGATGAGCGTGAGCAGACGCTGAACCAGTTGCTCACCGAGATGGATGGCTTCGATGCCACGAAAGGTGTCGTCATCCTCGCTGCCACGAACCGTCCGGAGAGTCTGGATAAGGCTTTGCTCCGCCCAGGCCGTTTCGACCGTCGTGTCATCATGGAACTGCCGGATCTGGAAGGCCGCAAGGCCATCTTCAAAGTACACCTGAAAGATGTGAAGCATGCCGACATCGACCTCGATGCCGTAGGGCGTGCCACGGCTGGCTCGAGTGGCGCCGACATTGCCAACATCGTCAACGAGGCTGCGCTGAGAGCTGTACGACTCGGGGAGAAAGCCGTGACGACCACGGATATCGAGGAGAGTGTGGAGACGGTCATCGCCGGAGAGCAAAAGAAAGGTGCCGTCATCTCACCCGAGGAGAAACGTATTATCAGTTACCATGAGATTGGACACGCGATGGTCGCCGCCATGCAGACCGGCACAGCGCCTATCCAAAAGATCACCATCGTACCGCGTACGAGCGGTGCCCTTGGTTACACCATGCAGGTCGATGCCGGTGAGAAACATCTGATGAGCAAGACAGAACTGCTTGAGCGCATCACCACCCTCACGGGCGGCCGCGCTGCCGAGGAGGTGATGTGCCATACATGCACGACAGGTGCCTCCAACGACATCGAGAAAGCCACGCAGCTCGCCCGCGCCATGATCACGACCTACGGGATGAGTGACCACTTCGGTATGGTACAACTGGAGCAGCAGCGCAACCGTTATCTCGGCGGTGCCTCCGACCTCACGTGCAGTCCAGAGACTGCCAAGGCTATCGACGACGAGGTGTCGCAGATCGTCAAGGAGGCCCACGCCAAAGCTGTGAAGATCATCACGGAGAATCAGGACAAGATGAATGCTGCCGCTGCCATCCTCCTCAAGAAAGAGACCATCACCGGCAAGGAGTTCATGGAGGTGATAAAAACTTCCAACTCTTAACTCCCAACTCTTAACTCATAACTCTTAACTTCTAACTCCCACCGCCTTAGCCAGTTTCTCCAATCCCTCCCGGACATAGGCTTGCGGCGAGCCGACGTTCATCCGCATGAAGCCTTCGCCACCGGGACCGAACATCTCACCGTCGTTGAGCGCGAGGTGTGCCTTGTCGATGAAGAGGTCGAGGAGCTGCTTGTGATCCAGGTGAAGCTCACGGCAGTTGAGCCACATGAGGAAGCTCGCCTCCGGGCGGATCGGACGGATCTGCGGCGTGTGCTCCCGGCAGAATTCCTCCACAAAACGGATGTTATTCTCCACGGCAGCCAGCATCTGCCTGCGCCACTCCTCCCCTTTGCGGAACGCGGCGATGGTAGCGATATGCGCAAAGATATGCGCCTCATCGAGCTCGTTGGCCTTCAGCCAGCCATAGAAAGTCTTCCGGATCTCGGGATTGGGGACGATGGCATGGGAGGAGATGATGCCCGCGATATTGAACGTCTTTGTCGGTGCCTGCATCGTGATACTGATCTGTGCCGCTTTCTCGGAGACTGAAGCGAAAGGTATGTGCTTATGTCCGAAGAGCGCCATGTCGCAATGGATCTCATCACTGATGACGAGCAAGTGATGGTCGTAGCAGAAGTCTGCCAACCGCATGAGCGTCTCCCGTGACCAGCAGATACCGCCGGGGTTATGAGGATTGCAGAGGATGAGCACGCGGCACTTGTCGTCGCAGACGCGCTCCAAGCTGTCGAAGTCCATCTCGTAATAATCACCGGCCTCCACATGCTCGTTCTCCAAAGCCTCGGGATGGACCTTCAGCGGGTTCCACACCACCTCGCGCCTGTTGGCGCGCGGCACGAGGAAGAACGGATGGTAGACAGGCGGCATGACAATGACTTTCTCGTCGGGCTTGCAGAAGAGGTTGCTGAAGATCCCGATACCTTTCACGATGCCGGGTATGAAACTGATCCATTCGGGTTTGATGTCCCACTGGTGATGCGCCCGCACCCAGTCGATGATCGCCGGCTTGTAGTCGGCGGGCTCCACGGTGTAACCCAAGATAGGATGTTCGAGGCGTTTCTTCATCGCCTCAATGATGTCGGGCAGCACGGCGAAATCCATGTCTGCCACCCACATCGGCTGGAGGTCGTCACGCCCCCAGCGAGGAAGCAGCGCCTCGTGCATGAGGTCGCCGCTGCCTTTGCGGTCTATGATAGTGTCGAAAGAATACATGGTGATGGATATTTATAATGGGCGACGCTGCAAAGCAGCGTCCTACAAAACGGAGCCCACCAAAAGACGACAAGAAGCAGGAAAACTACTAACTCCTAACTCCTAATTTCTAACTCCTAACTCTCCAGCGCCTGCCTGATATCCTCGAAGATGTCATCGACATCCTCCAGACCGACACTCAGACGGATGGTGGTGTCGAGCACATCCATCTTGGCTTTCTCCTCCGGCGTGAAGTTGCCGAAGATGGTAGAATAAGGATGAATGGCGAGCGTGCGGTTGTCGAAGAGATTCGTGGCGCGGTGCACAAGCCTCAGACGGTTGAGGAAGTTGAAACAAGCCTCCTGACTCTCGAGGTCCATGCAGACCATCGCCCCCGCCGTCTTACCAAACTGCTTCTGAGCGAGCGCATGAAACTTATTATCCTCCAATCCGACATAGTTGACAAACTTGACGGGCTTGAGCGTCTGCAACTTCTTGGCCAATGCCAGCGCATTAGCCGACTGCACACGATAGCGGGCATCGAGGGTCTCCAAGCCCATGGTCTGAAGGAAAGCAGCCTGCGGGGTCATGTACGCACCGAAATTGAACAACAGCTCACTCTTGATCGTCGGCGTGAAGCCTTTCGTGTACTCCGTGCCATAATCGATGATCAGTCCGCCCAACGAGGTAGCCCCACCACTGATATATTTGGTAGAGGAGACGACCTCAATGTCTACCCCCAAGTCCTTTGCGGAGAACATCGTGAACGGGATCGTTGTCGTGTCAGCCACGAGCGGGATCTTGTGGGCGTGGGCTACGCGGGCCAGCGCCTGAAGGTCAGCGACCTCCATCTGCGGGTTCGTGATGATCTCTACAAAGATGCAGCATGTGTTATCGTCGACAGCCTGCTCCACCTTCCCGATATCCGTCAGGTCCGTCGTGTGCAATCCCACTCCGAACTTCCTCAAGGAACGGTTGAGGAGGTCGAAGGTGTTGCCGAACATGTGGGTGGAAGACACCACGTTCTTGCCTTGAGCCGTGAGAGCGAGCATGATATTGCTGATAGCCGCCATGCCACTGTTGAGGGCTGACACACTGTAAGCACCGGTCAGTGCACGCACACGATCCTCAAAGTTGTCCACCGTTGGGTTCTCACAACGGGAGTAGTCGGGCGCATCGATACGTTCGCAAAAAGCATCGGCCATGGTCTGAGCATCACTGAACTCATAAGCCACAGCATTGTAAACCGGCATGCTCAACGCATCATAGGCATCGCGCCGGCGATAAGGCAAATGAATTGCCTGTGTATTCTTCTTCATTATTATATTAGTACGATTAAGCAAAACTACACACTCAGAAACTCAGAAAACTCAGAAACTCAGAAACTCAAGAACTCAGAAACTCAAAAACTCAGAAAACTCCTAACTCCCAACTCAAAAAAACTCCCTTAGTACCACTGCACCGCATTGCTGTAACCTGAACGCTTGTCATACTTCAAGGCATCCGTAAGCGTCGAGGCATTACAACGGAATGTGAAGTTATAACTTGCGTAAGGTGCCAAGACGAGCGAGCAGCTCATGTTGAAGCAATGGAGGTCACGCTGCAGCGAAGCGGTAGTCATCGAGACCTTATGGTTGTCGAAGTCGTAGCCGGAGGAGAAGCTGATGTTCCAGCCATCGGAAATGCGTACGTTACCGCTGACGTTCAGCGTCTGCGTGAACTTATAAGGATAGCGCATCGTCTTATAGTTGAACTTCTTGACATCCGTGTTCTCGCTCATCGTGATGCCATAGCCGAAGGTGAGCGACCAAGGCATGGAGAAAGCCATATAGCCGTCACCATCCGTCTCTGCTTTTCCTCCCTTGTCATCCTTGGCGGCTCCGTTCTGCGCGTCGATCATGGTGTCGTCTACATTACTGTTGATGTCGGTGTCGATGCTCTCATCGTCCTTGTTCTTCTTTTTGTCCTTATCCTCATCGTCTTTCTCTCCGCTGAAGAACTTCTTGATCTTATCCGGCGTGAGGGTATAAGAGATATTCTGCGACATGCCCTGGAAGCGACCGAACTTACCCATGCCCCAGTAGGTATGGTTGCCGACATACGGTGTACCGTTGCTGTCGACCTCGTAAGCGTAAGAGGCGAAGACTCCCGTCATGTTGAACGTATAATTCTTCCACCATTTCAGTCGAAGGTTCACCGTGAGGTCGCTCAACGGTTTCTCCTTGGCCGCCATGTTATAGGACATTGACCAGCGCAACTGATCGATGATACTGATCTTCTTGAAGCCCGTAGAGTCCTTGTCGCTCTTGACCTTCATCTCTATATTGTTGTCGAAGCTCCATGAGATACTTCCCGTGCGCCCTTTGCCCGGCACTCCGTAGAGCGCGTCGGAATAGGGAGAGTACTGTACCAGCGACACATTGCCGTCGGCATCCGTCTTCTGATAAGTCTGATAGTAACCATAGCGCGAGGCACCGAAGTCGGGCGCGTAACTGAAGCTCACAGTCGGCGTGATGACATGGCGGATGGCCTGGATCTTGTCGCCAAAGATCTTGCGGTTAGGTACCCAGAAACCGTACAGCTTGGTAGAAGCTGACACGGCAAGGTTCCAATTGTACACGTTGTGGAAGCCATAGGTCGTGTCCGACACCTCCGTCTGCGTGGCCTGGTCCCACGACTTCATCACCTTGTTGGTGTACATACGGTCCGTGAAGTTGAACGACGGTGTGAGGTTGATATAATTGAATAAGGTGAAGTTGGCACTTATAGGGATACTGTGCTGAAAGCCGTTGCGCCAGTCCTTGATAAGATTGGAGTGCAACAACTGATTCTCCTTCGTCGATATCGAGTTGGAGAACTGTCCCGTGTAGCTCATGGAAATCTTCTCGTACCAGCGCTCATCACCCACCTGATGTTTCCGGCGGAAAGGATAGAATCGGGAGATGCTGATGTTGAGGTCGGGCAGCGTCATAGCGATGGTAGAATCGCGCATGTTCTGGCTGAGGTTGGCAGTAGAACTGAGCGTCATGCCGATGCTCGAGAACGTCGTGCTCCAGTTGACAGAAGAGGTACGTGTCGACTGGGTGAGCGACTGCGGGTTGTACATACTCGTCAGGTTGTTACGCTCATAACTCGACGTAGCGAAGTTGACACTGGCCGAGAGCGAGCTGAAAGGGTTGGCCTTCGAATCCTGCCGGTGGCTCCACTGCACCTTGAAACTCGTCTGCTTCGCATAGTCGGGCATACCCTTGTCACCCGTCCGTGTGTCCTGATAACTCACGAGAAACGTACCACTGTATTTATAACGTTTGTTATAGTTGCTCGTAGCTGTCAGGCCCCAAGAGCCTTTTGTATAGATCTCACCTATCAGTTTCAAGTCCATCTTGTCGCTCAAGGCAAAATAGTAGCCGCCGTCACGAAGATAGAATCCACGGGAGCTCTCGTCTCCATAGCTGGGCATGATGAAACCGGAACTGTAGCTTTTCGTGAAGGGGAAGAAGCCATAAGGGATAGCGAAAGGCAACGGCACATCAGCCACCACGAGATAGGCAGGACCAAACGTCACGTCCTTTCCCGGACGCACCTTGGCGCGGGAAAGAGAAATGTAGAAATCAGGATGCTCCTTGTCGCACGTGGTATAACGGCCGTGAGCCAAATAAACGTCTCCCGACTCCGTACGCTTCGATATTTTGCTTCGAAGAAAGCCATCTTCCTGTTTGGTATAAGCATTCTGCACGATACCCTTTTTCGTCTTGAAGTTGAAGGAGATGGTGTCGGTGTCATAAGTGTCCGAGCCCATGGCAAAGACCGGCCGTCCTTTGATACCACCCTTCTCGGCACTGTCCGGCGTTCCTGTGGCATGAACGAGAGAAGAGTCAAGATTCATCCGGATCTTGTCACTCTTCAAGTCCATGTTCTCGTATTTGACCTCTGCATTACCGAAGAGTTTGGCATCTTTGGTCATCGCGTCGTAGACGAGCGAGTCGTCGGCCGTGTAAGTCACCGGCGCATCTATTCCTTTCCTTCTCGCCCGGTTGACCGAATCGGCCCGGATAGAGTCATCAATGGCTTTGTTATGATGATAGACGGCAAGCTGGAGAGAGTCCATGGAGAGCGTATCGATCGACGCATCGTCCTTTTGCATGCCTTCTGTCCGCAAAGAATCCTTGTCTGACAAGCCTTTCCGTGCCAGGCTGTCGCTCACAACCGTTTTAGCCTTCTTTTTTACAGGAAGGAGCGCACTGCCGTTTGCCCAGGCAAACAAGCTTACAGAGATGAGCAATATGATGAAAGACTTTGTCCTTGTTGATGTCCACATATTTATATTATGTGCAAATGTTATTTGCAAAGAGCTGTTTGCAATGATCTGTCCATGAGTTTGCAAAAGCTATTTGCAGAAATGTTATTGCAGAATATTTCTGCAAATTTACATATTATCTCGTTATTATCTCTACCTTTTCGCAAATTTAACGTCACCGTTTTGGCGATTAAAGAAAAAGGAAGAACTTTTTCTGAAATCATGACAGCTTCTTTCTATCTTTTTCATAACTTTGTGAAATATAAGTAAACCCAAAAGCTCCGTAAAGAGAAATGCCTATGGCCAGTCTATGGAACAAGATCAGAATAAGGTGGGCATCCTTTGTCAACTCGTTGTCTTTCCCGCTGAAGACAGCGCTTATTGCCTTGTGCGGAGTTGTTGTCGGCTTGCTCGCCTTGTTCATGTATCTGCTGCGCATGCACACTTATATTATCGGTGATGATCCGGCTGCCTGCATCAACTGTCATATCATGTCTCCTTATTATGCCACATGGAGCCACTCCTCGCATGGACGCGACGCGACGTGCAACGACTGCCATGTGCCCAACGGCAACCTGCTGGCTCACTATGGTTTCAAAGGTCTTGACGGCATGAAGCATGTCGCCTACTTCGTCACGCACAGTGAGCATCAGGCCATTCAGGCGGAGACGATGTCGGACGAGGTGATCATGGACAACTGCATCCGCTGTCACAAACAGCTCAACCAGGAGTTTGTCAAGACAGGCCGCATCGACTATATGGAGGCCAAGCGCGGGGAAGGCCATGCCTGTTGGGACTGCCATCGCAACGTGCCGCACGGAGGTAAGAACTCCTTATCGGCTACGCCTAATGCCGAGTATGTGGAGCCCATCCCTTCCTCGCCCGTTCCGGCATGGCTGCAGAAGGCGTTAGGGCATGACCCCGTCAGATAGGATGTACACAAAACGAAAACAGGAAAACGAAAATAAGGACCTGCATAAAACGAAAACAGAAAAACGAGATATTATGGCTAAACAACTAAAGAAATGGCAAGGCTGGCTCCTCTTCGCAGGAGCTATGGTCGTTGTATTCGTCTTGGGGCTCGTGTGCTCGTCGCTCTTAGAACGGCGCGCGGAGGTGGCGAGCGTGTTTAACAACCGCCGCACCCCAATGACCGACTCTATCGTATCTCAGAACGAGAAGTTCGCCGAGGACTTCCCACGCGAATACCAGACCTGGGCGATGACGGAAGATACCAGTTTCGTGAGCAAGTATAATAGTTCCCAGGAGGTGGACGTCCTGGAGCGCAGTCCGGCTTTTGTCATCAACTGGGCCGGTTACGCCTTCTCCCGTGAGTACAACACGCCGCGTGGCCACCGCCATGCCATAGAGGACCTGCGCAAGATCCTGCGCACAGGATCGCCCGGTGTCGACGGACAGGAAGACCTGCAGCCCGGCACCTGCTGGACCTGCAAAGGTCCCGACGTGCCACGACTGATGCGTGAGAAAGGTACCGACAAGTTCTATGCCGCCAAATGGAGCGACTGGGGCGATGAGGTGATGAACACCGTGGGCTGCTCCGATTGTCACGATGCCCGTACCATGGAGCTTCGTCCCACCCGTCCCGCGTTGTATGAGGCCTGGGCGCGCGTAGGCAAGGACGTGAAGAAAGCTACCCATCAGGAGATGCGGTCGCTCGTCTGCGCACAGTGCCATACAGAATATTATTTTGAGAAAGAGAACGGCAACTATCTCCACTTCCCACAGGAGAAAGGTCTCACCTGCGAAGCGGCTGAGGAGTACTACGACTCTATCGGGTTCTACGATTATATCAACCCGCTGTCCAAGGCTAAGATCCTTAAAGCGCAACATCCCGGTTACGAACTGTTCATGCAGGGTATCCACGGACAGCGGGGCGTATCGTGTGCCGACTGCCACATGCCTTACATCTCGGAAGGAGGCGTGAAATACACGGATCACCACATCATGTCACCGCTCGCACATATCGACCGCACCTGTCAGACGTGCCACCGGCAGCCTGCGGAGGTGTTGCGCCAGAATGTATATGAGCGGCAGCAGAAAGCCTACGATTTCGCCAGAAAGGTCGATGTCCAACTGGCCGACGCTCACCTCATGGCACAGTTTGCCTGGAAGCACGGAGCGACGGACAAGGAGATGGAGAAAGCGCTCAGCGACATCAGGAAGAGCCAGTGGCGTTGGGATTACGCCATCGCTTCCCATGGCGCCTCCTTCCATGCTCCGCAAGAGTGCATGCGCCTGCTCGCCGACGCCATGGAGTATGCCAAAGACGCACAGCTCGAATGTCAGAAAGTCGTAGCCATGCACGGATGGACCAAAGCTATTCCACTGCCCGACATCTCTACCAGAGAGAAGGCAGCCCAATATATCGGCTTAAATATGCCGCAACTCAGGAAACAGAAGAAGGACTTCCTTGATACGGTCGTCCCTAAATGGATTGATACCGCAAGGAAAAACAAACGGTTCATTACTCAGCCCATCTGATGTTTCCGCTTCAGGATGACGCATTTGTTTTCACTGGCTCCGGCTTCTGCCGGAACCAGTTTTTTGCAGATTACTAACAACATGCCTGCTCCGTCTCCTGCCCCCCTATTAACACCCAACACCTTTTAGAACATGTGGAAGAAACCCTATTCCTACCATGAAGGTTTTGTCATAGCTTTCGGCCTGATCCTCGTCGGCGCCATGCTCCAACTCAGCATGGGCGCTCTCTACTGGGACATCTTCATGTGGCCGGCGAACCTCATCACCCTCATCCTTTTCATCCTCTTCTCCGTCCTCGCTTACGCGCGTAGAAAGAAGTCTTACTTCCTCCGTTTCATGACCACCCCGCAGGCAGCCGTTCCCGCCCTCGTGGTTGTTGTACTCCTCACGCTCATCATGGGACTGACCCGGCAGGCATCGCCGCAAAGCATGACCAACGATCCCATCGGGTTGTCGAGGATGCTCAGCTTCTGGCCTTTTATCCTGGCCTACGTATGGATGACAGCCATCGTCGGGCAGGAAGCCGTCTTCCAGCTCTGTCACGCCTCGCGGCACACCTGG
The DNA here is from genome assembly GCA_900315955.1 of uncultured Prevotella sp. Taxonomy (GTDB): domain Bacteria; phylum Bacteroidota; class Bacteroidia; order Bacteroidales; family Bacteroidaceae; genus Prevotella. The sequence continues at coordinate 114,895 of ONBC01000001.1, forward strand.
CCGTCGCTGCTCAGCCACATAGGTCTGTTCATCGTCCTGACCTGCGGCACCTTAGGCAGTGCCGACATGCAACGGCTGAAGATGTATTGCGAGCAAGGAAAGCCGGAGTGGCGCGCCCTCGATGCCTACGGCAACGTGACACACCTGCCCATAGCCATCCAGTTGGAGAAGTTCACGATCGACGAATATCCGCCCAAGCTCATGGTCATCGACAAGCAGGGGCTTCCTGTCCCGAAAAAGAAACCGGAGACGCTGCTCATCGACTCGGCCTTCAAAGGCGGCGACCTCCAAGGATGGCACATCGCCATCAAGAGACGTATCGACAACGCCATGCCGGCGGCCTTGGTGAAGATGGGAAACACCATTCCCCGGGAGATGATGCGGCGGCTCCGCCTCGACTCCCTCGGACAGACGATGAACACGGAGGGCTATCTGCCGACTCCGAACGCGGGGTCTGCGTGTGCGCTCCTCGTCAGCGCCACGAAAGGAAAGACGAGACGCGAAGGCTGGGTGACATGCGGCAGCTACCAGTTCTCCTACCAAGGTCTGTCGCTCGATAAGGGTATGACGCTCGTCATGGGGCAACGTGAGCCCAAACGCTATTCATCGCTCGTAGATGTCTATACCGAAGACGGCAAGAACCTGCAGACAACCATCGAGGTCAACCACCCGCTCACCATCAACGGCTGGAAGATATACCAGCTCAGTTATAATGTGGAGATGGGCAAATGGAGCACGCTGAGCGTCTTCGAGTTCGTCCGGGATCCATGGCTGCCGGTGGTCTACATCGGCATCCTGCTCCTCGCCTTAGGTGCGGGCGGTCTGCTTTTTGACACAAGAAAGAAAACGAATACTGAATAATTATGGTTTGGAACTATTTCGTATATATAGGTGTTGTCGCTGTCGTTCTCTGGTTTGCGGGAGCGTGGCTGGCGTGGAGAGATAAAAGAAGAAGTGCCATGGCACTCACGATGGCGGGCTTCGCGCTCATGGCCGTCTACACCGTCTGCCTGTGGGCAGCGCTCGACCGCCCGCCGATGCGCACGATGGGTGAGACACGTCTGTGGTACAGTCTGCTGCTGCCCTTGGCCGGCATCTTCGTGTACAGTCGCTGGAAATACAAATGGATCCTCTCGTTTACATCCATCCTCGCCACGGTCTTCGTCCTCATCAATATTTTCAAGCCCGAGATCCACAGCAAGAACCTCATGCCCGCGCTGCAGAGCCCATGGTTCGCGCCGCATGTCATCGTCTACATGCTCGCCTATGCCATGATGGGAGCGGCCTTTGTCGTAGCGCTCTATCTGCTTTTTGTCAAGAAGAAACAGGGCGACGGCAAGGAGATGCTGATGATTGACAACATGGTCAGCATCAGTTACGCCTTCCTCACGCTCGGCATGCTCATGGGAGCCTTATGGGCGAAGACGGCGTGGGGACATTACTGGAGTTGGGACCCGAAAGAGACCTGGGCTGCCATCACCTGGTTCTCCTACCTCGCCTATATCCATTATCGACGCGCCAAGACAGCACACAGCCACACAGCGCTGTGGATGGTCATTGTCACCTTCTGCCTCTTGCAGATGTGCTGGTGGGGTGTCAACTATCTGCCGTCGGCCCAAGGAACCAGTGTCCACACTTACAGCATGCAATGAATCGTATTTACTGAAAGGAATCAATAGTCTACCACATGAAACACTTTTATCTCTTAACGTTAGCTTTGCTCTGTGCTTCGTTGGCTTGGGGTGAGCCCATCAGCCAAAAGCAAGCCTTACGCATCGCTCAAAAGTTCTTCTCTTCGCAAGGCGTCACGATGACCCGGACGGCACGCGCCAAAGCCTTCAGAACACCGTCTGCCGGCCAGGCGGCATCCTCACCTTATTACATTTTCAATGCGGGCGACAGCCGCGGCTTCGCCATCGTCTCGGGCGACGACCGCACCGTGCCGGTCTTGGGCTATGTCGACAACGGCGACTACGACGCAACCAACGCGCCCGACAACTTCAAGGCGTGGCTCAACAGCTATGCGGAGGCCATCAGCTATCTTCAGACGAACAACATCAAGATCGTCAGGGCTCCCGCCAAAGCAGACACGAAGACGACGATCGCGCCCATGCTCACAACGACCTGGGGCCAGACCGAACCGTACAACAACTATTGACCAAAGACTTCTCGATTTCCGGAACAACGATTGCCTACAATCCATATTATATAGGCAACGCTCGGGCATCTTTCAATTGTGGCTTTGGCATCAAGCGGGAAGACGGGACCCTTGAGACCATCGGAACGTTGCGTACGGTGACGCTCTCACAAAATATGTGGACATCTCCCGCATGCAGTGTGGATGTATCTACCTGCAAGCTCTCTGCCGGCACCTACACGATCGTCCCGGTCTGCAAGGTGAACGGCACTGAGACCTATCAGACTATGTGGTCTCCCTCCAAGTATATTCAGGCTACAGTAGACGCTTCGGGCACCGTCACGCTGCAGGAGATGCCACAGTATAACCTGAGCGCTGCCAACCTCGAGGCGGGACAGATCCGGAAAGTGAACATTCCCATGAGCGTATCCGTCGACATCACGAACGAGAGCGATGCCCTCTACACCGGACAGGTCTACCTCTTCGCCTCAACAGACATAGCAAGCAAGGGAGAAGCCGTGACTTCGACAAAGGTGGCTCTGGATGCCGGCTCTACCGGCAACATCATCCTGAGCTTCTCGCCAAGCACAGCCGGAACCTATCACCTGTGGGTGTGTGCCGATCAGGGAGGCAATACGGAGCTCGCGGAGCTCGGCGATGTCACGGTCAGCGAGAGTGCCAGTACAAGCGCTACCCTTCAGATTACAGCGCTGACGGTCAACAACAGCGACGTGACATCACAGCGTGAGGAAGGTAACTATATCGTCACGAATGTCTCCGGAACGGAACTGAAAGGTAAATACACCTTGAAAGCCAACGAGGACATTGTTGACAAGAGCATCCATGTCACATTGTACAAATACAACAACGAGAAAAACAGCTATGAGGTGTACGAAAGAAGTAATTCTTGGATAAACTTTTCGAATTATCCAGAAGGTGCTTCGAGTGATATAAAATTTGACTTTACGAATCTTCCCTCCGGCCGCTACAAGCTCTTGATTGCCTGCGGCACATGGAACAGTGGAACAAACCAAATAGAAGACCCCATCTGGTCCGACGACACTTATTGCTTTGAGCTCACTACGCCTACGGGGATACAAACAATCAAGAAGGACAGCGCCAAGTCCTTCGTCATCTACAACCTTCAGGGCATGAAGGTCGGTGAGGCGAGCCCCGCGACAGCGGATGTAGTCCTCCGCCTATTGCCCAAAGGTGCCTATATCGTCAATGGCAAGAAGGTGAGCAATTAGGCGCATCAGCGGTTGTGCGTTATTGCCTGCGCTCAAAGTTGCAGTGATGTTCGCACCGATGGATGTTAAACAAAACACAACATAGTGTTGTAAAGATTCTCGCGGAGCCGCAGAGTTTATTGAGCCGCAGAGTTCCTCTGAGAATTAGAGAACGCGGAGAGACCTTCGGTCTTGAGAGGAGCTTACGGAGATGGAGCAACACGATTTTTGCCGTATATCTCCACATCTCCTCATACGCTCCACATAGACCGAAGGTCTCTCTGCTCTCTCCTCTAAAGGCCAAACTCCTCTCTCAGCCTTGGAGTTTCACACACTGCCAGCCTCGCAGAGGCTGGCAGCATCAAGTCATCAGTGGGACACCCAAAATTGCAAACTCTTAGTTGATTACATACTGATTTATAGGAAATTACCTATCTAATAGTAAAAAATGACGAAAACTGGAGGACGCATTCTCAGCGGGGTTTGCGGATAAAGAATCTTGAATGTTGAAAAGGGACTACAAAGTACTTTCGGGTGAGCCATGCAAACAACGGAATGGCAAGAATGTCGATCAAGAGAACCGGCACGTGATGGGTGTAGTAAATCCCTAATCTGCATGCGGTGATATTACACATATAAACGACCGCCTCATGCGTCAGGAAGATCTCCATGGATATGTCACCTATAAAGGCGAGCCCCCGCATGAGAGGTACTCCCATCAACTGAGGATGCTGACGCTCCACACTGATGGCATAGATAATAAAAGCAACGGCGAAAGGCCAGAAAAGACTCACACCCCTGACGTTGACGGGAAGAATGTTCTGGTAAAGGAAGAAGGAACCTATAAACAGCATGAGCAATCCGGCAAAAAGCCAAACCTGCAGCCTAACAGACGTAAACTCTCGCACAAACCGCTCACCCGTGTCAGTAACACAGAAACGATAGAGCAGGATACCTATCGCACAGTCGATAAGTCTGAAAGGCGGAAAAGAATAGAGCGTCCAGTTGAAGGCATAGGCCGGCAAGATGGCGACAAACGAGAAATAGATTCCTAAGACGATGCCGGACAGTAACAGCAACCGTCCTTTTCTCATCCTCATCAAAGTCCGGTTCATCGTCTTGAAGAGAAAATAAAAGACTACAATATCGCAGAGAAACCACGTTGAGCCAATATAGGTGTAAAGCATCTCCTTGCTACAAAACCAGGTATTGATAAGGAGCAGTTTGGCGACCAGTTTACCCCAAGAGACAGGATAACCGGCATGCCATTCCGCAAACACAAAGAAGAAAACGCTTACCGTCATCAAAGGATAAAACTTCGTGAGCTGATGAAAGACAAAGGATTTGGTGGAGAATTGCCCACCGGCAATCTTGTCCGTATACGCCCAGGAAAGAACGAAGCCACTCAACACGAAGAAGATGCTCACTCCGGACTCGCCGCCAAAATCAAACTCCTTCCCTATCAGATGGAATGACACAATCAGGGTGATGGCGAGACATCGAAGAATTTGGATACTTTTAAGTTTTTGCTGTGAGGAAAGCATAAGCCGGATCTAATTAAAAGTATCACTCGAACAGTGCCTTCCACGCGAGGAAGCGCTCCAAGCCGTCGTTGCCGAAGCGGGCGATGCTCTTTTCCGCCTGCTCAAACGACTTCTCGCGGTCGGGATGGGTCTTCGAATAGAACTTATCCGCGTAACAGATGAGCTTCTCTTCCAACGTCTCGGGCAGGAAGTCACGATGGGGCAACGGCAGGTTCTGCTCAATGATTTCCTTCTCCGTCAGTCCGGCTCCCGTATGACGCTCACAGACGCGGGCATGACGGGGGAAGCCCTCAGCACGCATCATCTCAGCCCCGATGAGCCCGTGACGGAGGTAAGGCTCCGTGCCGAAACAGCAGATCTTGGGCGCGTCGCAACGGCAGATACCGATATCGTGGAGCATCGCCGCCTCTTCCACGAAGCGACGGTCGAGATGCAGTTCAGGATGAGCGTCACAAATTTTCAACGCCCGTTGCGTGACGAGCGTGGAGTGAACCATCAAAATATCCCGAAGCCGGTTGGCCTCGGGATAATATTTGTCAATGATCTTGTTATAATCCATTGAGCGAAGCGTTTATTTCTCGTCGCGCTTGATATAAGCGATGACAGCACCTTTCTGTACCTTAGAGCCCTGCTTGGCGTTGATCTCAACGAGCTTGCCGCCGAGGTCAGCCTTGACCTCTACAAACTCGCCCCAAGGAGCCTGGATCCAGCAGAAGGCATCACCCTCCTTATATTCCTTGCCGATATAAGGCTCCACGGCGGGCTCAGCCTCACCGTCACCCTGGAAGTCCCAGAAGATCTGGCCACGGACAGGAGCGACAATGGCATCAGCCTGAGCGTGCTTGAAGGCTGCAGCCTCCTCCGGAGAGACCTTAGCACCGAGCTTGGCATCCTTGGCTTTCTGCAGGTCGGCGAGGAAGTTCTTCTTAGCCTGCCCACTCTTATAGTTGCGATACTGCTCCGGATGCATGGCGAGCTCAAAGAGCTCCTCATCGTCCTGACCGTAATCCCATCCGTTCTCATCCATCTCCTTACGGAAGTCGTCGAGCGCCGGTTTGAGCAGCGTATGAGGATCGACATCGGTGAACTCACGGCCCTGCTTCTTGGCAAGCTCCTTCAGCTCAGGCGCAATCTCACCAGGCACCTTACCGCTCTTGCCGAGGATCATACCCCACATGTTATCGTCCATCATCACGAAACGGCCCTTACCCTGCTCCATGGTGAGGAGGTTCATCAGGGCGATGTTCTTCGTATACTGCGAGAACGGCGTGACGAGTGGTGGATAGCCGACACGCGGCCACACGTAGGCCACCTCCTCGAAGAGCTTGATGAGCAGGTCGTCCATCGACAGCTCCGGCTCACCCTTCTTGACACGCAGGTGGTTGATCGTCTCACGCATGCCGCCGAGGTCGGCCATCATCGAGCCCATCATACCGCCGGGGAGTCCACAGGTGAGCAACAGTGAAGACATCACCTTGTTGCCCGGGTTGATGAAGTAGCCGAGCCACTCATCGATAAACTCCTGGGTCATGGCCCGCGCCTTCATGTAAGCGTTCATATTGATGTCAGGCACATCGAAGCCGGCGTGCTTCAGCATGCTCTGCACGGAGATAACATCGGGATGCACCTTACCCCAAGCTAACGGCTCGATGGCTGTATCGATGACATCGGCCCCATTCTCGCAGACCTCCAGGATAGACGCCATCGACAGTCCGGGACCGGAGTGACCGTGATACTCGATGAGGATATCAGGATGCTTGGTCTTGATGCACTTGGTGAGCTGACCGAGGAACGCAGGCTGGCCGATACCTGCCATATCCTTCAGGCAGATCTCCTCGGCGCCGGCAGCGATCTCCTCATCGGCGAGCTTCTCGTAGTAGTCGAGCGTATGAACAGGCGAGGTGGTGATGCAGAGCGTTCCCTGCGGCGTCATGCCGCCTTCCTTCGCCCACTTGATAGCCGGAGCGATGTTGCGGATATCGTTCAGACCATCGAAGATACGCGTAATATCCGTGCCCTGGGCATGCTTGACACGATACATCATCTGACGCACATCATCAGGCACCGGGTACATACGGAGCGCATTCAAGCCACGGTCCAGCATATGGGTCTTGATGCCTGCCTTATGGAGCGGAGCCGTGAAGGCACGCACCGCCTTGTTAGGATTCTCACCGGCAAGGAGCTGCACCTGCTCAAAGGCACCGCCATTGGTCTCAACACGCGAGAAGCAACCCATCTCGACAAACACGGGAGCTATCTTGGCAAGCTGGTCGGCACGCGGCTGAAACTTACCGCTGCTCTGCCACATGTCACGATAGACAAGACTGAACTGAATCTTTTTCTTCATATCTATTTCTTTATTTGATTTCCTACTGTCCTCTTCTTCCATTCAACGTGCAAAATTAGATAAAAATCATCAAAATGGAGATTAGCCGTATGTTTTTTTATAATTAATAACTAACTTTGTAAACAGAAATCAAGAATACATGAAAGCGACATACATTATTCTGAGTGCATGCTTTTGTTTTGCTTTAGCCCTGGCATCCTGCACGACGAAAGAGATGAAAGACGAAGAAGTCCCCTTCTTGACGCAGCGTATGAAAGGCGACAGTGCTGTCTACGGCCTTGCCTGCGACGGCTGCAACGACACCGTGATCGTCATGCTGCCTGAGACGATGGGCGATCCCAAAACTTATAATATCTATGAAGCCAAGCGGAAAGGGCGCGTGTTGGGAAAGATACAGATCGGCGACAAGCTGTGCGTGATGCTCAACAAGAAAGACTCCACCAAAGCCGACCTCGTGGTCGACATGAACGACCTGATGGGTATCTGGTGCTATATCGTCATGCCCCGGCTGCGCGACGCTGACAAGATGACGGCAGGCCAGGAAAGGGCTATGATGAACAACATGAGCGATTCGTTGAAAGAGATCTATCTCATTCCCCGTGAGTATGGCTTTTATCTCAAGCCCGACTGGCAGGCACAGAGCGTCGGATATGTCAACGACGACAACTCGCTGGCCGACGAGAGTCCCGTCGTCTTCCCAAGTCTCGGTTTTTTCACGGGATGGCATTTATGGAACGGACAATTGATGATCGCCAGCGGCACGCCTGAATTCGGTAAGAACGGACAGATAAAGATCAAGGACACCCACTACGATACGTGCGCTATCGATTATCTTAACGATGACTCTTTGGTGCTCTCCAGCGATGGAGTATCGAGAAGCTATTATAAAAAGAAGAATATCAACGAGCTGAACCGAAGGGCGCAGGCTATCGCCAACAAACTGAAGAAGGAAGCCATCAGTGCAGCCGTTAAGACAACGAATTGATTAAAGCCTATATAGATGCAAGGGAAAATGAATATAGCAGTAGCCGGCACAGGCTACGTGGGTCTGAGCATTGCCACATTGCTTGCTCAGCATCAACATGTCACAGCGGTAGATGTCGTGAAGGAGAAGATCGAGATGCTCAAGAAGCATCAGTCGCCTATCCAGGACGATTATATTGAGAAGTTCTTGAAAGAGAAACCGCTCGATATTGCATTTACCACCGATGGCGAGGAGGCCTATCGTCAGGCTGACTTCGTCGTCATTGCCACACCGACCAACTACGACAGCGTGAAGAACTTCTTCGATACGTCGCATGTAGAAGAGGTTATCGAACTCGTCATGCGCGTCAACCCCGATGCCATCATGGTCATCAAGTCGACCATCCCTGTAGGCTATACGGCGCATGTGCGTGAGAAATACCATTCCGACAACATCATCTTCGCCCCGGAGTTCCTCCGTGAGTCGAAGGCTCTTTACGATAATCTTTATCCGTCCCGCATCATCGTCGGGAGACCCGAAGGCGACGAGCGCCTCGACAAGGCTGCCCACACCTTTGCCGCCATGTTGCAGCAAGGTGCCGTCAAGCAGGATATCCCCACCCTTTTCATGGGCACAACGGAGGCTGAGGCGGTGAAACTCTTCGCCAACACGTATCTCGCCCTGCGCGTGAGCTACTTCAATGAGCTCGATACCTACGCCGAGGTCAAAGGACTGTCGAGCAAGAACATCATCGACGGTGTCTGCCTCGATCCGCGCATCGGCAGTTTCTATAATAACCCGTCCTTCGGTTATGGCGGCTATTGTCTGCCGAAAGACACCAAGCAGCTCCTTGCCAACTACAGGGACGTGCCGGAAAATCTCATTCAGGCCATCGTGGAGAGCAACCGCACGCGTAAGGATTTCATCGCTGACCAGGTGTTGCGCCGCGCCGGTTATTACAGTTACAACGACCAGAACGCCTACAACGCCGCCGGGGAACATCCTTGCACCATCGGTGTCTACCGGCTGACGATGAAGTCGCACTCCGACAACTTCAGGCAGTCGAGCATTCAGGGAGTGATGAAACGGGTCAAAGCCAAGGGCGCTACCGTCATCATCTATGAGCCGACGCTCAAGGATGGCTCTACCTTCTTCGGCTCACGCGTCGTCAACGACCTTGAGAAGTTCAAGCAGCTCTCTCAGGCTATCATCGCCAACCGATACGACAAGGTGCTCGATGACGTGAAGCAGAAGGTCTACACCAGAGACCTCTTCTTCAGAGACTGAGAAGCCGTCCGGAAGTCCGTTTCAGAAGTCCGGAAGTTCAGAAGTTCGGACTTCATTAACTTCATAACTTCATTAACTTCATTAACTTCATAACTTCATAACTTCATTAACTTCCGAACTTCCGAACTTCTAAAAAGAGAAACACACATATTATCATGAAGACAGATATTGAAATAGCACAAGAGACCAAGCTCCGACCTATTGACGACATCGCCAAAGAGTTAGGGCTTGCCAAAGACATGACAGAGCCTTATGGCCGCTACATCGCCAAGGTATCACTGAAAGCCATTGACAAGAAACGCATCAAGAAGCATCATCTCATCTTGGTCACCGCCATCTCGCCTACAAAGGCAGGTATCGGTAAGACTACCGTGTCGGTAGGGCTGGCACTGGGTCTGAACAGCATAGGCAAGAAAGCCGTCGTGGCACTGCGTGAGCCCTCGCTCGGGCCCTGCTTCGGACAGAAAGGTGGCGCCTGCGGCGGTGGGTACGCACAGGTCCTGCCGATGGATAAGATCAACCTCCATTTCACCGGCGACTTCCATGCCATCACAACGGCCAACAATATGATTGCCGCACTGCTCGACAACTATCTCTACCAGCACGCCAAGGACGGATTCCGCCTCAAGACGATCCTGTGGAAACGGGTGCTCGACATCAACGACCGGTCGCTCCGGCAGATCATCACCGGACTCGGCCCGCTCACCAACGGCATCCCCACACAGACAGGCTTCGACATCACACCAGCCTCCGAGATCATGGGCATCATGTGTTTCGCCACAAGCATGGACGACCTCAAGCAACGCATCGGCAACATTCTCTTAGGCTTCGACTATCAGGACAAGCCTTTCTATGTGCGCGACATGGGGGTGGAAGGCGCTATCGCCGTGCTGCTCAAGGACGCGCTGAAGCCAAACCTCGTGCAGACGACGGAGGGTACGCCCGCCATCGTCCACTGCGGGCCTTTTGCCAACATCGCGCACGGCTGCAACTCGGTCGTCGCTACCAAGTTGGCCCTGACGCTCGGCGACTATGCCGTCACGGAGGCAGGCTTCGGCGCAGACCTCGGCGCTGAGAAGTTCTATGACATCAAGTGCCGCGTGGCCGGTCTGCAGCCTGCACTCACGGTGCTCGTCGTAACGCTTCAGGCCCTGAAGATGCACGGCGGCGTGCCTTATGCCGACATCAAACAGCCGAACATCGAAGCGGCTCGTCAGGGCTTCTGGAACCTCGACAAACATGTGGAAAATATCCACCGCTTCGGACAGAAGATTGTTGTGGCCTTCAACCGCTACGCAGAGGATACCGACGAGGAGATTGCTGCGGTACGCCAGCACTGCGAGGAGGAACTCGGGGTAGCCTTTGCCGTGAACAATGCGTTCATCGAGGGTGGCAAAGGAGCAGAGGAACTCGCCAAGACGGTGGTAAAGACCATTGACGATGAGGACGCACAGGGCGGAAGTCCGAAACTGAAGCTTCTTTACAACAGTGATGACGATGTCAAAGACAAGATCATCGCTGTGGCGAAGAACATCTATGGTGCTGGCACCATCAGCTTCTCGCACAAGGCGCAAGCACAGATCAAGCACATCTACGACTTAGGTTTGTGGCGTCTGCCCGTCTGCATCGCCAAGACCCAATACAGCTTCTCCATCGACCCGAAAGCATATGGCCCGACCGATGGGTTCCATCTCGACGTGGCCGACATCGTCATCAACTCCGGCTCCGGCATGATCGTAGCGATCGCGGGTAATATCCTTCGCATGCCTGGTCTGCCCGCCGACCCTCAGGCCAACCGCATCGACATCGTCAACGGACAGATCGTTGGTCTGAGCTAAATATATCACTGATGAAACTGCGACATTCTCTCCCCCTGTTGTTCACCATGCTCGTGCTGATGCTCTCTTCGTGCTATCAGCACCGCCCGGTGCACAAACGCAACCACAACACACCGCTTTCTGAGCATACCATTGATTCGTTGTCGTTCTTCCAGACACACCATTACACGAACAACTACAACTTCGTGGTGCGGGCCGACTCGCTCGTCCTGCTTCGCCAGATGCCGGAAGAAGAGGTGGCGGGCATGGAAACCGACTCGTTCAGTGTGTATAAAGGAGATCATGTCGCAGTGGCTGATATCAAGATTGTACCCGCCGACTCCATCGACTCGGTGTGGGTACAACTTGCCAATGACACCTCTGCCTTCGGATGGACACATGAGAAGACGATGCTGCCACGCGTCATGCCCGACGACCCCATCTCGCAGTTCATCTCTGCCTTCTCCGACTCTCACCTCATCATCTTTCTGATTGTCGTAGGCCTTTTCGGAGCCAGTTACCTGTTGTGGAAAGTGTTCAAGAAGAAAACGTATATCGTACATTTCCACGACATCGACTCCGTCTACCCCACCCTGCTTTGCATCATCGTAGCAAGCGCGGCAACATTCTACGCCACCATCCAGCTTTTTGCGCCTCAGCTCTGGCAGCATTTCTATTTTCATCCTTCGCTCAACCCGTTCTCTGTACCACCCGTTTTGATGGTCTTCCTGTTGTCTGTTTGGGCTATGCTCATCGTGGGTATCGCCTGTGTGGATGACATCTACCACAAACTGTCGGCACCACAGGCTGTTCTTTATCTCGCCGGCTTAGTGGCCGTTTGTGCCATCGACTACATCGTCTTCAGCGTCACCACGCTCTATTATGTCGGCTATCCTTTGCTTATAGCCTACATCATCTTTGCCTGCTACCGCCATTGGCGCAACCGCACCGTCTTCATATGTGGCAACTGTGGCAGGCCCATCAAGCACAAAGGCCGTTGCCCATATTGCGGAGCGATGAACGACTGAAGCATCCTGACTTTCCGAGAATTTTCCAGGAAAAGATCCTCCCGCCACGGTAAGCCTATCAACGCTATAAAGCTTATAAAATCTATAAAGTCTATAAAATCTATAAATCCTATAAAATCTATAAAATCTATAAAATCTATAAAGTCTATAATGTCTATAAGGCCTATCAAGCCTATTCCTCCGGCAGGCTCTTAAGCGATGCCTTCTCTCCTACCACCCAGACGATGTCGCCCTTGGCAAACCGGTGGTTGGGGTTGATACGCGTGAGGTTGTCCTGACCTTCCTCCAGTCCCACGACCATACAGTTGTATTGCTCGCGGATGCCACTCTCACGCAGGGTCTTGCCAATGAACGGACTGGCAGCGCCAAGCTTCAGCTTCTGCAGTTTCATCTCCCGCTGCTCGACATGCGGGTCATCAGGCACGAGCTCTTTCTTGACAGCATTGGCAAAGGTCTGCAGCTGTTCATCGTTGCCGATGACCTGCAGATGGTCGTCGGGAAAGATGATACAGTCGCCGCCGGGGATGTTCAACCGCTGATGGCCGCGCAGGATACTGCTCACGTAGACACCGAAGCGGGTGCTGAGCCGCAGCTGGCCGAGCGACTTACCGACCCAGGAAGAGTCGTCGGGAATGACCACATCCGAGATGTGAATGTCCCGGTCGATGAGCTTATTCTCGAAGAGCGGCCGCTGCCGTCCTTCCACCCGGGCCATGATCTCACGCGAGTTGAGGTTGGTGATGAAGCGGCGTTCCATACTGATAGACCGCTTCTTCAGTCGGCGCGAGAGAATCATCAGGACGATGACGACGACGGCAATCGTGATGACGACGGCATTGGCGAAACGTGCCAAATAGTTGCAGATATAAAAGAGGATCGCGGCTGCTATCGCCATCCGGAAGAGAACGGTGAAGATCAGCGGCAACCGGTTGAGGCGACTCTCCGTCCAAAGCAATTTAAACTCCTCGCTGTGGTTGTTCTTCATCACCAAAGCCCGCATGAAAGGCGAGATACAGACGAGCGTGAGCAGGCCTGTCGCTCCGTTGGCCCACCAGTGAGGCAGCAGATGACGGAAAAACTGAAGCACAAACGTCAGCATCACAGCCGTCACGGCAATGCAAAGCACGGTATAGACCAGCGTATTGAGACCCATCTTCTTCAGCAGACCCCTCCACACATTGTTCTCCTTCGTCGTTGTCTGATGCGCCGTACCCATGTGGTCGAGCCGACGCACCCAGCGACGCGGCATCAGCTTCGTCAGACCATTGTAAGCCGGTACCGCCGCACGGATCATATAAGGCGTGATGAAGGTCGTCACGACACTTACCGCCACGATGACGGGATAGATAAAGTCGCTGATGACTTTCAACGACAAGCCCAACGAGGCGATGATGAACGCGAACTCTCCGACCTGCGCCATGGAGAAACCGCAGCGCATAGCCGTCTTCAGCGGCTGCCCCGAAAGCATGTAACTGAAAGAGCCAAAGACAGCCTGACCCACCATGATCGCCAGAACCAAAACGATGATAGGCACCGCATAGCTGACCAACACATGCGGATCGACGAGCATACCCACAGAAACGAAGAAGATGGCACCAAACAGATTCTTCACCGGCGCGACAACTTTCTCTATGCGCTCCACCTCGATGGTCTCTGCTAAGATACTGCCCATGACGAAGGCACCGAAAGCCGAAGAGAAACCGACGGCCGTACTGATCCAGGCCATGGCACAACAAAGGCCGAGAGCCACGATGACCAACGTCTCGTCGGTCATCAGCCTACGCGTGACTCGGAGGAACGAAGGCACGAGATAAAGACCGACGATAAACCAGAGGATGAGGAAGAACCCTATCTTCAACAGCGAGCCCACCATCTGCGCGCCATCAGGATTGCTGCCCGAGGCGATGGCCGAAAGCATGACCATCATCACGATGGCAAGGATATCCTCCAAGATGAGCACGCTCATCACGAGCTTGGCAAACGACTGTTGCGACAGGCCCATGTCGTCGTAAGCCTTATAGATGATGGTCGTCGAAGACATGGCGAGCATGCCGCCAAGGAAAATACAGTCCATATGCCCCCATCCAAAGAGATGACCCACGACCATGCCTGTCATCGACATAAAGAAAATAGTGCTCACGGCTGCTATCACCGGTGCCAGACCCATCTTCAGAATCTTCTTGAAGGAGAAGTCGAGACCGAGGGAGAACAGCAGGAACATGACTCCGATGTCGGCCCAGGTCTTGATATCAGCCTTGTCGACAACCGACATTGTCAACGGCAGATGAGGCGAGACGATGAACCCTGCCACGATATAGCCTAACACCAACGGTTGCTTGAGCCGCTTAAAGATAAGCGTCACGATACCTGCAACGATCAGTATCAGTGCAAGGTCTTTAACGAGTGCGGGGAGTTCTGCCATAGAATATCTTTTTTATCGGTTCCATTATCTCTATTCTTCTCTATTGCCTCTATTTTCTCTATTCTTCTCTATAGCCTCTATTTCCTCTATCGCTTCTATTTTCTCTATCGCCTCTATTCAGAATTTCCTGAAGTACAGCCTCAGGCGGCGGGAGCGCAGCACCATCTTCTTACCGCTTAAAGCCTCCTTTTTATAGTGAACCTCAAGACTGTCGATGCCATATTGCTTCATGGCTGAGGGATCGGTCACAGGAATGTCACCCGAGCCCTCGCCTTCGTCATGTCCCCTATTATAATAAGGTGTAAAGATCGTTAGACTGTCCGATGTCTGACGGAAACGGAAGAAGAAACCGTCAGAGCCACCCTGCAACGACATCAGCTTCACCTCAAAGGCCCAGAAAAGCTTTGACTGAGACAGATCCGCAGAGCCACCGGTGGAGAGTGTGTCAACGCGTTCCAAATGCCAGAAGCCGTCGAGGTCGCCGTTGTCAATGCTTTCCAAGTCACAGGAAGTGAAGAGGGAAAAAGAGAACAGACTCAAAAGAAGTATCGTTATATTTTTCATCGTAGGTAATTTTAATTGTTTCTCAGCCGCTCTCTCAGTTTTCCGCTGTGCCTCATATAAGCCATGAGCAGGATAACACTCAGGAAGGCGATGCCGAGCGAGATGGCATAGAGCACGCCGGCAAAGGAGTCGTAAAGCCCGTGGAGCGTAGCAGGAATGACCAAAGCCAAGAACCACAGGGCATGACGGTAACGCGGATAGAGCCCCGCCATGCCAATGAAATAACCGGCGATGCCACACCAGATAGCATGGATAAACGGCAGCGAGGTCAGACGCGCGATGTTCAGGATGAAGGCCGTAGTATAGTCGGCGCGGATATTGATCGTCGTCTGATACTGCACCCCCTCGAACACACCGAAAGCAATGCCGGCCATAAGACCATAGTAGACCATCGTCTGCGGCAGCATCGGCTCCCGGCTGCGGCGCTGAAGGATGAAAAGCGGAATCATCTTCGTAAACTCCTCCGTCAGACCCACACCTAAGACATAACCGATGATGCTCACCGGGAAAGCCGCCTCGGTGAAGACATTGAAAAAGTTGAGCTGATGGAGTGTACCGAAGATGAGGAACACGCCTGCCTGGGTGAGAAAGAACGTCCAGATCGTCGTAGAGGTATGAACCTGCCGGGTGCGGAACATATAGGCGAAGAACAGTCCCCAGATCGTCGCGAAATAGAGCGAGACGGCATAGAAGACAAGCAGGCCGCCGATAGGCAGGAGCATGATGACCGAGAGCGACAGACCCACGACAGCGAGGATGAGCAACCGCTTGTCCTCGAAGAGCGAATGGCGCTCAATGTCTTCCTTGGGAAGGATAAAGTCGCGCCCCACATGGGCGAGCTGTCTGAGGAGCGAGCCGTTGCTCTTTATGCTTGGACGGAGGCCGCGGCGGAGCAGCATCTCCTTGATCGTTCCCGCCTCCCCGGTTTCCGGGTCGCGCGCTTTGTCGTTAAGCAGCAACCGGCCGTCCTCCACAAACCGCGCCACCTCGCGCTCATCGTAGGGGCCATAGTCGTGCGTGTTTCTCGTGATGATAAGCATAGAAGAATACTATTTGATGTCGCTGATGTTGTAAGGAGTCTCCTGGTAGACGTAATAGTCGATCCAGTTGCTGTAGAACAAGTTGGCCGCCGAGCGCCACCGCACTTTATACCCCCTCTCCGGATCGTCGTCGCGGTAATAGTGTTGCGGCATGGCCACATCGTCGCGCTTGCCCAAGTCACGATGATACTCATTGTCAAGCGTGTTCGGCGCATACTCCAAATGACCCAAGATATAAAATTCACGCCCTTCACGCGAGCTCACAATGCTCACGCCGGCCTCGGGTGAGGTCGCTAAGATTTTCAGTCCGGGCTCCTTGTCGATGTCGGCTTTCCGCACCTCGGTATGGCGGGAATGCGGCATGTAGAACATGTCGTCGAAGCCACGGAAGATTGGCAGACGCTCATCAAGGGGATAAGTCTTGAAGATGCCAAACTTCTTCATCGGCAACTGATACTTGGGAATGCCATAGAAATGATACAGTGCCGCCATAGCGCCCCAACAGAGGTAGAGCGTAGACTGGACGTTGTGGCGTGCCCAGTCGACGATCTCGTTAAACTCCTTCCAATAGTCTACATTCTCATAAGGAATGGTCTCCACGGGTGCGCCCGTGACGATCATGCCGTCAAACTTCTGCTTCATCAGCTCCTCTGAGTCACGATAGAACATCATCATGTGCTCGATAGGCGTGTTCTTCGACGTATGGCTCTTGAGCCTCATGAAATAAATCTCAAGCTGCAGCGGCGTGTTCGACAGCAGACGGACGAGGTCGGTCTCCGTCGTCACTTTCATCGGCATGAGGTTGAGGATGACGATGCGCAGCGGACGGATCTGCTGCGAATGGGCACGGGTCTCGTCCATCACGAAGATGTTCTCTTTCTTGAGAATATCGATGGCCGGGAGCTTATCTGGTAATCTTAAAGGCATTGGCTTTCCTTTCCCTTACATTATTTAATTTAAGAGCAAAGTTACGAATTTATTGGAAGAATAAGAAAAAAGCAAGGATAAAATAATCATGTCAACAAGGGGATTCGAGTTTCTCAGAGCTATATCACATGCTTCCGACTTTAGAAGAACACGTTGACAACACAGGTGCAGATATCCGTGCCGGAGATCTGATTTTTCTTTACAAAAAGTAAAAAGTCAGGACAACGGGAATGGTGCGAAAGAGAACGCAAAAGGGAGGTATGAAAGGAGAAAAACAGGGTTGCCGGGTGAAAAACAGGGATAAGGAGCCGACCTTTCTATAGTAATGCCACTGACATTCAACGGTTATGAAGGTTACTTTACCGTTAAATGTCAGTGACCTAACGCAGTAAAGTACCCGACCTAACGCTGTTAGGTCGGACGTTTGAGAGGATAAGAAAAGTCTTATGAAGGCTAAAAATTTATAAGATGCTGATTGACAGTCATTTCCCAACTCGGCCTATAATCGCGTTATTTCCGAGCGACCTCCGCTTTGGTCGAAAAGAATCGATTCTCAGCGGGGGTTGAAAAAAATAAATCTTGACACTTACTACATCCTGACTCATCGAGAAGTTGTATCTCTTCCTACCAAGAAGCCCTGCCACGGACCTCCGCGCCCATGTCCTGTTGTGCGGTCTTAGACAGGAAGAGGAACGTCACGGAGTAGGGTCTCTTTTAGACGGTTTAGGAGGATAATCTACAACTTTATTTGAGCAAAATCGGCTAACTCACTGATAACCAAAACAGAATAAAATAGTTGAAAAAAGATAGGCAAAAGTGTTCCAACTTATTCAATTATTTACTACCTTTGCAAACGAAAAGCAAACCAAAATCAACAACTTCGGAGAGAGATTGAGACCAAGAAGTTTTCCAAAACGGATAACTTTTGATTTTCAAAAACACAAAAAGTTTTCCGATTTTATTCACAAAAATATTTCAAAAATTGCCATGATCCAAGTAAAGAAGCGCGACGGCAAGGTAGTGCCGTTCGACTTGACAAAGATTCAAGTCGCCATTTTGAAAGACCTCAACGCCATTGGCCATGAGGGCAACAACGAGGAAATCGCCCGCAAATATGCTGACGAGGTGTTCGCGCTGTGCGAGAAGAAGTATCTCCCCACTACCGACATCTTTGAGATTGAGAACATTCAGGATACCGTCGTGGAGGTGCTGGCCAAGAATGGCGAGACACGCGCCGTCATAGCCTACTGCGAATACCGTTACCAGCACAAGCTCGAGCGGGAACAGCGCGTCAAGAAAGCCTATGAGGAGAAGCTCATGGCCAAAAACGTCGTAAACCAGAACGCCAACATCGATGAGTATTCCGGTGGCGGCCGTTCCGGAGAGGCGGCCAACGTCTACGAGAAACAGTATGCCCTCGACCACTGCATGTCAGACATGGCGCGCCGCAACCACGAGAACAACGAGATCTACATCCACGACCTCAACAAGTATGCCATCGGGTTCCACAACTGCCTCTCCATCCCCTTCGACGACCTGCTGTCGAAAGGCTTCCATACCCGCCAGGGCGACGTGCGCCCGGCTGGATCGCTCAACACAGCCATGCAGCTCGTGGCTGTCATCTTCCAGCTTCAGAGCCTCGACCAGTTCGGAGGCGTCTCGGCTACCCACCTCGACTGGACCATGGTGCCTTACTTCCGCAAGTCATTCTTCAAACATTATATCACGGCCTGGGCCAAGGATCAGAAGGAGTTCGCCGACACCGACTTTCTCTCGCTCTACGACGAGACCTATCAGGACAATGTCGGCGTGACGCGCTCCGCCTTCGAGCACTGGACCGACACCGTCAAGGAACTTTTCTTCAAGAAGACAAAGCTCACCAGGGGCGACTTCACGCTCGCCAACAAGGAGCGTCTCGATCCCAAATACTATAACTGCGCGCTCTGCGACACCATCCAGGAGCTCCATCAGGCCGTAGAGGCTATGTATCACAACCTCAACACGCTGCAGAGCCGCTCCGGCGACCAGCTGCCCTTCACCTCGATCAACTACGGCACCTGCACCCTTGAGGAAGGCCGGCTCGTAACGCGCTCCCTGCTCCTCGGCTCGCTCGAGGGCATCGGCTTCCATCACAACACGCCCATCTTCCCCTGCGGCATCTTCCAGTATATGAAAGGTGTCAACGACAAGCCAGGCACACCCAACTATGACCTCAAGCAGCTCGCCATGCGCTCCACATCGCAGCGCCTGTATCCCAACTACGCCAACGTGAATTGGAGCGGCAACGAGGGCTTCGACATCAAGGATCCGCGAACCTATTTCTCGACCATGGGATGCCGCACCGCCAACGGATGGGACATCAACGGACTGGGCCAGCTCAAGGACGGCCGTGGCAACATCTGCCCCACGACGATCATCATGCCGACCCTGGCCATGGAAGCGGACCGTGACGTAGAGAAGTTCATGAAGCTCCTCGATGAGAAGATTCATGAGGCTAAAGACATGCTCATCGAGCGATTCAACTGGATCTGCTCTCAGGATCCCAAGACCGCGCCGTTCATGTGGGACAACCACACCATGGCAGGATATATCCCCGAGGAAGGCATCCGCTCGGCCATGAAGCACGGCACGCTCGCCATGGGGCAGCTCGGACTGGCTGAGACGCTCCAGCTCCTCATCGGATGCAACCACACCAAGCCCGAAGGCATGGCACTGGCGAAACGTATCGAGAGCCTCTTCAAGACACGCTGCGCGGAGTTCAAGCAGCAGTACAAGCTCAACTTCGGGGTCTATTATACCCCCGCGGAAAACCTCTGCTACACCGCAATGAAGAAGTTCAAGGCTAAGTATGGTGTCATCAAGAACGTCTCCGACCGCGACTACTTCACCAACTCCATCCACGTGCCCGTGTGGGAGCACATGACACCGTTCGAGAAGATCGACATCGAGAGTCAGCTCACCGGCTACTCCTCGGCAGGCTGCATCACCTACGTCGAGCTCCCCTCAACGACGAAGCACAACGTCGGAGCCCTGGAGAAGATCATCGACTATGCCATGGACAAGGATATCCCTTACTTCGCCATCAACGTGCCCAACGACACCTGCATGGACTGTGGGTACACCGATGAGATCAACGACGCGTGCCCCATCTGCGGCTCACACAACATCCGCCGCCTGCGCCGTGTCACCGGCTATCTGACCACCGACTACCACAACTTCAACCTCGGCAAGCAGGCAGAGGTGAAAGACCGGGTGAAGCACATCCGCTCGTTCGCTCACGACGAGGCCCTGAAGGAAGAGACCTGCCAGTGCGGCGGAAGCGCTTCCGGCTCACTGAAAGAAAAGAACAAGAAGGCAGCTGCACCGTTCAAGGATATGTAAACAGCGCAGGGAGCTGCCACCCGCACCTGCCAATGAATGAGACAATGCGTATATTTGACATTACTTCTTGCGACGTGAACAACGGCACGGGCTTCCGTGTCACCCTCTGGGTGGCAGGATGTACCCACCATTGCAAAGGTTGCCAGAACGCTGAGACATGGGACTTCAAGGGCGGACAGCCCTTCGGATCCGAGGCGCACGACTACCTCTTCTCCGAACTTGCCAAGCCCTACATCCAGGGCATCACCTTCTCAGGAGGCGACCCACTGTGCTCGCCCGACGAGGTAACAGCCCTCGCCAAGGAGATCAAGGAGAAGCTCCCGGAGAAAGACATCTGGGTCTACACAGGCTTCACCATCGAGCAGATTGAGGCCGACCCGAAGCTCAGCCAGATTCTTCCCTACGCCGATGTCATCGTCGACGGAGAGTACAAGAAGGCGTTGCGTGATGTCACGCTCGCCTTCCGAGGTTCACGAAATCAGCGAATACTGTGGCTGAAGAACGGAAAAATCGTTAAAAAGGAAGAATATGGCAAAAAATAGTTAGCATTAATTTGCACCATACAATAATTTTGCTTAATTTTGCAACAGTCATCGTGAGATGATTACCATTTAAGTTTCATTAGGTTAGTAGTTTGATAGATTTTTAAGGTAAAAAATGACGAATTGGTGCAAACGCACTTTCTGCTTTTGCATCAATTCAGGGAAGGCAGCACAAGTGATTGTACTGCCTTTTTCTGTGTCTGCCTTGACACGCTTTACCCACAATCAACTGTTTATCGACAGCCAAGATCAGACCACATTTTGTATTAAAAAACATAATAAAAAGGAAAAAGCGCTCGTAATTGGTCTATTCTTAGTAAATTTGCAGCTAAAAAGTAAATTACGGCAATGAACAAACTGTTTTCGCACGTCGTCATTCTCATCGCGGCTGCACTTTCACTCACATCCTGTCTCAGTGACAACGATGAAAGTGATACTACATACTACACAGATACGGCCATTTCGTCGTTCTCCTTAGGTACGCTCAATATCACGTATCACACCAAGGCGAGCGACGGCGTGACCGACTCAACGTACACGTCTACGTTCTCGGCAAGTCCCTACAGCTTCGACATTGACCAGCAGAACCAGACCATCGCCAACAGCGACTCGCTCCCCAAAGGCACCGATGCCGCCCACTGCCTCGCAACGATCAACACCGTGAACAGTGGTTCCGTGGTGCTCGTCCTGAAGGCGACAACCGGCAAAGACAGTCTCGCCTACTATTCTTCCTCCGACTCCATCGATTTTTCCTCACCCGTCCGCATACGTGTGTACAACATGACCCTGACGGCTTATCGCGAGTATACGGTCAAGGTGAAAGTCCATCAGGAGGAAGAGAACCAGTTTGAGTGGAAAGCCGGAACGTTCGACATCAGCCGGCTCGTGCAGCACGAAGACGGTGTCATAGGAACCACAAAGAAATATCGCTACGGTATCGTTGACGGCAAGCTCATGCGCGCGCCCCTCAACGGAGGAGCATGGACAGAGGAGAAGCTCGACGCGGATGCCTCGCTCCTGCCCGCCTCAGACATCAGCTTCATCGCTTCCCCAATGACAACCGACACGACGATGTACAATCTTTTCATCATCGGCAACCGTGACGGAAAAGTGGTCAGATGGAGCAAGGTGGAGGACGATGACGACCCTTCACAGATCTGGACCTATTATAATGACGACGAATACGTGACGAAGAAGCTGCCCTATTTAGACAACATGAGAGCCGTGCTCTACGGAGACAGCATCGTGGCTACGGGCGGCGATTTCTCCGCTGTATATACAAGCCCTGACTGGGGGCTGACGTGGAACAAGAGCACGCTCTATGCGCTGCCTGCCGCTTTCGGCAATACGCCGGGTGCCTTCGAGATGGCTGTCGACAAGGACAACTATATCTACATCCAGCGCGACGGTGCCGCTACCGGTTGGTCTGGGCGTCTCTCGCAACTCGGCTGGACCAATGAGCAGCGTGTGTTCACCAGAGCCAAGCGCCGTTGAAAATAAATGACCCCCCCGATGCTGAAGCATACTTTCTTAGCCATCGTCGCCTTGCTGCTCAGTGTAAGCGTGCAGGCGCAGGACGATCCGGAATACCGGTTCGAGATTGGAGCAGGCGTGGGATTGACGGGCTACTTGGGCGACTACAACGGCAAGCTTACGCGTGATCTGCAACCCGCCGCAAGCATCGCAGGAAGATACAATTTCAACCCGTGGATGGCGCTGCGGATCAATGTCGGCTACGGCAAGCTGAAGGGTTCATCCGATGATGTCAAGACCTGGTATACGGAAGAGCAGTACCGGAGCTATTCGTTCAGCAACAGCCTGACAGACATCGCCGCGATCTATGAGTACAACTTCCTGCCCTACGGCACGGGGCGCGACTATCGGGGAGCCAAGCGACTGACACCTTTCGTCTTCGGAGGATCGGGACTCGTGATTGCCAAGACCACGGAGAAGACACGAGCCGCGATGATCCTGCCCATAGGCTTAGGCGTTAAATATAAGATGAGTGAGCGAGTCAACATCGGCTTCGAATGGGGGGTCAACTTCTCGACAAGCGACTGGCTCGATGGTGTGAAAGATCCCTACGGCATTCAGAGCAGCGGATTGTTCAAGAACACCGATGCCTACCAGAGGCTTCAGCTGTCGGTCACCTACAGTTTCTCACCAAGGTGTCTGAACTGTAATAAAGAATAACGAGTTGTATATACGCTATATATAATAATGAGCTATAAAATAGAAAGCTATATATGATACCGAAGAGCATCGCCATCATAATGGACGGCAACGGCCGTTGGGCTACAGAGCGAGGCAAAGACCGGTCCTATGGCCATCAGGCAGGGGTGGACACCGTCAGGCGCATCACCTCAGAGTGTACGCGCCTCGGAGTGAAATATCTCACGCTCTACACCTTTTCCACAGAGAACTGGAACCGCCCGCAGACGGAGATACATGCACTCATGGGGCTTGTGCTCTCAAGTTTGGAAGACGAGATATTCATGAAGAACAACGTCCGGTTCCGCGTCATCGGCGACGTGGCCAGGCTTCCCAAAGAGGTGCAGGACAAACTGCACGAGACGGAGGAGCACACCAAAGGCAACACGGCCATGACCATGGTCGTTGCCCTGAGCTATTCGGCACGGTGGGAGATCACGAAAGCCGTCAGAGATATCACCCGGGAATGGAAAGAGAACGGGAAACCCGTAGAAGACATCACGGAGGACATCGTCTCACAGCATCTTGAGACGGCCTTCATGCCCGATCCTGATCTGCTCATCCGAACCGGAGGTGAATATCGCATCAGCAACTATCTGCTCTGGCAGATTGCTTACACTGAGCTCTACTTCACACCGGTTTACTGGCCCGACTTCACCGAAGACGACCTCCATAAAGCCATTGAGAGCTACGAGAACCGTCAGCGAAGGTTCGGAAAGACGGAAGCACAAGTCGACGCTGATACGCCTAACCGCTGAATCAGCCAAAGAAGAAACAATAAAGAAGACATATATCCAATATATCGGTACGGTGCAGGGCGCATTCCTGCAGCCGCCCGCAACACAGGTCAAAGAGATATAATGCACTATAACAAAAAGAAAGTAGCAGCTGCCATCATCGCCATGGCCTTCAGCCTTGGTTTAGAGGCACAGGAACGTATCATACATCCCGACATCACTTATGCCGGCACACCCCGCAATGTAGTCATAGGAGGCTTCTCCGTCTCAGGGATGGAGGGCTATGAAGACTATATGCTCACCGGTATCTCCGGTCTCTCGGTAGGCCAGCATATCACAGTGCCTGGAACAGAGATCACGGATGCCGTGAAGCGATATTGGAAGCACGGACTTTTCTCTGACGTGCAAATCTCCGCCGACTCTATCGTGGGTGACAAGATCTATCTGCACATCGCCTTGAAGCCAAGACCCAGAGTCTCGACGATCAACTACTACGGCCTGAAGAAGTCGGAGCGTGAGGATATGGAGAAGAAGCTCGGCATCCTCAAAGGCGGACAGATAACGCCCAACATGATAGACCGCGCGAAGATCCTGGCCAAGAAATACTTTGATGACAAGGGTTACAAGAATGCGGATATAGAAATCAACCAGAAGGATGACCTCTCGCACAAGAACCAAGTCATCCTGGATATCGTCGTCGACAAGAAGGAGAAGATGAAGGTGCGCAATATCTTCATCGAAGGCAACAAACAGTTGAAGGATTCGCGTATCAAAGGCGGATTTCTCAAGAAAGGCGCGTTCGCTAAAACGCATGAGGCCGGCAAGCTCTCCACGCTCTTCAAGGCAAAGAAGTTCACACCGGAGCGATGGAAAGCCGACAAGGAGAAGCTCATCGAGAAATACAATGAGCTCGGTTACCGCGATGCCGCCATCCTCGGCGACAGCGTGTGGAACAATGATCCCAAGCATGTCAACATCTGGATCAAGGTTTCAGAGGGACAGAAGTATTATATTCGAAAGATTCACTGGGTGGGCAATACCGTTTACAGCTCCGATTACCTGCAGCGGGTGCTCGGCATGAACCCGGGTGATGTCTACAACCAGAAGTTGCTCAACAAGCGGCTCAAGGATGATGAGGATGCTGTCGGCAACCTCTATTATAACCACGGCTACGTATTCTCCAGCATCGACCCCGTGGAGCAGAATATCGAAGGCGACTCCATCGATCTGGAGATGCGTGTGCAGGAAGGTCCGCAGGCGCACCTCTCGCATGTACGCATCTATGGCAACAACCGACTCTACGAGAACGTTGTGCGCCGGGAGCTCCGTACCAAGCCGGGCGACCTCTTCTCCAAGGAAGCCATCATGCGTTCCTACCGTGAAATCGCCAGCATGGGACACTTCGACCCGGAGAAGATCAACCCAGATGTTAAGCCTGACTACGAGTCGGGCACAGTAGACATCAACTGGATGCTCGAACAGAAGTCGAACGACCAGATCGAGTTCTCACTCGGCTGGGGACAGACGGGTGTCATCGGACGTATCGGACTGACACTGAACAACTTCTCGATCGCCAACCTGTTCAACAAGAACAAGGAGCACCGCGGCATCATGCCGATCGGCGACGGAGAGAAGCTCTCCATCAGCGCACAGACCAACGGTACCTACTACCAGAGTTACAACGCTTCCTACTCCACCAACTGGTTCGGTGGCAAGCGGCCTAACCAGTTCTCCGTCGGTGTCTACTACTCCAAGCAGACAGATATCAACAGCAACTATTATAACCAGTCGTACTATAATAACTACCTCTATAATTATTATGGTTACAACTCCTATGGTTACAACTATTCCAACTACGAGAACTACTACGACCCCGACAAGTATATCCAGCTCTTCGGTGCCTCGCTCGGTTGGGGTAAACGTCTGCGGTGGCCGGACGACTACTTCACGCTGTCCGTGCAGGTGGCTTACACACGCTACATGCTGAAAAACTGGCGCTACTTCTACCTCATGACAAACGGCAACGCCAACAACCTCAACTTCAGCATCTCGCTCAACCGCTCGTCGACCGACAACCAGCTCTTCCCGCGTACGGGTTCGGAGTTCTCGGCAAGCGTAACCCTCACGCCGCCATGGTCTCTGTGGGACGGCAAGGACTACAAGAACCTCGCCAACAACGCCTACTCGCCTACGTATGTGGCTGAGCAGAAAGAGAAATATAAGTGGATCGAATATCACAAGTGGTCGTTCCGGTCAAAGACCTACACGGCCCTCACGCCGGGTCAGAAGTGCTTCGTGCTCATGACCCGCGCCGACCTCGGATTGCTCGGCAGCTACAACAAGTATAAGGAATCACCGTTTGAGACCTACTACATGGGTGGTGACGGTATGAGCGGATACTCATCCTACGCCGGCGAAGAGACCATCGGCCTGCGTGGTTACGAGAACGGATCCATTGCCTACAACGGCTATGCTTACGACCGCTTCACCTTAGAGCTTCGTTACCCGTTCCTCCTCGGCAACACGACGATCTACGGACTGACCTTCCTCGAAGGCGGTAATGCCTGGAGCAAGATCAGGCAGTTCAATCCTTTCGACATGAAGCGCTCAGCAGGTGTCGGCGTGCGTATCTATCTGCCAATGGTCGGACTCATGGGCATCGACTGGGGTTATGGATTCGACAAGGACAATGTCAATGGAACGAAAGGTGGATCCAACTTCCACTTCGTCCTCGGACAGGAGTTCTAACGGGCAGGAGCCTCACTAAGCTCCCGCCAATCAAATAAGACACTTTCCTGAACAAAGAGAGTAAGATATATAGTAACAAAAAGCGACGTCATTCGTCTACAATTAAAAACATAAAAGAAGATGAAAAGGACATATTTGAATAAGACACGCGTCATTTCCCGTCTCGGGGGATTGTTTTTGCTGTTAGCGATGCTTGCTGCCATGCCCCTCAAAGGACATGCGCAGAAGTTCGCGCTCGTCGATATGGAGTATGTTTTGAAGAACATCCCTGCTTACGAGCGGGCCAACGAGCAGCTCAACCAAGCCTCAAAGAAATGGCAGGCTGAGGTGGAAGCGCTCAACACAGAGGCCTCAACGATGTACAAAAACTATCAAAACGAACTTGTCTTCCTCTCCAAGGAACAGAAGCAAGCCAAGCAGGAAGCCATCATGAAGAAGGAGAAGGAGGCTGCCGACCTCAAGCAGAAATATTTCTCTCCCGAGGGCGAACTCTTCAAGAAGCGCGAGAGCCTCATGCAGCCTATCCAGGAAGAGATCTACAATGCCGTTAAAGAGATCGCCGACCTCCACGGCTACAGCCTTGTGCTCGACCGCGCCTCCGACACCGCCATCATCTTCGGTTCTCCCCGCATCGACATCTCCGACGAGGTACTCAAGAAGCTCGGCTATTCCGCACGATAGATGCCTTTCCAGCCCAAGTGTCGAGTAAGCAGTCACATAGTGACTGCCCCTAAAAGAAAGAACATAACAACAAATAAACAAACAACAATGAAAAAGCTTTTATTATTGATCATGCTGATGGCACCGCTTGCCACCTTCGCACAGAAGTTCGGCAAGGTTAACACACAGACCATCATGCAGGCACTGCCTGAGATCGCAAAGATCAACGGTGAGCTTCAGGCTCAGCAGAAAACTTATGAGAACGACCTGAAGAACATGCAGGACGAGCTGCAGCGCCAGAACGATGCTTACGAGAAGGGCAAAAGCACCATGAACGCTACTGCTCAGAAGCAGAAGGAGCAGGAGCTGCAGACCCTTTATCAGAAGATCCAGCAGACCTATCAGGACAACGCTCAGGCGCTGCAGAAGAAGCAGCAGGATCTTATGCAGCCCGTCGTAACGAAGGTGCGCAATGCCATCGACGCTGTTGGTAAGGCCGGTGGCTATACATTCATTTTCGAGGATGGCGTAGCTGTCTACACGGGTACCAATGTTGAGGATGTTACTTCTAAGGTACAGGCTGAGATCGCTAAGATGAAGTAAGGACAACAACCCCGTTGGGTTCAATCGCCGAACACGTTGCCGGAGCGGTTCCCTGTACCGCCCGCAACGAGTTCGGAAATAACTTCTGATCATCATCCCCCACCCCGTTATCCAAAAAACAACAACCATGAAGAAACTCTTCCTCTTTTCTTTCTTCGCATGGACGGTTCTCTCAGCAACCGCTCAGACAGAGACCACCAATCCCGCCGGGCAGGTCGCTGCACCCGTCGTTAACCAAATGCCTCAGCTGCGTTTCGGTTACATCAGTTGCGACAGCGCACTGCATGCCTTACCCGCTTATGCGGCAGCCATGAGGAGTCTCAGCGATCTGCGCGCTAAATACGATGCCGAGATGAAACGCGTGGAGGATGAGTTCAACAGCAAATACGAGCTCTTCCTCGAAGGACAGAAAGACTTCGCGCCTTCTATTCGACAGAAGAGACAAGCAGAGCTCCAGGAACTCATTGAGAAGAACACGGCCTTCAAGAAAGAGGCTCAAAAGCTTCTCGACAAAGCAAGACAGGATGCTCTTAACCCACTGAAAAAAACTATTCAGGCAACCATCACGCGCATTGGGCAGCAGAAAGGCCTCGCCTTCGTCGTCAACACCGACGGAGAGAGCATGCCGTATCTCGACACGACAATGGGCGTAGACATCACGGAGGAGGTCATAAGAGCCTCAAAGTAATTATGCAACAGGTTGATATCCATCCGGCACAACCCCTTTTTCCACAAGCGCCGGGACCGATCGGAGTATTTGACTCCGGTTACGGAGGCCTCACGATTCTGCATGGAATCAGACAATTACTGCCGCAGTACGATTATATCTATCTCGGCGATAATGCGCGGGCTCCTTATGGTCCGCGCTCTTTTGACGTGGTGTATGAGTTCACGCGTCAGGCTGTTGACCGCCTCTTTGCCATGGGCTGCCAGCTCGTCATCATAGGATGCAACACAGCCTCAGCCAAAGCCTTACGCTCCATCCAGCAAAACGACTTACCCCACTGGGACCCCAAAAGACGCGTGCTCGGCGTCATTCGCCCTACCGCCGAAATCATAGGAACCATCACGCGCAACAACCATGTCGGACTTCTTGCCACGGAAGGAACCGTGAAAAGCCAAAGCTATGACATGGAGATTCATAAGCTATGGCCGGACATCAAAGTGACAGGACAGGCGTGCCCGTTCTGGGTGGCACTCGTCGAATATAACGAATCCGACTCGCCTGGAGCCGACTACTTCGTCAAGAAACGCATCGACCAACTGCTTCAGAAAGATCCGGACATCGACACCATCATCCTCGGCTGCACACATTTCCCGCTCCTCATGCCCAAGATCCTGAAATACACCCCTCCGGGGATCACCATCGTGCCGCAGGGCGAATACGTCGCCTCCAGCCTCAAAGACTATCTGAGGCGTCACACCGAGATGGAACAGCAGCTCACCAAGGGAGGAACAGTGACCTACTACACAACGGAGAACACCGAAAAGTTCAAGAAGTCGGCCACCATTTTCCTCCACGAGGAGATAGAAGCTCATCACATTGAATTAAAATAAACGACCATGCAAGAGACAAGACAAAACAAGATAGCCCGCCTGCTCCAGAAAGAGCTCGCGGAGATTTTCCAGAGTCAGACACGTCAGACCCACGGCATCCTCGTAAGTGTCACACGCGTACGTATCAGCCCCGACCTGAGTATCTGCACCGCTTACCTCAGCATCTTCCCGCCGGAGAAAGCCGAAGAGATCATTGAGAACATCCGAAACAACGAGAAGACCATCCGCTACGACCTCGGCAAGCGCGTCCACAACCAGTTGCGAATCATACCCGAGCTCCGCTTCTTCCAGGACGACAGCCTCGACTACATAGAACATATCGACAGTCTGCTGAAGAAATAAATCGGAACAACGCACAAAAGACCCATCAAAGTGAACTTTCCGTTTTTCATTGCGCGACGTTATCTCTTCTCCAAGAAGAAAACCCACGCAATCAACATTATATCCATCATATCCGTCATCGGCGTGGCTGTGGCTACGATGGCGCTTGTCATCGTGCTGTCCGTCTTCAACGGCTTCCACGATCTCGTGGCAAGTTTCTTTACCAACTTCGACCCGCAGCTTAAGGTGGTGCCCGTGACGGGCAAATCGGTGGCGGCCGACGACCCCGCGCTGACGAAGATCAGGCACCTGCCCCAGGTAGAGGTGGCCACTGATACCTACGAGGACATGGCGCTCGCTATCTACAAAGGGCGGCAGGCCATGGTGACGATAAAGGGTGTGGATGACAACTTTGCCGACCTCACGCATATCACGGACATTCTATACGGTGACGGACAGTTTCAGCTCCATACCGCCAATCTCGAGTTCGGAACACCCGGCATCCGGCTCGCCAATACGCTCGGATTGGGTGCACGCTGGGACAACTATCTCCGCATCTATGCGCCGCAACGGCAAGGACAGCTCGACATGAGCAATGTGGAGAGCGGGTTTGTGGTCGATTCACTGCTTTCAAGCGGGGTCGTGTTCACGGTCAATAACAGCAAATACGACAAGAGCTATATCCTCACATCCATTGGCTTCGCGCGACGGCTCTTCGACGCGCAAGGCGAAGTGACAGCCTTGGAGCTGCGGCTCAAGCCCGGATCAAACTTCGATGCCGTGAAGAGCAAAATGCAGGACATTGCCGGAAAGAAATTCAAGGTCGAAGACCGCTATGAGCAACAGGCCGACACGTTCAAGATCATGCAGATCGAGAAGCTCATGGCCTATATCTTCCTCACCTTCATCCTCGTCGTCGCCTGCTTCAATATCATCGGCTCACTGTCAATGCTCATCATCGACAAGAAAGACGACGTAGCAACGCTCCGCAACCTCGGAGCCAACGAGAAACAGATCACGCGCATCTTCCTCTTCGAAGGCCGCATGATCGCTGTCATTGGAGCTATCGTGGGTATCGGTCTCGGCCTGCTCCTCTGCCTGCTCCAACAGCAGTTCGGACTTGTGAGCATGGGGGGCGGCGACGGATCATTCGTTGTCAATGCCTACCCCGTGAGTGTCCACTATTCAGATGTCTTCATCATCTTCCTCACCGTCATCGCGGCCGGATGGCTCGCCGTCTACTATCCGGTGAGAGCCATGAGCAAGAGGCTGCTGAAATAATACGGAAACCATAACACCTGTCATTCATAACGAAAGCAGGGCGCGGCCAGGATGACCGCGCCCTGCTTCCGTTTTGATCGGCACAAAAAAAAGACCGTTGCTTCTTCACGAAACAACGGTCTTTTTTTGTGAGCCTCTTGTCGGATTCGAACCAACGACCCCGAGATTACAAATCACGTGCTCTGGCCAACTGAGCTAAAGAGGCAGGTGGGCAAGCGATTCTTAGGGAGCTGGCCGTAAGAGACTTGCCCATGTCACCCAAGAGCCTTGCTCTCAAATGCGGGTGCAAAGTTAAGACAAAAAGCGGAATTAAGAAAAAGAAAAGCAATGAAATGTTATTATTTAACATTATTTTCCAACACACCCCTCTCATCTACCTCTTAAAATGCGTACCTTTGCAGACGAAATATGATAAACGTCACCGCTCTTATACAGCTCAAGGCTTTTGCCCGGCAGGACGGCTTTCTGCTCTTCCTGCTTTGGATGGCATCGTTCGCCGTCATCGTCAATAATCCTGCCTCGTTTTGGGGCAGCCTGTTAGCCATGGCCACGCCTTTCTACGTAGGCTATCTCTTAGCCCGGTTCCGAAACTACGCCCTCGACGGGGGCATCTCCTTCCGACGCGGGCTGGCCTTTTCCCTCTACACGTTCTTCTATGCCTCATTGCTCTTTGCGGTAGCACAGTTTGTCTATTTCCGCTACCTCGACCACGGAGCGTTTCTGGCGATACTCACCGCCAGCATGAAGACTCTTGAGCCGTTCTATCGCGCTCAGGGCATCTCCGTGAGCGAGCTTCAGCAGTCGCTGGCCATGATAGGGCAACTGACACCCATCGAGACGGCTTTCGTCTTTATGATGCAGAACATCCTCATCGGAGCAGTACTCAGTTTTCCGATAGCATGGATAGGAAAGCGGACGATCATCGTAAAAAATCTTCACGGAGACCAGTTCACCAATAACAATTTCGATAACAACGACATCAACCATGATGCCGAGAACAATAGAAACAATCTGTAAGAATGGATATATCTGTAGTAGTACCCCTTTATAACGAGGCTGAGTCGCTGCCGGAGCTTCACAAATGGATCCAGCGCGTGATGAACGCCAACGGCTTCACCTACGAGATCATCTTCGTCAACGACGGCTCTACCGACGGCTCTTGGGATGTCATCAAGAGCATCGCGGCCAAGGATCCTAATGTGCACGCCATCAAGTTCCGGCGCAACTATGGCAAGAGCCCAGCGCTCTATTGTGGCTTCAAGGCTGCCCAGGGCAATGTCGTCATCACCATGGACGCTGACCTTCAAGACTCACCCGACGAGATTCCTGCGCTCTACAAGATGATCACAGAGGAAGGGTATGACCTCGTCTCAGGATATAAGAAAAAACGCTACGACCCGCTGTCGAAGACCATTCCCACGAAGCTCTTCAACGCTACGGCACGCTGGATCAGCGGAGTGCACAACCTCCACGACTTCAACTGTGGGCTGAAGGCCTACAAGAAGGATGTCGTGAAGAACATTGAGGTCTACGGTGAGATGCACCGGTATATACCTTACTTGGCAAAGAATGCTGGATTTGACAAGATCGGAGAAAAGGTGGTGCATCATCAAGCACGCAAATACGGACACTCGAAGTTCGGCATCAACCGGTTCTTCAACGGTTATCTCGACCTGCTGACGCTTTGGTTCCTCACCAACTTCGGCAAGAAGCCGATGCACGTCTTCGGTTTCATCGGCTCCGTCATCTTCTTCATCGGCTTCGTTTCTTTGGTATGGCTCCTTGTTGAGAAAACCATCGCCCTATGCAATGGGATCTATGGCGACCTGCTGTCGAGCCACGCCTCGTTCTATATCTCGCTGACAGCCCTTCTCCTTGGCTCACAGTTCTTCTTAGCCGGCTTCATAGGCGACCTGATCAGCCGCCAGAACCCACAGCGCAACGATTATCAGATAGCAGAGACACTTTAACCGTAATATGAGAAAACTGCTTCTTTTCCTCATCATCGCCGCAATCTTAGGGGCATGCTCCAGCGTAGACTGTCCGTTGAACAACACGGTCTACACCAACTACCGGCTGCAAGGACCGGTGCAGACCCTGCCCGATACGCTCACTATCTCGACAACGAGAAGCAACGGCAGCGACTCGGTGATTATCAACAAGCAGGTGAACACCGATTCCTTCTCTCTGCCCATGAGCTATTTCAACGATGAGGACATCTTTGTGGTTCAGACGAACCATCTCTTCGACACCATCGCTGTCAAGAAGACGAACATTCCTCACTTCGAATCTGTAGACTGTGGCGTCAACTATTTCCATACCATTACCGGCGTACGGTTCACACGTCACGCACTCGACTCGGTGGTCATCCACAACAACAGCGTCAACTATGATGTTTCGCAAAAGCATTTCTATATCTATTTTAAGGAGTATCGTCTGTAGCTTCCTGCTGCTCTGCGTCCTGGCTGTCGCTGCACAGCGCCCACAGGGGAGCCGTGAGCCGCAGCATCTGTCTAAGGACGAGCAGCTCCGGCTACGCATGAAAGCCATTGACGACTCCATCCCCTGGTGGCGTGGGTTTGAGGTCAAGGCCGACCTCATAGGAGCCGTGCAGCGCGCCGTCTCGTCCTACGGCCAATATGAGGCGGGCGTGCGCTTCAACCTCAAGGACAAATATTTCCCGGTCATAGAGATAGGCTATGGAAGTGCCGACGAGGACAATGTCACGACGCGCACGCATTATAAGACCTCGGCTCCCTATGGAAAGATCGGTATCGACCTCAACATGATGAAGAACAAGCACGACATCTACCGGCTCTACGGAGGCGTGCGCTACGCCTATACCAGCTACAAGTTTGACATCGACCACCCCGACGTCACCGATCCGGTATGGGGCAACAAAGGCTCCTTCGTCCTGCACGATGTCCGGGCCAACTACCACTGGGCGGAAGCTGTCTTCGGCGTGGATGCCAAGATCGCTGGTCCTGTGCATCTCGGATGGACCATCCGCTACATGCGCCGCCTCTTCCATGACGACGGCGGCTATGGCAACACGTGGTACGTCCCCGGCTATGGCAAGCAAGGATCCTCACATATCTGGGGAACGTTCGAGATCCTCTTCGCCTTCTGACATCCTAAGCCGTCCTCGTTGGAGAAAGCTCAAGTTCTGTGTGCTTCCCTTCAGGGAAGCAAAAATAAAAACACCATGAAAAAGAAAAACATCCTCAAGCTCCTCTTCCTCGCCTTTCTCATCATAGCCTCGGCCATCATCATCCGCCGGCAACGGTCTACCCCCTATCAGCACAACGAGGGCTTCATCTTTGGAACGACATACAGCATCACCTATCAGTACGACAAAGATCTGCAGAAAGAGATAGAGGCTGAGCTGAACGAGGTGGATGCCTCCCTCTCGCCCTTCAACAAGCATAGCATCATCACGGCCGTGAACAACAACAAGCCCGTGAAGCTCAACGCGAAGTTCACGGAGGTCTTCTCTTTGGCCGAGAAGATCTCGAAAGAGACCGACGGCGCTTTCGACATCACCGTGGCACCGCTCGTCAACGAGTGGGGCTTTGGTTTCAAGAAAGGCGTGGAACCCACGAAGCATGTCATCGACTCGCTCCGACAGATCATCGGCTATCGGAAAGTAGCTCTCGTCGACGGGCGGATCGTGAAGAAAGACCCGCGCGTCAACCTCGACTGCTCCGGCATCGCCAAAGGCTACGGCTCCGACTGTGTGGCCAACCTGCTACGCAAGCACGGCATAGACAACTTCATGGTGGAGATCGGCGGAGAGATCGTCACATCGGGCATCAACCACGACCGCGTACCTTGGAAGATCGGTGTCACCAAACCGATCGACGACCCCACACAGCAGAACGGAGAGCTACAGACGGTGCTCAACGTCACCGACAAAGCCATGGCAACGAGCGGGAACTACCGCAACTTCTATTACAAAGGCGGAAGGAAATACGCTCACACCATTGACCCCAATACCGGCTACCCCGTGCAGCATAACATCCTCTCCTCTACCGTCCTGGCCGACAACTGTGCCACGGCCGATGCCTACGCCACAGCCTTCATGGTTCTCGGACTCGACAAGGCAAAGGCCGTCCTTGAGCGCCACCCCGAGCTCATGGTCTATTTCATCTACAGCGACAAGAACGGGAAGAATGCCGTATGGTACTCGCCCTCAATGCGAAAAGCCATCGCTAAATAATCAACGGTAAAGCCGTCTAAGATAATTAATGTCTAAAAAGTGATCGTAAAATGAAATGGGATGAGCTTGCTTCGCTTCCGCTCTTCATCGGCATGAGCCACGAAGAATTGGAAGGTATCATGACGCAGTTACGCATCGACTTCAAGAAATACGATGCGGGAAAGATCATTGTCAAGCGCGGCGACTCCTGTGGCAAGCTCATCATCGTGAACAGCGGCGACATTCTCTGCCAAGCCAAAGCCGACGACGGCACTTATAGCATGGAAGAAACACTCACGGCTCCGGTCATGCTTCAGACTGACGGCATCTTCGGACGGTTTCAGACTTACACCCACACCATCAAAGCCATCAACCCCGTGAGCACACTGACCTTCGAGAAAGGGGAGATACAAAAACTTCTCACTTCCTCACTGATCTTTCGGCTCAACCTCGCCGGCATGCTCTCAACAAAGTTACAGAAATGGGAACAGAAACTTTGGGAACAACAATACATTCCCCAAGGTTCAACCGAAGATGAGAAAGAAGTCGATGCCCTGCAGCATCGCATCAAGACATTTCTCCGGCAGCGTTGTCTCACGCCCGCAGGAAGAAAAACATTCTTTATCAAGATGTCAACCCTTGGCTCCATCCTCGGCTTTCGACGACAGCAGATATCCATGGCCCTCAACGGCATGCAGGAGCAAGGACTCGTCAAACTGTCAAGGGGAAAGATTACGGTGGAGCAGATGCAGAAGATATAGCACACATCAATTTCTGATAAGCTCACCGAAACGCAACGGCAAGGTCTCAAACCTTGTTCTTCGAGAACTTTGCGAGGATGAACCGACTGGTGAGACTGAGGACCAAGACGATGACCGTCAACACCACGGCGGCAGCATAGGCATGGTTCTGGACGGCTGCCTGAGGAGCAGACAACTGAAAGAAGACGCTCAACGGGAGCGTCGCTGCCGGATCGTCGAGATGAGTTGGTATCTGGTCGGAGAAGCCGGCAGTGAACATCACACCCGCGGCATCACCGATGCTTCGGCCTACGGCGAGCAGAGTCGCCGTGGCGATTGCCGGACCGATCTGCCGCACGACAATGCCAATGGTGTCGAGACGGGTGGCACCGAGACTGTAAGACGACTCCATCATCCCTCGCGGGATATTCTTTGCCACCTCGTCAATGGTACGTATCAGGATGGGGATGACGAGCAGCGTCTCAACGATGATACCTCCTAAGAGCGACGCCCGGAGTCCCAGCCAGATCATGATGGTGAAGCCAAAGGCACCATAGACGATAGACGGCACACCAAAAAGAATGTCGTACGCCAGGCGCGCCACGGCAGCAAACTTACTGTTCGGCTTGAGATATACATTGAGATAAAAGACGACAGGGATAGAGATCAGTAAGCCGAGGAGCGTGGAAGCCAGGACAATATAGAGTGATCCCAGAATGGCATTGAGAAAGCCGCCCTCGCCACCGATATAGAACCCACCCGTCGGTACCTTCGTGATCATGTCCCACGACAACGCGGGCAAGCCGCGCCACAGGATACTGCCTACGACGCTGAATACAAAAAAAGCGACGATGATGACGCTCAACACCATCAATACGCGTGCTATCTTTTCTTCGAGAAACTTCATATCGTTTTAGCTTTGCCGATAAACAATACTTTTCAATGAATACCTTCCATCGCCTCCCTATCTTTAGGAATGGATCCGCCTCAGTACCAGTCGCGCCCCTAAGTTGAACACGAGGACGAGGATAAAGAGGATGAAGGCAGCGAGCATCAGCGCACTCTCATACATCGGCACGGAGAGCATCTCCCCATAGTTGTTGGCGATGAGTGCAGGAAGTGGATAACAGGCATCGAGGAGCGACTTCGGGATGACAGGCAGGTTGCCGCAGACCATCATCACGGCTATCGTCTCACCCAGGGCGCGACTGACCGCTAAGACGAGGGTAGCGATGATACCCGCCATACTCTTGCGGAGGACGACAAACTTGATCGTCTGCCAAGAGGTGGAACCGAGGGCAAGACTCGACTCGCGCATGCTCGCGGGCACATTGGCGAAAAGTTCGGTGAAGAGACTCGTCATCAGCGGGATGACCATCACGCCCAGGACGATGCCACCCGCCAAGACCGTGTAACCGCTGGAGGAGAGCTGGAGGGCGGGTGCCACCCAACGGGAGATCCAGGGGATGATGAGCAGCGTGCCCCAGACGCCATAGATGACGGAGGGCAGACCGGCGAGGATATCGAGCAGCGAGTTGGAGAGCCTGCGCACCCTGCTGTTGGCATACTCGGAGAGGTAGATGGCAAGGAGCAGGGAGAGTGGCAAGGCGAGGGCGACGGCAAGGAGCGTCACGGTACCCGTGCCGGCAAGGAAAGGCAGGAAGCCAAACTGTCCCTGCTGCGGCTTCCACGTCGTAGAGGTCAGCAACGACCACAAAGAGTGGGCATGCAGGATCGGTGCCGACTTGAGGTACAAGCCCACGCCTAAAGCAATGACCAACAGCATGGCACATACAGCCATGGCAGCCATCAAGTATCCGGCTATTTTATCTTTCCAATAATTCATACTAAAGGCCCCGACCCTTCCCTGAAGGAGGGAGATAGCAGGGGATTAATTGCTTAAACTTTTTTCTTGATGCCTGTCAGTGGCTCCACGCGCTCCCACGGTGAGAGGACTGGGGAGCGGCTGGCACCAACCCATTCTTCACGGCTGCTTTCTGTCCTTGGGTAAGGACATACCGTAGGAAAGCCTTGACAACGGGATCTCGTGGCTGACCATGTGTCACGAGATAGAGGTTACGGGCAGGAGGCGTGGGATACTTGCCGGAGGCGATAGCCTGAGAGAGCTCCGTCAGCGTGTCATAGAACCGCTCATCGGCATCGATCCTGCCATTGCCGTTTAGGTCGATGGGGATGACGATGATACCGGGATTGGGCTTGCGCGACTTGAGATCATAGACAAACCCGATGTTGTTGAATCCGATGCCATTGATATCTTTCTGTACCGCCTGCACGACTCCTGGGTCGCCATAGACCGCCGTTCCTTGGAGATCTTCCTGTTTCTTGCCGAGCCATTTCGCCCAGGTCCCCGCCGCGCCACAAGCATCACTCCGCGAATAGACATTGACGGGCGCGACACTGCTGTTGCCGACGATCTGTCCCCAGGTCTGCACCTTTCCCGTGATCCACAGCCTGATTGCCGCCTGACGCGTCAGTCCATGGGCAAGGACAGCCTGGATATTGGGGTTGTGGACATTGACCGTCGGTATCACGGCATCCTTTGCCACAACAAACCCCACCGCTCCTTTCTGCTCCTCCTCGGGCTCAAGGTCACGGCTCACCATGCCCAAGTCTACGACATCAGCCAGTGCATCCGTGACACCTTTCCCAGCACCACCCGCGGAGATATCGACACGCACCTTGGGATGGAGCTTCTGAAACGCTGTCCCCCACTCCACGGCAAGGGGATAGAGGGCGAAGGCGCCGGAGAGCGTCACGCGCCCCTGCAGTTGTCCGTCCTTGTCATACCCGTTCTTCGGCCGCATGCTGCAGGAGGAGAGGAGGAGAAGGAAAAGAAAACAGAGACCCGCTCGCTTTATCCCTCCGCCGAAAGGGGAAGGTCGGTATGTCTGCTTACCGCTTAAAGGCGCTGTGGCTTCTATAGCTTCTATAGCTTCTATAGCTTCTATAGCTTCTATAGGATCTATAGTTTCTATAGCTTCTATAGGATCTATAGCCTCTATAGCATCCATGGTTTCCTTCTTCATCATAGTTTTTCTTGTCGTTTGTTTAACCCTGTAACCAACCTTCCCTTGGGGGAGAGATTAAAAAGAGGGCTTCTTATCTCAATACCGCTGGTGCAGTCCGCACTCGCGCTTGTCAGGGGCTTCCCACCACCAACGGCCAGACCGCGGGTCATCACCAGGTTTCACGGCCCGCGTGCACGGCTCACAACCGATGCTGGGATAGCCCTTGTCGAAGAGTTTGTTGTAAGGCACGTGCTGCTGATGGATATAATCGCGCACCTGCTGCTCCGTCCAGTTGATCAGTGGATTGATCTTCACCATGCCGTGCTGGTCGTCCCACTCGATGAGCTGCATGTCCTTTCTCGTGACGCTCTGCTCGTGACGCAAGCCACAGATCCAGGCATCCAAGCCCTGGAAAGCACGCTTCAGAGGCTCGAGCTTACGGATGGCGCAGCAGCGATGACGGCTCTCGATACTGTTGTAGAACAGGTTGATGCCTTCCTCCCGCACCATGCGCTGCACCTCCCGATAATCGGGGAAGAACACCTCGATCTTGATGTTATAGGTGAGGTTCGTACGATCGATAAGCTGATACGTCTCCGGGAAGAGGCGGCCCGTGTCAAGCGTAAAGATCCGAGTAGACTTGTCGATATCGACAATCATCTTTGTCAACGCCTGATCTTCGATGGAAAGAGATGACGAGAGGGCGATGCGGTCTTTAAACGCTTTGAGACAATAGGCCAGAACCTCTTCAGGAGACGCGTCTTTGAAACGCGCGTTAAGCGCAGCAATATCTTCTTTAGTTATCATAGAACACCTTTATAATATCATACCGGCACCCACCGTCTCGTTGGTATCGGGATCGATGAAGATGAGAGACCCCGTGACGCGATTGTGGCGGTAACTGTCGAAGACCAACGGAGAGGCAGTGTGCACAGCGATCTCCGCGATGTCGTTCATGTTGAGCGAGGTCACGCCCGTCTCCTTCTCCAAGGTGTTGATGTTACGGCGGGAGATGATCTCACGCACCAGGCCGACGGTCTCGAAGGTCTCCTGGCGGATGATGTATTTCTTACGCAGCTGCAGCGGGTTCTCATTGAACCAGCACACATCCATCTTCACATCCTGCGAGATCTGCGGCTGGGGCTCGTCGGCCTTGACGAGGATATCGCCCCGACTGATATCGATCTCATCGTTGAGCTGGATGGTGACACTCAGCGGGGCGAAGATCTCGTCGAGCTCCTCCTCAGCCTGAGAGAGCCTTTTCACCGTGCTCTCCTGACCGGAGGGCAACACCTTGATACGGTCACCGACACGCAGGGTGCCGCTCGCCACACGGCCGGCATAACCACGGAAGTCGCGGTACTTGTCAGAGATAGGACGGATGACATACTGCACGGGGTAACGGAACTCAGCCGGTCCGTTCTTATGGTCGACAGGCACCGTCTCGAGATATTCGAGCAGGGGCTTGCCGGTATACCACGGCATGCGGTCCGACTTGTTCACCACATTGTCGCCGTCCTTGGCACTGATCGGGATGAAGACGACGTTCTAGATGTTCAGCACCTCCGACATCTTCATGTAATCGGCTTTGATCTTGTTGTATACCGCTTCGGAGAAATCGACGAGGTCCATCTTGTTGATCGCCACCACGATATTCGGGATACCGAGGAGCGAGGAGATGTAACTGTGGCGCACCGTCTGTTCCAGTACCCCGTGGCGGGCATCGACAAGGATGATGCTCAGGTCTGCCGTAGAGGCGCCCGTCACCATGTTACGGGTGTACTGCACGTGTCCCGGGGTATCGGCGATGATAAACTTACGCTTGGGTGTAGCGAAATAGCGGTAAGCCACATCGATGGTGATGCCCTGCTCTCGCTCAGCCCGCAGACCGTCGGTGAGCAGTGCGAGGTTCACCCCCTCGTTGCCGCGCGCCTTGGAAGCTTGTTCCACGGCTTCGAGCTGGTCTTCAAAGATTGACTTACTATCGTAAAGCAGACGGCCGATGAGTGTGCTCTTGCCGTCGTCCACGCTGCCTGCTGTAGAGAAGCGGAGCAGCTGCATATCTATAATGACAATAGTAATGATAAAACTGGGTAAAGGTCGCGGTGTTTTTTAGAAGTAGCCTGCCTTCTTTCTGTCCTCCATAGCCGTCTCCGAGCGTTTGTCGTCGGCTCTGCCTCCGCGCTCCGTGACACGGCTGGCAGCGATCTCCTCAATGATATCTTCCACGCTGTGCGCCTTCGACTCGGTGAGACCGGTGCAGGTGATGTCGCCGATGGTACGGCAACGCCTTGATGTGGTGGTTCAGGGCGGCATCGCCTGTACAGACGAAGAGCAGCTGCACACCCTCAAGGTCTCCCTCCTCGAACGGCCGTTCGATCACGGTGAACGGCAACTGCTTCAGAGCGTCACTGACCTCCTGGGCGATGACCGTCGCCTGATCGGTGAAACGGTGGAGGATCTGCGCTTTGTGCGTCGCCACCTTACCGCCACCGACGATGAGGATGCTACGGCCGTTGATGCGGACCGAGACAGATAAGAAATCCATAGTGATTATTTCTTCTTGATCAGCACTTTCCAGAAGCCTTCGGGCTGTTGCTCCATCTTCAGGACGGTATGTCCCTCGTTTCTCACACTCCCCGGCACGTTCTGGATAGACTGGCCGTCGTCGAGCTGGATCTCCAAGGTCTGTCCCGAGCGCATCGGCGTGAGGGCAATCTTGGTCTTGACGAAGTTCATCGGGCAAGCTACCCCGCGGAAATCTTTGAATACATCCGCCTGGGCGTCATCCTTCTGATCTTCCGCCTTCTGCTCTTCCGTCGCTTTGACATTTGACTGGACTTCCGGACTTCTGGACTTCTTTCTGTCCTTCCGTGACCCCATGGAACTGCAGACTATCGTCCATGCCTTTGTAAAGGGCATTCAG
The DNA here is from genome assembly GCA_900315955.1 of uncultured Prevotella sp. Taxonomy (GTDB): domain Bacteria; phylum Bacteroidota; class Bacteroidia; order Bacteroidales; family Bacteroidaceae; genus Prevotella. Next base: position 157,135 of record ONBC01000001.1, read on the forward strand.
CAAGTCGGCAAGCTCACCGATGAGTGCCGTGTAAGGCAACAAGTCACCATTTTGTCGACGGACATCCACGAGCACCCGGTATCTCTCCGGCACGATGCCCGCACCAATAAACTCCTTGAGGAACCCGTTGAACACATCGTCGTCGGTGCGTGGGTCGAGACCGCGCGTGACGAGGAGCATACGTGCCTCAGAGAAGACGATCTCGGAGAGGAGCTTCTGACGCTCGCTGTCCGTGGCAGCGTTCTCCAACGCTTTGCGCTTCTCACGAATGGTATCCTGGTCGATGTCGATGATGTCGAAGAGTCCGGCAGAGCACTCTGCCTGTCCATATTTGATGAGTGAGAACTTCTCGTCGTCATCGTAGTCGAAGTAGACGTCGGGCGCCTCAGCGAAAGGAGCGACATGCCCGTACTTGTTCTTCAGCAGGTCGGTGACGACCTTGCCGCCCCGCTCGGCGACATACTGGTAATAGTCGGTATACTCAGCCTGATGGCTGATGACGTCCCGGAGATAATCCTCGACGAAGGCGGGCACGTTCTTGGCAGCGACATACCCCACCTGGAGGTCGATGGCGTTCTTGCCTTTGAGCGGCAGCCAGACGGTATAGGCTGGATAAGGATCGTCGCCTACACGACCCACACGGCCACTGAAGCCGAGGTCAGCCCACGTAGCATTGGCACAGATATTCGTGCACCCGTTCATCTTCAGTTCGAAGTCGGGGATGGCATCAAGGTCGAGGTCACTGTTCAGCAACCGCTTCGTGATGGCGTCGATGGCGCCCTTCGGCATGCAGATACCGAGACGGCAGGTGTCGGCACCGGTGCAGGAGGTGAGACTCGTGACAACGGCAGGCTCATCGATCTGATACACGCCGATCTTCTTGAAGAAGCGGTAGATGTTCGGCAGATAAGCTGCTTCGATGTTACGCACCTGAATCTGCTCCTTCTTCGTGAAGCGGATGACATCGTCACCGTAGTTGTCGAGATAGTCGGCGATCTGTGCGAAAAACTCGGGCGAGCCATTGCCGTGAGGGATGGCGATATAAGCATACCACAGACCATCGGGCTGCTGATGGGCATAGCGCCGTTTCCAGGTCTTGAACGACTCGTGGGTGTCCTCAACGGGTGCGAACGACGGGTTGTGATGGTCGGGCGCCATGACCGTTGCCGGCGCATGGAAGTCGAGCGACGGATCGTCCTTCAAGGCATTAAACTCATCCATATACATCCGCTTAGCCTCCTCTTCCCCATAGCGGTAGAAGACATAACGCATGCGCGCCTTATGCCGGTTACGGCGGTTGCCGTACTTATTGAACCAGTTCTTCAGCGCCTTGGCAGCGCGATAAAGATCTTTCTCCGGCAGGAAGTCGAAGACCTCGAAACCGGTGGTAGGGTTAGGAGCCGTACTGCCGGCAATGAGCACACGGAAACCACGCTGACCCGCCACGACACGCGCCTGCAAGCCTAAGTCGGCGACATAAGAATGGTTGGCGTGCGCCACATCATAGTCGAACGCCACCTTATATTTTCGGGGCATCGTGAACGAGTCTTTCTCGGCGATGAGCAGAGAGGTCAGTTCCTCGACATAAGGATAGACATCGAAAGCCTCATCGGCGGTCACGCCACTGCGGTCGTTGACCATCATGTTACGCACGGTGTTTCCACCGCCGCCGGCTGTGGAGAGCCCATATTTGGCAAGCTTGCGCAGCGCCGGTGTGGCATCGAGGATGTCGACATTGTGGATCTGGATCTCCTGGCGCGTGGTGATATGCAGATGGGAGGCAGAGACCTGATGACCGATGAAAGCCACCTCCTTCAACTGCTTCGGGGTGATGAGCCCACCTGTGCAGCGGATACGCAGCATGTGGTGATGGTTCTTACGCTGCTCGTAGATACCCATCGGCACGCGGTTCGACTTCAGCTCTCCGGCTGTGATCTCACCGGCTTTATATTTCTTGATAAGCGACTCGGTATAGTCGATGTCACTTGCTAAGGTTGTCGGAATTCTGTACATAATGTTCTTGTTTATCCACTACCTGATTATTCTTTATCCCGAACGAGTTGAGATGTATGCCCTGGTAGAGAGAGAGGATGGCATAGCGTATCGTCGGGTCATTGGCCAGTCGCAGATCCTCCTGTGACGGACGGGAAGGCGAGGCAGGATGGGAGTGCCAGTTGGCGAGAATCCTCAAGCCGTGCTGGCGGGCGTAGCGCAGAGCGGCAAACTGGTCCTTCGGGGCGAAAGAGAAATGCTCTGAGCTGTGGTCGATGTTCTCCATCCAATAGTTCTCCGTCACTTCTCCGTCCTTGCCCAAGAGGTAGCCACACGTCTCTAACGGCGCGTCTTTCTGTGCCTGAGCAATGAGCTCGTCTATAACATGCTGCGGTATCGTCATATTCTTTTTCTTTATATTTAGCAGGTCCGAAGTCCAGAGATCCTTCGGACTTCTTATTTCTCATGCAGGTCGCACGCAGCCTGCTCGTAATCGATGAGCTCCGTGATCGTCGGGTGCGAGCCACAGACGGGGCAAGAGTCGCGCTGCTTGACAGGGATGGTACGAAACTCCATCGTCTTGGCATCGAAGGTGAGCAGCCGGTTGGTCAGCAGTTTGCCTATCCCCAAGATATATTTGAGCGCCTCGGCAGCCTGGATCGTTCCCAACATGCCGGCGATGGCACCTAAGACACCTGCCTGCGAACAGGTCGGGACGGAACCCACGGGTGGCGGTTCCTTGAACATACAACGGTAACAAGCAGAGCCGGGGACATGGGTGAAGGTCTGGCCGCGGAAACGGAGGATCCCACCGTGACTGAAGGCTTTGCCCGCCTTGACGCAGGCATCATTGATCAGAAACTTCACCGGGAAATTGTCGGTACCATCGATGATGAAGTCGTAGTCCTTGATGATATCCATGATGTTGTCACTGTAAAGGAACGCATGGATGGCATTGACCTTGACGTCGGGGTTGATGGCTTCCATCTTCTCCTTGGCGCTCTCGACCTTCGGACGCCCCACATCCTTCGTGAAATGGATGATCTGTCGCTGGAGGTTGCTCAGATCCACGACATCGCCGTCGACAATGCCGATCGTTCCTACACCGGCAGCAGCGAGATACATGGCGGCAGGGGCTCCGAGGCCACCCGCGCCGATGATCAGCACTTTAGCGTTGAGAATCTTTTCCTGACCCTCCAAGCCGACATCCTGAAGGAGAATGTGGCGGCTGTAACGCTCTATCTGCGATTCAGTGAGATCGATCATGCGGCACCTCCTCCCATGAAATAAAGGAAGTCGACGCGGTCACCTTCTTTGAGCTGGGTCTGGTCCCATACGTCACGCTCCACGAACTCCTCGTTGACCTGGACAGTCACCATCTCTGGCTGAAAGACCTTGTTTATCTTGATAAGCTCACCCAAGGTCAGGGGAAGCTGAACGTCTTGTTTCTCGTCGTTTACAATAATCTGTGCCATGATATATATTTTTTGTTGTTGTCGCTTAATGGATATTATGATCGATTGATATTTCTATCAACCATTGCGTATTAATTAATCATCTAAATCTGCTGCAAAGTTACAAACAATAAGGTAACTGTAAAATCCCACGTCAGTGGTATTCTATATCCCAAACGTTTGTCAAAGTATACCAAACGTTTGGTAGGAACAAAGCGATAAACAAGGCATGAAATGCTTCATACCCCCCGTCTGCGCTCGATTAGACTGGGGATGATTGATAGCTGGGAGACCCGTGCTTCGGAGATCAACTGCCTATGCTACAGCCTCACAGCCTCGGAGAACATCTATACATGCTATAGCCTCACAGCCTCGGAGAGCATCTATACATGCTACAGCCTCGGAGAGGCTGAATTTTTCATAACCCCAGTCTAAGTGAGCGAAGCTCACGCAGACTGGGGGTGTAGGTATCGTGCTGGACTACTTGACGCCGTGCCTCGGAGAGGCACAATGCGCGAAGCGCGTAGCAACATACCCATGACCCGTTGATCCTGCTCCGGCTTGTTACGCCACGTATTGCACATCGTAGATGCATTCAGCCTCTCTTACCTTTGCATCGTGATTCAGAAATGTTCTAAACTTCAGCTATAAGAGCTGATTTTTTTGTTCACACAATCTGATTTTTG
>ONBC01000004.1 GCA_900315955.1 uncultured Prevotella sp.
GGGATCCAAGTCTTACGCCGGCGGATGGAGGCTAACATGTGAGCCACCACCTCACCGTGCGCATCGAATGCCACAGCCATATAAGGTCGCTGACCGGGCTAGTTCTCAATGATATGGAACATCTCCGGCGAATGAAAGAAATTAGCGCCCGACAGTTGGGGCAGCTTGCTCCCTTTCGTATACAGGTTTATCTTATATTGGCTCACAATCGGCAATTAAGCAATTGGTCTAATAATAATCTTTGTGTACAAAATTACATATTTTCTCACAAAAGCCCAAGCAACTTATCAGTTGTTTGGGCTTTCGTTATGCAGATTTTATTAATCTTTTAACAGAAGACGTTTACCATCCAGGGTTTGGGGTGAGTGTCTTCCCGTGTTGCTGGTACAGTGTTATCTCATTTGTCGGGATAGGATAGAGATAATCCTTGTCTGAGACGGTACGCATGAGTGATGCATCGCTGATGGGCTTGATATAACCAGCGTTCCCCTCTCGGTCCAGATGCACGCTGTTGAGTGTCGACACCGTGATCTCCTTCCCGGGGTGTTTGCTGTTGTACCAGGCAACGTAACGTTCCTTATCCACCCAGGCACCGAGGTTGACGTTCGGGTTCTTGATCATGTCGGCATAATCGAGTTTTCCCCATCTCCGCAGATCGTTGTAGCGTAGGCCTTCATAGACAAGTTCAATACGACGCTCGCGACGGATCTCCCATAGAATGGGTGAAACAGTCTGGTCGCGGTCTGGGTCATTGATGATGGTGCCGTTAACAGAGAGATTGCTTCCTGTGAGTGTCAGGTGAGGCATGTGTGTTGAGGGTCTGTCACGCAGCACATTGATGGTGCGGTCGAAGTCGGCTTGTGTAAGTGTGTATTTACCAAGACTTGCCAGTTCCGCGCAAGCCTCGATGTCGTTCATCAACACCTCGTTGAGCTTCATAATGGGAGCATCGGTGATGTTAGTGCTGCTCAGTCCACCTGGAAGATTCTTCAGCGACTCGTTGACGAAACGGTTGGCGAAATAGCCTGAGATAGCATATACATTGGCTACGCCGTTGAGAGCCAGATCGGTCGTGTCAATGTTTGCATAGAGTCGGGGATCACGGTTGCTTATGGCCTCAGCAAACCATTTGTCACCTTTCCATTCCTTGTTGTCTGTCTGATGGATCGGCAAGCCATTGGCAGAAAGATAACTGTCGATGAGTGACTTTGACGGGCTGCTCTTCTCATGCTCCGTGTTTTGGAATGACATGAGTGAATGCATGACGACTCCTTCAACGTAAGAACGGTACATAATCATTTCCGGGTTGCCTTTCAGATCAAGACTGGTCGTAAGAGACTTATAGTCGCTGTTAAGCGAATAGCGTCCACTGCTGATGACATCCTCTGCGAACGTCTTAGCGGCTTCAAGGTATTTAGCAGCCTCTGTTGTGTTGTTCTCCCGGTATTTCTGCCATGTGCCTTCGAAGAGCAAGAGACGTGAGGCAAAAGCCTCTACGACATCACGGTTGACGTATAGTCCTTTGTTGCCATCATCGACACGCACGTTCTTCGCAGCATACTGAAGATCGGCAAGAACACTGTCCATCACCGTCGTACGAGGATCACGGGCTTTATAAAGCTGGTCGTAGTCGGTCGATGAAGGAGCCGTGCTGTACCATGGCACATCACCGAAGCGCTCTACCATCCGGCTGTATTCCAAGGCACGGAAGAAGCGTGTCACGCCGAGCCAATGATTTTTAGCTTCATTACTAAGGTTTGAAGCCTGCACATGTGCGATGAGTTTATTGATGGTCGTCACGTTTGTAAAATTCCAGGGCGATGTCGGATTCTCGGCATTGATGCCATCAGCCGTTGACGGTGCCACCTTCGTAAACATGGTAGCCACTTGCTGAGCGTTGTCGTCGTTCCAGTCGGCGACATTGGTCTCGGCAAAGTAGTCGGAGCGGTTCCAGCCAGTGTTATAGCCTACGAAGTAATCACCGTAGAGGTCGATGACAGAAGTACGGATATTGCTTTCGTTATTCCAGAAACTTGGAATATCCGTGGCAGTGTCTTCCGGGTCGCGCGTTAGAAAGTCTCCACACGATGAGAGTGTGAGGGAGGTCAGGACAAGACCTATGATATATTTTGATTTCATATATTGCTGTGTTATTATCTATTGATAGAAAAGTCTTTTATGTCACAACCTGTTATTTAGAATGTAGCTTGCAGACCGAAGCTAACAGTGCGGCTGTAGGGATAAGCGCGGCCGAACGACCACGAACCGGAACCGAAGCCAGTCTTGTAATCGGTAGCCTCAGGGTCGACAGGCACTCCGTGGAGGTGTGTGATTTCGAAAAGATTCTCTGCGGAGAAGTAGATGCGGATTTTCTGCATGTAGATCTTCTTCATCCAAGCATCGGGCAGCGTATACCCCACGGTAAGGTTCTTACATCTCAAGTATGCCATATTGAGCAGATAGCGCGATTGCGTGAGGAAGTTGTAGGCATTGCTCTGCCATGCCATATTGTAAGGGCGTGGATAGAAAGCATCTGTGTTGTCTTCCGTCCAGTAGTCAGTCTGATGAGCGAAGAAAGAGTCAGAATAAGAAGAGCCTCCGCCCGGGATAACCACAGAGCCAAAGCCCCAATAGTCGTGCTTGCCCACGCCTTGGAAGAACATGGAGAAGTCTATGCCTTTCCAGTCGGCACCAATGGTGAAGCTGTATTCATACTTAGGCAACGCATTGCCGATGACTTTCAGGTCGCCGTGATCTTCCACGGTATTTTTTCCGTAGGTGATTTTTTTGTCACCATCTAAATCCTTGTATTTCACGTCGCCCGGTCCGAATTTGAAGGATCCTTTTTCATAAAGCGCTTGCGAAGGAATGCCTTCTTTCAAAGTTCCATCTGCATTGAAGTCGTCCTTTTGGAAAAGACGGTCTGTCTCATAGCCCCAGATCTCACCAAGGGTCTTCCCTTCATAGTAGCCATAAATATTACGGTCTTCCTTGTTGTACTTCGTGATTTTCTCCGTTGCGTTAGACAGCGTAGCGGCAAGGTTGATTCCAAGGCCATTGGCAAAGCGGTGCTGGTAGTTGATGCCAAGTTCAAAGCCCTTTCCTGTCATCTCACCGTAGTTGATCTTAGGAACGCTGGCACCGAAGGTTGCCGGAAGTTGCTCACCGGCTGTATGCATGTCAGAAGTTACGCGTCGATACCAATCGAACGTGAGGTTCAGATCATTGTTGAAGAAACCTGCGTCAAGACCGAGATTCAGTGTAGACACGCGTTCCCAGGTAAGTGACGGAGAAACAACTGTCGGTGAGCTGAGGCTCACTACCTGCAGGTTATCGACTACCCATCCAGAGTTTCGGGCAGACATTGTTGATATAAAAGAGTTGGCTGCTACATCCTGGTTGCCGATGGTACCCCAAGAGCCACGTATTTTAAGGTTGGAGAGCGCAGGCTTAGCCCAGTTGAAGAATTTCTCCTCGCTGGCACGCCATCCGGCAGAGAACGAGGGGAACCATGCCCATTTGTGGCCGTCAGGAAAGCGGGAAGAGCCGTCGCGACGGAGATTAAACTCGATGAGATACCGATCCAAATAGTCGTAGTTGAGTCGTCCGAAGAAACCGGCAGCTGCGAAATCGTTGTTATAACTGTAGGTGCTGTTGAAGCTGTATTGGTCGCCTGTAGCAAGGGCAATCTCCGGCAGGTCAACACTGATGAGGCCGCGGCGCTCAGAGTAGTGTGAGGTGCGTCGGCGTGTCTCGGCATCCATACCGGCCATGATCTTGAAATGGTGGTCGTTGGTTACATTGAAAGCATAAGTAGCGTAGCCCTTGAAGATGTTCTGCAGATTGTATTGTGAGGTCTGTATTACCCGGTTGTGCGTTGAGCCATAAATATCCACATAGTTGCTGAACGGAGCAGAAGCGAACATGTTGTATGCCATTACGGTGCCGCCGTTCCGTTTCTGTGCGTAGTTGACATAGCCGAATGTATAGTCGAAGTTTACCGTCAAACCTTTGAGTGGGTTGAGCTCTGTTCCGACATTAGCACGGATATATGAGGTCCGGATGTTCTCTCGGTTGCCGTTTTTGATATCGGTCACAGCTGAGCGGAAAGGCTTGCCTTGATAGGTGGCATAAGGGTACCAGCGAGGCCAGCGCAAGAGGTAGAACCATGCATCATACTGACCCGATGTGAAGCGGTAAGGCTGATCGTTCTTCTCCTGCGAGAACATGATGTTGGTATGTATGCTCCACCAGTCGCGGATCTTGGTTGTGATATTACTTGTGAGTGTATAACGCGAAAACTTATCGGTGTTATACTTCATTATACCTTTCTGTGTAAGATATGAGCCCGAAATATTATAGGTGGTGTTTCGGTTACCGCCTACAACAGAGATATTATGGTTTTGTTGCGGTGTCCATTTGCGTGTGAAGTCGTTGATGGGGTCGAAAGAACGATAGAAGTAGGTGTGTCCGTCTTTAATCTCGAAGTCGCGGCCTTCCTGCATCTCACCAAGCTCCGATTCTGACATGCCGCCGTACTTGTTTAACCAGTCCTGCATCTTTCCGAGTGCATACTCGTCAACATAGTATCCGATGCTTGATGCATGATCAGTGCCTAAACGGTTGGCAACGGCAAGAATAAATTTGGCGTTGTCAACAGTGGACGCGAGCTCCGGCATCTTTGTCGGCGTGTTCCAGGCAAAGTTGTTGCTGTAGCTTACCCGCACGCGGTTCGTATCACTTCCCTTCTTTGTGGTGATGAGGATAACGCCCCATGCTGCCCGTGTACCATAAATAGAAGCTGAAGCAGCATCTTTCAGTACAGAGATGCTCTCGATGTCGTCAGGGTTAACAAGGTTGATGTCGGGTACTTCAACGTTATCCACAAGGATAAGCGGCTGTGTGCCTTCTGTGGCACTGAGTGATCCGATACTTCCACGCAGGCGAATCTTGGAAGAGGTGCCGATGCCACCTGTTTGGTTGGTAATTGTCAATCCAGGCGAGATACCCTGTAATGCCTTGCCTACGTCGGTTATAGGTCGGGAGGCAATAGCTTTGTTCACGTCGATGTTGGCTACTGCACCTGTGATATCGACCTTCTTTTGCAGACCGTAACCCACGACGACGACCTCATGAAGCTGGTTGTTGTCCTCGCTCATTTTGATATTCATCTGGGGGCTGGCTTTCTCCATGACCGTCTGAAAGCCTAAATAAGAGATCCGGATCTGTGCGTTACGCGCTGTTTTGAGTGTGAAATGGCCATTGGCATCCGTCACGGTGCCGTTGGTTGTACCGTCTTCAAGGATAGTGGCACCAATTACTGGTTCACCCTTGGCATCAACTACTGTTCCCGAAGCTGTCACGGTGTTTTGTTGTAACATCTGCGTCTTGGCAGATATGGGAGAGGCAGGTACAAACAAAAGACCCATAGACATCATGAGAGCCTGTACAAAAAGGTTAGGTTTCCTCATAATTTAGTTTTTTACGGGGTTAGGCAAAATTATACTAATGATTTTTTAATGTCAGTTGCAAAGATATTATATATTTATTAAAGCTACAACTTTCTTTCGAACTTTTTTATTAAAAAGATTATTCTTCGTACAAAAGATACTTTCTGCGCTGGATCTTAAACTTCTCTACGTCATCTTGCCACATTTTGCTGATCTCGTCAGCGTTTTTCCCTTCTTCTATCATCTTTCTCACATAGTCGACCCCCATCAGCTTTTCAAAGAAAGAGGAGAAGAAACGGTCACCGATGTTCAAGGCACGGTAGGCTTCTATGACATAGCTGAGATCGATCTTGCGAGCCCAAATCACAGAATCGTTCATTTGACTCAGATCCCGTCCATAGCAGCGCTTCCCCAACAGTGGTGGGTTCTTCGCTCCTGTCCTGCTCTCCGGCGTAAAGCTGAAAGCATAGCCTTTCATGTCCGGATGGCCGAAGATCTGGAAAGCCTTGTCAGTGCCTCGACCTACGCTCACGGGTGTTGCCTCAAAATAGCAAAGAGAAGGATAGAGGTAGACCGATTTCATGTTCGGCAGGTTCGGCGACGGAGCCACCGGCAGATCATACCTCGTCTGGTGAGTATAGTTCTTACAGGGAATGACCGTCAACTTGCATCGTTTTCCCGATTTCAGCCAGTGCTCGCCATTGATCATCCGAGCCAGTTCGCCAAGTGTCATGCCATGTACGATAGGAATCGGCAAGGCTCCGACACCGGAAGCATACTTCATGTTCAACAAAGGTCCGTCTACATAGAAGCCATTGGGGTTGGGGCGGTCGAGCACAATCATTTCCTTTCCGCATTCCGCGCAGCGGTTCATCAGGCGCATCATCGTAATATAATAGGTGTAGAATCGCAAGCCTACATCTTGGATGTCTGTCACAATGACATCAATTTTCTTCATCTCTGCATCGTCGGGCGCATCTTTCGCTGCTCCATAAAGGGAGAATACACGTACCCCCGTCTGCTCGTCTACGGAGGAGCTTACTTTCTCTCCGGCATCGGCTTTCCCTCTGAACCCATGCTCGGGCGAAAACACCGTCACGACGTTTACATGATGCTCAAGCAGCACATCTAAGGTCAGCCGGTCGCCTATGCGCCCCGACTGGTTGGAGAAGAGCGCCACGCGTTTGCCTTTGAGCAGTTTCAGGTATGCGTTTGTCTGTTCTGCGCCCGTCACCACTGCTGCCTTGTGCTCAGAAGCGCATAGATGGCTTGCAAACAAAGGCATTATTATGTAAGCAAATAACACAAATAGAGGTCTGAAAAGGTGTTTCATAACTAATAATTTAATTTATGCTGCAAATATAAGCAACTTTAACGTAAATATCTTTCGATTTGATAACAAAAACGATTAACTTTGCCAAAAATTAACAATTACACTACTTAAAGATTATTGAAGACATGAGTCCTTTAACTGTAACGCTAACAATATTTGCCTATTTTATTGTGCTCTTTACTGTGTCGTGGCTTGCCGGTCGTAAGACTGACAACCAGGGCTTCTTCGTAGGAGGAAGGAAGCAACCGTGGTTCTTGGTTGCCATCGCCACGATGGGCTCGTTCCTCTCCGGCGTGACCTTCGTCTCAGTGCCGGGCATGGTTGCAGAGAAGAGCTTCTCTTATATGCAGATGGTGATGGGGTTTGTTGTCGGACAGTTTGTCATTGCTTTTGTGCTCATTCCGCTGTTTTATAAGATGCGTCTCGTCTCCGTCTATCAATATTTGGAAGATCGCTTTGGAGCCCGCTCTCATAAGACGGGAGCCTGGTTTTTCTTCATCTCAAAGATGCTTGGCGCATCGGTGCGGCTGTTTTTAGTGTGCCTCACCTTACAACTGCTGGTCTTTGAGCCGCTCCACCTTCCTTTCGCGCTGAATGTTGTCGTCACGGTGCTGTTGGTTTGGCTCTACACTTTCCGCGGAGGTGTCAAATCGGTGATCTGGACCGATGTGCTTAAGTCGTTGTGTCTGATTCTATCGGTCGTCCTTTCCATTGTGTTCATCTCGTCGGAGATGAATTTAGTGTTTAAGGGAATGTTCAGTTCCATCATAGACAGTAAGATGAGCCAAATATTCTTCTTTGATGATATCAACGACAAACGTTACTTCTTCAAGCAGTTCATTGCAGGCATCTTCACTATGATAGCCACTACCGGTCTGGACCAAGACATGATGCAGCGCAATCTGAGTTGCAAGAATTATAAAGACTCACAGAAGAACATGATGGTGAGCATCGTGTGCCAGTTCTTCATCAATCTGCTCTTTCTCATGCTCGGTGTCTTGCTGTATATGTTTGCTGCTAAGGTCGGCATTACGGCGACTGGTGACACGCTCTTCCCGGCCGTGGCTACGAGTCATTATCTTCCTGTTGTTGTCGGTATCCTCTTTATTGTCGGGTTGTTCTCTGCGGCTTTCTCAGCAGCGGGCTCTGCCCTTACGGCCCTTACCACATCGTTTACGCTTGACATCTTGGGTGCGGACAAAAAAGAGAAGGACGAACAGACATTGACGCATACCCGGAAGAAAATACATGCGGCCATGGCGCTGCTGATGGCTGTTGTCATCTTCGTCTTCGGATTATTGAACAGCACAAGCGTGATTGATGCCGTCTACATTCTCGCAAGCTACACCTATGGACCCATTTTGGGCATGTTTGCTTTTGGTATCCTCACGAAAAAGAAAACCAACGACAGCTACGTGCCGTTGGTCGCTCTCGTGTCGCCTGTCCTTTGCTTTATCCTCCAGGAAAATTCTGAGGCATGGTTCAATGGTTACAAGTTTAGCTATGAGTTGCTCATTTTCAATGCGCTGTTCACCTTCCTTGGTCTCTGTCTGCTGATCAGGAGAAAACAATGAATACTACTCACAATCAATAGCTTATGCGGAAAATATTTCTATTCCTGTTGTCATTATTTACGGTTTGCGTTCATGCACAAGGCTTGGACAAATGTGATCCTTCCGAAGTGGGGCTTAGCGCCTCCCAGCTTCTATATGCTGACAGTGCCATCTATAAAGCGATCAATGAGAAGGAAACACCTGGGGCTGTGCTCTGCGTGGTGCGGCATGGAAAGATAGCTTATCTCAAAGCGTACGGCAACAAACGTGTGGAGCCTAAGGCAGAGGTGATGACGACTAACACCGTCTTCGACATGGCTTCGTGCAGTAAGGCTATGTCCACAGCTGTCTCTGCCTGGATTCTTATCGAGCAGGGCAAACTTCGCTTGCTCGATCGGGTAGACAGTTATATCCCTGGTTTTGAGAACTGGAAAGATGCTGACGGTCACACCGCGGCGATCCGCGTCGTTGACCTGATGACTCACACCTCCGGCTTGCCTCCTTATGCAGACGTGAAGACTGTCAAAGCCAAGTACGGAGCGCCCAACCGTGATGGATTGATCGATTATATCGCTCACTGCAAACGCGACTTTGAACCGACCACAGACTGCCAGTACAGTTGTCTCAATTATATCACCCTACAGCGTATCATAGAGTCGGTCTCCGGCCAGAACCTCCGCGACTTCGCCAAGCAGCATATCTTCGATGTCTTAGGCATGAAGCATACCGACTATTGTCCATCGAAGGATCTCGTGAGGCTTTGTGCGCCGACCCAGCAGCAGGCTGACGGCAAGTGCCTCTTGGGCGTGGTTCACGATCCGTTGGCGCGCATCATGAACGGAGGCATCTCGGGCAATGCCGGCTTGTTTTCTTCAGCTGAAGACATAGCTGTCTTTTGTGCGGCCTTGCAGAACGGAGGTGCTTGGAACGGTCGTCGTATCCTCAGTCCGGCTGCCGTCAAAGCGATGCGGACGGTACCCAAAAGGGTAGAGAAGTTCGGGCGTACACCCGGATGGGACTGCTATTCGGATTATTCATCCAACAAAGGCGATATGCTCAGCGAGGAGACTTACTGCCATACAGGGTTTACAGGAACGAGCATCGTCATAGATCCTGTCAAAGATGTCAGCATCATCTTGCTGACCAACAGTGTACATCCTGATGGCGAGGGCAACGTCATTGCGCTCCGATCTTATGTGGCCAATGCGGTAGCAGGGGCTATCGTCAAATAATATGTCTTTGGAAATTGTCAATTAATAAACTATTTCATTCCTCTGATAGCCTTATGGCATAAATTTTGTTGGACAGATCATAGTAAATATTAATTGAAATGGAGGATTGAATATGGCATTTATTGACTATTATAAGATCTTGGGTGTCAGTAAAGACATTCCACAGAAAGACGTGAGGCGGGCTTATCTCAAGCGCGCTAAGCAATTCCATCCTGATCTTCACCCTGATGACCCGAAGGCTAAGGCTAAGTTTCAGGCACTCAACGAGGCTTACGAGGTGATCAGCGATCCGGAAAAACGCAAGAAATATGATCAGTACGGCCAGAACTGGAAAGAGGCAGATGCCTTCAACCAGGGCGGCGGTGCCGGTGGTGGTCAGGAGTTTCATTGGAGTTCTACATCCGGTGGTTCTCCCTTTGACGGCTTCGACTTCTCCAGCTTCGGCAACGGCGGCAGTGGTTTCTCAAGCTTCTTCGAGGATCTCTTCGGCAATATGGGGTCTCACGGTACCGGAGGTTCCACTTACCGCACAAGCACCGGAGAGATGGACGCGAAAGTCAATATTGACCTGTACACCGCTCTCTTAGGCGGTGAGGTCATCATACAGCTCCGCGACGGTTCAAAGATCAAACTGAAGGTTAAACCCGAGACACAGAATGGCACGAAAGTGCGGCTGCGTGGCAAAGGCTATGACAGGGGAGACGGTACGTACGGAGACCTGATCATTACCTACAATGTCAAATTGCCTACTAATCTCACAGAGAAACAAAAACAGTTGCTCAACGAGATGAGATGCGCAGGCTGATCGAGGCGAAATCATTCTTGACGGGTTGGTCTCATGATTAAAATATATTAAATACTCGTCAGGGATGTGAATCTTTAAGGAAAAGTTGTTACCTTTGCACCCGCAAATGAGATAGACCTCATTTGTGGGTGTTAAGCTATAAAGGGAAAGATGCTCGAGTGGCTTAAGAGGCACGCCTGGAAAGCGTGTATACCTCCAAAGGGTATCCGGGGTTCGAATCCCCGTCTTTCCGCTTTTAAGTCTAAAAGGAAGTCTGATGAAGGCTTCCTTTTTTCGTTTATAGTCAGCAAGTTGCGAAATTGGATGTGCGTAAATGATTGGGGATTAGGGTAATAAGGGAATAGCAACCAAGCGAAAAAGAGTTGTAATCTTTTCTGATTGGCTCAATCAGCTCTTTCTCCTCAAAGGAGAGCTCCATCTTAAATTTCTTGTTCATATATTCCGCCGTCGTGTCCATCTTGAGGTCCACCTGATTGTTCTCATACTCCCACACAAGTGGATGATACACTGCGTCCCACCCGTAACGATCCTGCCTCATCCGTGTCACGATCCTGCCTCATCCGTGTCACGATCCTGCCTCATCCGTGTCACGATCCTGTCTCATCCGTGTCACGATCCTGCCTCATCCGTGTCACGATGAGACGATGCAGTTGCCGCAGCAAGAAACATCTATTAATTTATTTGGGTTGTGTTCCATACTTGAATACAATATCTTATTTTTAGATAAAACGTGATAATACTTGACCACTAAAAAAGGGACTGCTTCTATGAAGAAGGCAGTCCCTGTAATCTCACCGGGCATCAACTCCAGTGATATAACGCGTTAATTCTTCTCTCGTTTGCGCATGAACGATGCATTGGCGATCTTTGAGTCTGTTCTTATTGCATATTTTTCAGTACTGTCACAGCCTCTGCCACACTCGGCACATTGCTGATTTTGATGAGCCGGTGGCCGTTGGCATCTTTGAAGTTGCAACGGCGCGGATTGTCCATGACATAACGAATGATGCGACCGAAGGCTTTGCTCTTGTAGAAAGCGGATGCCTGGTTGGAGACAAACTGCATCGTCATGATGCCTTGTCGCAGCATGATCTTCTCGCAACCCAGCTTGCGGCCCAATCGTCTGAGCATGACGACCTGCATCAGTTCCTCACCCTCATGGGGCACGGGGCCGAATCGGTCTACGAGTCGCTGGCGATAAGTCTTCAGGGCATCGTCGTCAGTGATGTTGTCGAGCTCTCGATAGAGCAGCATACGCTCCGAGCTCGTCGGCACATACGTATCGGGGAAGAACATCGGCAGATCGCTCTCAACGGCGCAGTCCTCCACGAACTCTTCGCCGGAGACCTCGCGGCCTTCCTTGATGTCATCGGCATAGAGATCCTGAAACTCGTCGTTCTTCAGTTCTGTGACGGCCTGATTGAGAATCTTTTGATACGTTTCATATCCTAAGTCCTCCATGAAACCGCTCTGCTCGGAGCCTAAGAGGTTGCCTGCTCCACGGATGTCGAGATCCTGCATGGCGAGGTTGAAGCCGCTGCCGAGGTCGGAGAAGGTTTCCAAAGCCTCCAGGCGACGGCGGGCCTCGGGGGTGAGCGCCGAACGGGGTGGGGCAAGGAGGTAACAGAAAGCCTTGCGGTTGGAACGCCCTACACGTCCGCGCATCTGATGAAGGTCGGAGAGACCGAAATGCTGCGCATCATTGATAATGATGGTGTTGGCATTGGGGATGTCGACACCGTTCTCAACGATCGTTGTCGAGAGCAGCACGTCATATTCATAATTGATGAAGCCCATGATGATCTTCTCCAGCTCCTCCGGCGACATCTGTCCGTGACCGATCGCCACACGGCAGTCGGGAACATACTGATGGATGAGCTCAGCGATATGCGGGAGACTCGATATACGGTCGTTGACAAAGAAGACCTGTCCCGATCGGCTCATCTCAAAATTGATAGCGTCGGCGATGACCTCATGGGAGAAGGTGCATAGCTCCGTATGGATCGGGTATCGGTTGGGTGGCGGGGTGCGCATGATGCTCATGTCCCGGGCTCCCATGAGCGAGAACTGGAGGGTGCGGGGGATAGGCGTGGCCGACATTGTGAGCGTGTCGACGTTCGTCTTCAACTTCCTCAGTTTCTCTTTCGTTGACACACCGAATTTCTGTTCCTCATCGATGATAAGAAGTCCGAGATCGTGCCATTTCACGGTTTTGCCCAAGAGCTTATGTGTACCTATGATGATGTCGGTCCGTCCGGCGGCAAGATCTTCCAGGACCTGCCTTGTTTGTTTCGCCGACCGTGCGCGCGAGAGATAATCCACTCGCACGGGGAAATCGTGCAAGCGTTTCTTAAAGGTTTGGAAATGCTGGTAGGCGAGGACCGTCGTCGGGACAAGGACGGCCGTCTGCTTTCCGTCACAGGCCGCCTTGAACGCGGCACGTACGGCAAGCTCTGTCTTGCCGAATCCCACATCACCACACACGAGGCGGTCCATGGGCACGGCCCGTTCCATGTCTGCCTTGATATCCTGTGTAGCCTTGAGCTGGTCGGGCGTGTCCTCGTAGAGAAAGCTGGCCTCCAGCTCATGCTGCATGAAGTTGTCGGGTGAGAACGCAAATCCCTTCTCGTGGCGGCGCTTGGCGTATAGGCGGATAAGATCGCGGGCAATGTCCTTGATCTTCTTTTTGGTACGCTCCTTGAGCCTGTCCCAGGCACCTGTACCGAGCGTGGACAGACGCGGAGGCTCCCCCGTGTCAGCGGCACGGTATTTGGAGATCTTGTAGAGCGAGTGGATGGAGACATCCACCTTGTCGTTGTTCTGATAAATGATGCGGATGACTTCCTGATAGCCACCTTGCGGACTTGGAACCTTGATCAGTCCTCCGAACTTTCCGATGCCGAAGTCGACATGCACAAGATAGTCGCCCGGCTCCATCTGCTGCAACTCCTTCATCGTGAGCGCCATCTTCCCGGAGCGTGCCTTGTCCGACTTGAGGTTGTATTTATGGAACCGGTCGAAGATCTGATGGTCGGTGAAGCAGCAAGCCTTGAGATCGCTGTCCACGAACCCCTCGTGCACGGTCTTGTCCACGGCGATAAGGTGGTCGCCTAATTTGTCGGTCACCTCTTCCGCAGACATGTCGTTGAGAATGTCCTTCAGTCGCTGCTGTTGTTTTTCGCTGTCAGCAAGAATATAAATCTTATACCCTTGAAGCCGGTAATCCTCCAACGACTGTTTCAGCAAGTCAAAATTCTTATGAAAGAGCGGTTGTGGCTTGGTATGAAAAGTGATGGTGGCATCAGGAGTGTCCTGCGCGCCGTTGGATGCTGTAAGTTCAGCTTGCTGGAACCTGGCCAGTTCATCACTGAAGACCGTAGGTTTGCAGAGCACCGCTTCACGGTTCATCTCGCGACGGATCTGCTCCTGCTCCACCTCCGTGGCGCCTTCGAGACGCTCCGTCATGGCCTGCGAGGAAAATCCTTCATTATAAATACGCTGTATGGTATCGAAGACGAACCGCTTATCTTTCATCACGATGAGTGTGTCATCAGGAAGAAAATGCAGGAACGGAACCTTCTCCGACTCTGTGACGGCCAATTCCGGCACGATCTCTATTTGTGACCGGCGGTCTTGAGACAGCTGGTCTTCCACGGAGAACGTGCGGATGGTATCAATCTCGTCACCGAAGAAATCAATGCGGAAAGGCAGTTCGCTGCTAAAGGAATAGACATCCACGATGCTTCCACGCACCGCAAACTGACCGGGCTCGTAGACATAATCCACCTCGTTGAAGCCAAGGTCGCGCAGGCGATGCTCCAAATCGGTGATGTCAATGGTCTGTGACGTTTTCAGTGAGATACGCCGCTCATCGAAGTGGTTCTGAGAGACAACAAGTTCTGCTACGGCCTCCGGAGAAGTGACGATAAAGAGCGGCCTGGTCTGAGCGGAGACGGCCGCCAATGTTTCTGTCCGCAGAATCTCATTGGCATCGTCGCGCTGACCGTATTTCACCGCTCTGCGATAGGCGGAAGGAAAGAAGCAAGCCTGATCGCTCTTGAGGTCATTGAAGAAATAGCCGGCCTCATCAGTATCATCAAAGATAAAGAGCACCATCCGGTTCAGCCGCCCGGCTATTGATGAAAAGAGCATGGGCGCGGAAGAGCCCACAAGACCCTCTATGAAGAGCTTGTGAACCTTCTTGTCGTCTAAAGTCTTCAACAACGCGCCAGCCTGCGGCAGGCGGCCATAAAGACTCAGTAAGTCGCTAAACTTCATTCTACGGGTTTAGGATATTTCTTGAACCAACCGTCGAGACGGAGCCTCATGACGCCAAAGAGCGCCTCGGAGAAGATGCCCCCGCTCATCTTGCTCGTTCCCTCCTTGCGGTTCACAAAGACGACCGATACCTCTTTAATATTGAATCCGATCTTGTAGGCAGTGTATTTCATCTCTATCTGAAACGCATATCCCTTGAAGCGAATCTTGTCGAGGTCGATCGTCTTCAGCACCCGGCGACGATAGCAGACGAAGCCCGCAGTGGTGTCGTGGATGTTGATTCCTGTGACGAACCGCACATACTGAGAGGCGAAATAGCTCATCAACACACGACCCATAGGCCAGTTGACGACATTGACCCCCGTCACATAGCGTGAGCCGACAGCCACGTCAGCGCCCTCGTCGTGGCAAGCCGCATAGAGCCGCGGCAAATCCTTCGGGTTGTGACTGAAATCAGCATCCATTTCAAAGATGTACTCATAGGCGCGTTCCAAGGCCCATTTGAAGCCTGTGATATAAGCGGTACCCAGACCTTGCTTGCCCTGACGCTCAATCAGAAACAGGCGATCGCCGTACTCGTCCTTTTGCAGACGCTTCACGATCGAAGCGGTGCCGTCAGGGCTGCCGTCATCAATCACCAAAATATGAAAACACTTCTCCAAAGAAAACACGGCACGGATAATCTTTTCCATGTTCTCTTTCTCATTGTAAGTGGGGATAATAACTATCGAGTCGCTCTCATGCATAGGAAAATAATTATTTTCTTGCAAAATTAAGAAATTAATTGAACACTCGCATAAAGTAATAGCAATTATTTTTCAAGAAATGTTTGCTTATTTAGGATTTATAGTTAATTTTGCACGCATATAAAGGTCATATCATGAAAGACAAGAAAGCTATTACCGTTAAGACATTGACTAAGAGCAATGTATGGGACATTCAGGAGAATGATGTCTTCCGTATGTGGGAAGCTGCCAGTAAAGACAGCGAACTTAAGGACAACATTCGGCGCTTTATCGATATTATCAAGACTGCTTTTGAAATAGAGGAAGTAAAGGTCGACAAGCCTGTCGTCATAGAAAAGCTCGAGCAGCGCGGTTTCAAAGTAGGTGCTATCTCTATTGATGAGCAGAACAAGCAGAAGGTGGCCATTAAGAAGCGCGCCATCATGCGGGTGACCGATCTGACCTATGAGAACGTGGGGCACATCTCTGCCGCAAAGCTTGTTGAAGTGTTGGACAGGAACTTCGGCGGTGGATGGGAGAGCCTTCCGCAGAGCATTCAGGATATCATCGAGAGTGCTTTCGACATCTCTACCACGACACTTCCTGCCGACCGTCTGCATAAAGCCGGAGGCCTCTACGACAAGAAGATGAGCGACGGCTATGAGGTGCTTGAGATACCTAAGGGCAGTTGGACCGAGGCCATCTTCGTAAAGGAAAAGTCGGAGGAAGACACAAAGCCTGTCGTTGAAACACCTAAATCTTCATCTTTGGATTACGATGGCGAAGACGACGAGGACAAGGATGAGGATCTGCCGGAGGATGAAGATAAGCAGGATGACGAGGACAACGATGATGCCTTCGATGATGACAAGCTCACGGAGGAGAGTTACCGCACTACATATGAGACGACTCCTGACGATCTCAACTATGAGGCTGAGGAGATCAGTGACGATAGTGAAAGCGACTATTAAACGATGAAGATCCCCTGGCGATCGTTTTTCGGATTCTCTGATGAAGGACCGGGCGAGACCTTTGCTCATGCTATGGGTCGTGCCCGCCACCTCCTTGAGATACAAAACTATGAGGATGCCTGCCGTATCTTAAAATATGCTGAAAAGAACGGAGACGCGGAAGGTATCTATCTCTATGGCTGGTGTTGCTGGAGAGGTAACGGTGTGGTTGAAGATGCCGCCAAAGCCGTCTATCTGTGGAAGAAAGCTGCCTCAATGGGGTATGAGCCTGCCATTGAAA
Source organism: uncultured Prevotella sp. (assembly GCA_900315955.1). Lineage (GTDB taxonomy): Bacteria > Bacteroidota > Bacteroidia > Bacteroidales > Bacteroidaceae > Prevotella. The sequence continues at coordinate 16,628 of ONBC01000004.1, forward strand.
GATGCAAGGATATCAATGACTTCATTGAAACGCTTCATTGAAATAGAAACATTTCCTTGACTCATTCTCTTGAAGCCTTTCCTTACTACATTATATTTGTTCATTTTGATGCAATGAGTTGTTGCCATTCCTGTGAATGGCTGGTTAATAGATCAGATTAGACCCAATAATGCGAACAGTCTTCTTTTTGTCACTCTTCTTTTCCTTTGCTTGCTCTCTGTCAGCAAAAGACAAGGCTTTTCATCAGGTGGCGCTAAAAAAGAGTTTCATCTACCGCCTTTATCTCAAGGATAAAAACCACTCGCCTTTTTCGCTCAGCCGTCCTGATGCCTTTCTTTCCCAACGGGCCATTGACAGGCGCAGGCAGCAAGGCATTTCCGTTGATTCCACGGACCTGCCGGTATCGCCTGCTTATTTAGAGAGCGTCAGAAGCGCAGGACTGACGGTGATGGGAACCAGCCGATGGCACAACACGATTGTCGTTGCGTCGCCCACAGACAATGTAAGTGAAGTGACTCAAAAACTTCCGTTCGTCAGTCGGTGCCTTAAGCTCTATGTCTCTCCCGACTCTATGCTTTTTATTCCCCGTTCAGACGTAGGCCATCTGATGCTTAAAGATACCGTGTCGCATTCAACGTATGGTGCCGGTTGGAAACAGATCAAGCCTGTCAATGGTCACAAACTCCATGAATTGGGATTCAAAGGCAAAGGAAAGTTGATTGCCATTCTCGACGCGGGCTTTCATAACGCTGACAGAATTCCGGCCTTGAAAGCTATTTCTGTCGTAGCGACCGCCGACTTCGCGCCGCGCCGTACACAAAGTATCTATGCAGAGCATTATCATGGCGCGATGGTGCTCTCGGTCATGGGTGCCAATCAGCGGGGTAAGTTGATCGGCACGGCTCCGGAGGCCGACTATGCGCTGATACGCACGGAGGACACAAACACTGAGACACGGGCCGAGGAAGATTCGTGGACGATGGGGGCCGAATATGCTGACTCTATCGGCGCAGACCTGATCAATTCTTCGTTAGGTTATATCCATTGGGACGGCGACTCTATCGGTCCAGACTACCGCGACTTGAACGGTCGCACGACGTTTGTCAGTCAGACGGCCTCTATGTTGGCTTCCAAGGGTATCGTGCTTTGCAATGCAGCAGGAAACGAAGGAAGCACCCAATGGCATAAGATCAGTGTTCCCGCCGATGCGGACGACATACTCACGGTCGGAGCCGTGGACGCGGACAGCACGATCGCGCTCTTCTCCAGCCTCGGTCCTTCGCAAGACGGACGTGTCAAGCCCGATGTCTGCGGTCCGGGTGTCGGCGTGACGGTTATTGATGGTGCCGGAACACTGACGACGAACAACGGAACATCCTTTGCCTCGCCTATCATCTGCGGGCTTGTGGCTTGCCTTTGGCAGGCACTTCCCGGCTTAAATGCCCGGCAAATTCTTCATGTCGTAAGATCTTCAGCCGACAGATATCAGTGGCCTGACAATGTCTTTGGCTATGGCATACCCGACTTTATGAAAGCCTACAACATCGGTAAGACCTTTAATCCAAAACGATAGGATTGTTCTTTCTTCAATTTTAAGACACGGTCGGGCATAGAATAGGCTTCCCGATAACTTGACGGAAAAATATTTAGAAAAATAATCAGAGAAAAAGAATAGAACTAATTGTTTTTTTATTACCTTTGCAGCATTAATTAGACTTATTGAAGACATTTCTATTTCTTTGGAAGTGTTGGTCTTATTTTGAAAATCAATATTTCACATATTATATATGTATAGCAAAGACGAATTATCTGCCAAGAGCATGGAGGAGCTTGGAGAAATTGCTAAGTCGCTTGAGCTTAATCCGGATGACTATGGCAAGCAAGAAGATCTTGTATATGCCATTCTTGACAGGCAGGCAGAGGTAGAGGGAAGCAAGAACCCTATCAAAGACAATCGCCGTAAGCGAAGCACGAAAGCAACAGCTAAGGAACAGGAGAAGTCGTTGTTCCCTGATGTCACCGACGCGGAACAGCTTCTCGCCGAGTTGGAGAATACACTTAAAAATCAGCCTAAGCACAGAGGCCCGAAGACGAAGAAAGAGCGTGATCTGATGAAACAGATCGATGCTTTGAAAAAACATATCGCCGCTACGGCCTCTAAGACTGCCACCGAGCCGGTTGCAGAACTTTCTTCAGAACCTGCTTCAGAACCTGCTGCGGGAGATCAGACTGAGGCTCCGGCTGCAACGGCTCCGACCGATCAGACTGAAGAACAGCAAGACAGCGCTACGGATCTGATAGAAGAGCCGGAAGAAGGTACAAACAAGATTGCTGAGCTACAGGCCAGGATCAATGCCCACAACGAAGCTGCAAGAGCAGAGGACGAAACGGAAGGACAGCAGGACGCCCAGGAGGCTGATGAGGCTGATCAGGAACAGGCTCCTGAAGACGATGATGCTGTGTGGGAAGGAGACCCCGGAGATGGAACAGACTTTATTACGGTCGTCGACTTACCGGTCGAAGATCAGGGTATCACCCCCAACTATGATATGTTTGATCATCCTACGACAGGCCCCGCCTTCGTCCATCAGCCTCAGGAGATAGAAGAGATGCCTCCCGCACCGCTCGTCAACGATACGGAAGAACCTGAACCATTCGATTTCACCGATCTGATTACGGCAAACGGCGTGTTGGAGGTGATGCCGGACGGATATGGCTTCCTGCGCTCCAGCGACTATAATTATCTTTCTTCGCCTGATGATGTCTATGTACCTAATAATCAGGTGCGCAGATATGGCTTGAAGACCGGAGACGTGATTGAGGCCCGCGTGCGTCCGCCTCACGAGGGTGAGAAGTTCTTCCCGATGACAAGCATCGTTTCTATTAATGGCCGCCAGCCGGAAGAGATTCGTGACCGTGTGCCCTTCGAAAACCTTACTCCGCTCTTCCCCGATGAGAAGTTTAACCTCACTGGCGATCCCGCAACCACGAATCTCTCTACACGCATTGTTGATCTCTTTGCGCCGATCGGTAAAGGCCAGCGTGCGCTGATCGTAGCCCAGCCTAAGACCGGTAAGACAATCTTGATGAAGAACATCGCCAACGCCATCGCTGCCAACCATCCGGAGGCTTACCTGATGATGCTTCTCATCGATGAGCGCCCTGAGGAGGTGACGGATATGTCGCGTACGGTAAATGCGGAAGTGATTGCCTCAACCTTCGACGAGCCCGCTGAGCGTCACGTGAAGATTGCCGGAATCGTATTGGAGAAGGCTAAGCGTATGGTAGAATGCGGGCACGATGTTGTCATCTTCCTCGACTCTATCACGCGTCTTGCGCGTGCCTACAACACCGTGTCTCCGGCATCGGGTAAGGTATTGACCGGTGGTGTGGATGCCAACGCATTGCAGAAGCCGAAGCGCTTCTTTGGTGCAGCACGAAATATCGAGGGAGGAGGATCGTTGACGATTATCGCTACGGCGCTTATCGATACCGGTTCCAAGATGGACGAGGTGATCTTCGAGGAGTTCAAGGGTACAGGTAACATGGAGCTCCAGCTCGATCGCAGCCTCTCCAACAAGCGTATCTTCCCCGCTGTTAACCTCGTGGCTTCAAGCACGCGCCGTGACGATCTCCTTCAGGACAAGATAACGCTCGACCGGATGTGGATTCTCCGCAAATATATAGCTGACATGAATCCGATAGAGGCCATGAACACCATTCACGACCGGATGCAACACACACGGAACAACATCGAGTTCCTGGCTTCTATGAACGGATAATAATATTAGAAGTTCGGAAGACAAGAAGTCCGGAAGTCCTGTCAAATGCTTGAGTATCTGGTAATCAGGTATAGCAAAAGTAATGACAGGACTTTCGGACTTCTTATTTTCTGAACTTCTGGATTATCTGCGTCCTCAAACAGCTACATCCCTGCCATGATCGCCCGGTCAGTCAAATCAATCTGATAAGTGTCAAGCAATGCAGTATCTTCCTTGAACTTATCCGAAAGCGGCTTGTCGGGAAGCAGCGCTTTGGCTTTGCCAAACAATTGTGCGGCCTCCTTGATCTTCCTGTTAAACCATGCGCAGTAGCCGGCATTCAGATAGTCGGCAGCCTCTGGTTTATCCAAGCATAAGAGCTCACGATAGAACTTTGCCGCCTTGTCAAGTTGCTTTGTGCAAAGCAATGCCCAGGCAAGCACACGCTTGACATCCGCATTGTTCTGATCCTGATAATAGAGCTCATACAGAATCTTGACAGCCTCATCCGCCCGATCGTCATTGATGAGCGCGATGGCCTCATTCATGGGGTAGAGCTCTTTCCCGGGAAAGAGTACCGACAACTGTCTGTAGAGCTTGGAAGCCTGGGCGTAGTGGGCACAGCGGAACGATGCCAATGCATACCCTTTGAGAGCTTTCTCTTTGCCTCCCTCGATGTTATAGGCTTTTGCAAACAAAGTCTCGGCTTGTCCATAATGGCCTTCCTTCAACGCGATGCGGGCAGCTAAGAGATTGTCATTCAACCTGTTCTCATCAAAATAAATATTGAGCATCACCTTTGCCTCAATAAACAGCCTGCGTCTCAGCAGGAAGGTCACAACGCTGATTGCCCCGTCGTGCAAGGCACTGACGAACAACGGATTGTCTAAAAAGAGCTTATTGTCCTTGTGGCTGAATGGATCTCTGAAAGCCCTGCGGCTGTCGTTGATGCGGAAAAAACGGTATAGATCTTGAAGATATTGGCGGCGATAGAAGGCCGGCGTGTTGATGATGCCTTCGGCTCCGGGAACCTCCATGGCCACATTGTTGCCCAACATCTCTTTGATATTATCGGGAAGTTGCGCATAGACAGTGGACATAGCCAAGGCGAAACTATATTTGTCCGAATCACAGAACGGCATGCTCGACAGTAGGGAGGTCATGAACTTCGCTTCCCGGATCGTCTCAGGGATCTGCTCGAGCCCGGGATGCTGGATATAGAACGGCGTGAACCAATTGGCGGGGGTATAAAAGAAGCCGAACCGCTTCATCTTCGAAAATCCGCCAAAGTAGATGTCCGCACCGTGTTTTTGCATGTCCGAAATCTTACGCATGCTCTCTTCCAGCTCTTCCAACTTCCGGTCACTGTTGTCGCCATGAAGAATCTCATCCATCGGGTTCTCATCTTTCTCGCGGATACCGAACCGGGTAATCTCAAGGTTCTGATTCTTCATGATATTAGGAATGACATCGCGCTCCAAAGTTTGTGTGTCCTGCTCAGCTGTCAGACAATAGACGACCTGCATCTGCAGCTGGATCAGCTCCTCGCGGAAGTTGTCATCCTTCAACAGTTGGCTGACATTGCGTGAGATTTCCGGGAACAGCCGGTAATCGCCCTTGTCCAATGCGAACACCCAGCCGATAAGCGCACGCTGCTTCAGTTTTTCATCTGTTGCTTCCCGGTATATCTTCAGCAGCAGCGTCACCTTCGCGGCATCGGGGGAGAGCAGCGCCGCCATCATCACAGCAGCACAGAGCGTGAGTGCGTCTGTGATGTCGATGGTGGGAGAAAGAATGAGGTCAGCTATGTCAGAGGCATAGTCATTGCTCCATTGATGTGCGACAACGATATCCGTGAAAGCCTTGGAGATGACATTCAGGCGTTGCTCATACAATTCTTTGCTCTTCTCTGCAGCACTCGCTTTCGGTTCGAGGGTTAGCAGGGCGCTGTCAGAGACAAACGCTTCGAGGCGCTCGCGCAAACTGTCCTTATCAAGCTGACCGACCGGCTTCCCGGCAAGAAGCGGGATCACCGAGGAATCAAATTTGACGCGCGCCTGCAGCACGAGATCTGAAAGAATGCGATAGAGACGGCGCGACAGTTGCTCATACAAATGCGGCCGCTGCTTATCCTGATATCCAAGGAGCATGAAGTCGCTCATCATGCGGTAACTGTTGCTGACATCTTCCAGGTCGTCATTGGCCGTGATCGAATAATCAGCCAACAGTTTGTTCGTTCCTTCAAGTACGGTGGCCAAAGGACAGCCGTCAGCGAGCTGGCTCTGAAGCAAAGCTGCCTGATGAATGTAATCTTTCCAGTTGGTAGAATCGAGTTTAGCCATATTAGTGTCTTTTAGCAATGGCGATGTCATGAGCCCGTGGAGGCGTGACATGGCTGAACCTTAATTGGGGCAATGCCTTGATCGTCTTGAGATCAGCACTTGTATATTTGCTGATGATAGCGGCATAAGGCAAGAAGCCGTTCTTGTTGATCGAGTCGACAGCCATGTTATAGACCTTGACAAAAGCCTTGAGCTGTTGCTGTCTGCGTTTATCCTTGAGCGCTTTTTCGCGGAACGCGATGACACCCATGCGCACATTCTTGTCGCGGCTGTCCATGAGCATGGGGTTGCCATAGAGCCTTGCTGTAGTGGCCTGGGGCTCCGTAAAGAGCGCAGCATCCATCTCGTTGTTGAGAATCATCTTTATCCGGGTGCGCGGGTCATTGATCTGAATCTTATACACGTCGTATTTCGGCCGCGCGCTGTCGATGGCGTAATCGGCCAGATAATCTGTAACCGAGAACCGCGCCATGGCGATCATCTTGTCGGAGAGCTGCTTGAGCTCCTTGATACGTGCAATGCGGTTGGTATAGAGTTGCCAATAACTGTTCGTGGCCGTGACGTACCTCAGCTCAATGCCTTCTTTCTTCAATCGCTCCGTACGTATCAGGTCGCTGACAAAGCCTTCCACATATCCACCTCTGATCAGCGTGTCGCAATCGATCTGTCCGCCCCGTTGCTTGAGGTGCACATCCACTCCATTCTTTACGAACATGCTGTCCTCAACCCCGATGAACAGAGGCAGACCGTCAAGCGTGGGCGTGACGGCAATTTTCAGTGCCAGGCTGTCTTCGCGTCGCAACTGTTCCTTCGACGCTCTTTCCTCCTGTTTCTTTTCCTCATAACTCTTGTTGCAAGCCGACAAGATGGAGGAAACCAACACGAGCCCCATCAGCCAGGAGAAAGCGAGGTTGAGCTGATTTCTGTTATTCCTCATATTTTGTCGTATCAATGATTCCGGCCTCGCGTAAGGCTTCTTTCCGCTCGCGGCATGTACCGCACTTTCCGCAGTGCTTCTCGCCTCCTTTGTAGCAGCTCCAAGTCTCACTGTAGTCAATGCCGAGTGCCTTTCCGTGACGCGCAATGTCAGCTTTTGTGATGTTGGTATAGGGTGCCCACACCTCGACGTTCTCATAGGTGCCGGCCTGTGAAGCGGCCGATATTGCCTTGACAAACTCGGGACGGCAATCGGGATAGATGGCATGGTCGCCGCCATGATTGGCCATCATCACATACTTGAGGTGGTTTGATTCGGCCAGGCCTACGGCGATGGAGAGCATGATGCCGTTGCGGAACGGGACTACCGTCGACTTCATGTTCTCGTCGTCATAGTTGCCCTCAGGGATCGCTTCGGCTCCCTCAAGCAGGCTCGACTTGAAATACTTGTGCATGAAACCTAAGTCGATGGTGATGTGTGGAATGCCCAGACGCTTGCAATGCAGTTCTGCAAAAGGGATCTCGCGCGCATTGTGGTTGCTGCCATAGTTGAACGATACGCCTAACGCAATCCGGTCTTTATATTCGTACAGCATCGTGATAGAATCCATTCCGCCGCTGACGATAATGATACTGTCTTTCATGGATTGATATTTACTATTGATTTTTAATTAAGAATTGAATAATGCTCTCAACGCTTCCTCCACTTTCTTCACGGGGTGAAGCTGAATAGCGTATTTTTGTGGATTGATACCTTTCAGATTGTAAGCCGGGAGAATGATGTGCTTGAATCCGAGCTTTTCGGCTTCAGCGATGCGTTGCTCGACACGGCTCACGGGTCTCACCTCGCCGCTCAATCCTACCTCTCCGCACATGCACCAGCCCGTCTCTATCGGGGTGTCTACATTGCTCGACAACACCGCGGCAATGACACTGAGATCCATCGCCATGTCGGTGACTTTCAGTCCTCCAGCGATATTGAGGAACACGTCTTTCTGCATCAACTTGAAGCCTACGCGCTTCTCAAGAACAGCAAGCAGCATGTTCAGCCGTCGCTGGTCAAAGCCTGTGGCGGAGCGCTGTGGCGTGCCGTAAGCTGCTGAAGAAACGAGTGCCTGAGTCTCAACGAGGAAAGGACGCACGCCTTCAATCGTAGAGCTGATGGCCACACCCGAGAGCCCCTCATGATCCTCAGTCAGCAAGAGCTCGGAAGGATTGGAGACCGCCCGCAACCCATCTTGCCGCATCTCATAAATGCCGAGCTCCGACGTGCTTCCGAAGCGGTTCTTAATGCTTCTCAAGATTCTGTAGACATAGTGCTGGTCCCCCTCAAACTGGATCACGGTATCTACGATATGTTCCAATATCTTCGGTCCGGCCAAAGTACCTTCCTTGTTGATATGGCCGATGAGCAGGACCGGCACTCCGCTGCTCTTGGCAAAACGCAGCAATGATGCCGCGCATTCACGCACCTGGGAGATGCTGCCCGGGGAAGAGTCGACCTGATCGGTGGAGATGGTCTGGATTGAGTCGACGACAACTAACTTCGGTTGAAGTTCCTGGATGCCTGCATAGATCTTCTCCAAGGATGTTTCGCAGAGGATAAAGACATTGTCGCTCACAGTTTTCTGAATGCGTTCAGCCCTCATCTTGATCTGATGCGCGCTCTCCTCGCCGCTGACGTAAAGTATCGGCATATTCTCCATTCCGAGAATGGTTTGCAAGGTGAGTGTCGACTTGCCTATTCCTGGCTCACCGCCTAAAAGTACGATACTTCCCGGTACGATGCCTCCGCCAAGCACTCTGTTAAGCTCAACGTCGTGGGTGTCGATCCTCGGAGCATCCTCCAAAGGAATCTCTTTCAGGCGCAGGGGCTTGCTCTCGCCATGCGGAACGAGCCCCTTGCCGCCTCCACGGCGTAACGTTGCGGCCGTGTTGCGGGCGTTCATGGAGCCGTAGTCAGCATCCACCTTGATCTCCTTGAAACTGTCCCATTCACCGCAGGATGGGCATCGGCCAAGCCATTTGGCCGACTCATAGCCGCAGTTGCTGCAGACAAACATCGTTTTGTCTTTCGCCATAGCTGTTTAGTATTCTTTCTTGGTGAAAGTCTTCTCTATCAACACGCTCCCGCTCTTCTGCGAACGGAATACATACCGGAAATTATAGCCGGCCTGCTTGTATTCTTTCATACTGGTGTTGTCTTTCAAACTGCCCCGGATAGACGCAACGATCTGCTTCCGATTTTTTGCTAAAAACTCCGGATTATCAATCTTTCCCGAGAGCGTGTAATAATAACTAAACGTATGAGTAGCTCGGTCGAAGCCCACACTGTCAGTGCGCTGATTGTCCTCGAAAGGGGTGGGGCAGTACCGCTCCGTATATTCTTCAGCCGTTTTAGCAGCCAAATCTTCAAGGTTCGTGCGATGACAACTTGTCAATGCTAAGGTGGCAAGGGCAAGAATCAATGTCTTCTTCATCATCATTATATTTATAACTCCTATCTTCTACTAACCTCCTCCTGATTCCTTCCTCCTGATTCCTTCCTCCTTCCTCCTAACTTCTAACTCCTAACTTCTACTATTTTATCCGCAAAGTTAAGAAAAATATCATTTTTTTTGCCCATAAATTTGAGTTTTTTCGTAACTTTGCCTCAAAGATTTCTTAATTCGAATGGACAACATCCGCAATTTCTGCATTATAGCGCATATAGATCACGGCAAGTCAACGTTGGCCGACCGTATGCTTGAATATACCAAGACAATCAAGATCACTGAAAATCAGATGCTTGACGACATGGATCTCGAGCGGGAGCGTGGCATAACCATTAAAAGTCATGCCATCCAGATGGATTATACGCTTGATGGAACAAAATATATACTCAACTTGATTGATACTCCGGGACACGTCGATTTCAGTTACGAAGTGTCGCGAAGCATTGCTGCTTGTGAAGGAGCGCTCTTGGTAGTAGACGCTACGCAGGGCGTGCAGGCGCAGACCATTTCCAATCTCTATATGGCTATCGATCACGACCTGGAGATTATCCCGGTCATCAATAAGATCGATATGCCCAACGCCATGCCCGATGAGGTGGAAGATGAGATCGTGGATCTCATAGGCTGCGACCCTGAAGATATTATCCGGGCAAGCGGTAAGACGGGTGAAGGTGTGCCCGACATTCTCAAAGCTGTCGTGAAGCGTATTCCCGCGCCCAAAGGCGATCCGAAGGCTCCGCTGCAGATGATGATCTTCGACTCCCTCTTCAACTCTTTCCGCGGCATCATTGTCTTAGGCAAGGTGATGAACGGCAGCGTGCGGCAGGGTGACAAAGTGAAGTTCGTTCAGACCGGCATGGAGTACACGGCCGATGAGGTGGGTGTGCTCAAGATGGATCTTGAACCGCGCAAGGAGCTGTCAACGGGAGAGGTAGGTTATATCATCTCGGGTATCAAGGATGCCACAGAGGTGAAGGTAGGTGATACCATCACGCATGTCAACAACCCCTGCAAGGAAGCCATAGAAGGATTCGAGGAAGTGAAGCCTATGGTCTTCGCGGGTGTCTATCCTATAGACCCCGCAGAGTATGAGAACCTGCGCAGTTCGTTGGAGAAGCTACAGCTCAACGATGCCAGTCTCACGTTCTCACCCGAGTCGTCGCAGGCTTTGGGCTTCGGTTTTCGTTGCGGCTTCCTTGGGTTGCTCCACATGGAGATTGTGCAGGAGCGCCTCGACCGTGAGTTTAACATGGAAGTCATCACCACCGTTCCGAATGTATCTTATAAAGTGTACACAAAGCAGGGCGAGGAGTTGGAGGTGCATAACCCCAGTGGCTTACCTGATCCCACAGAAATAGACCACATCGACGAGCCATATATTCGTGCAAGCATCATCACGTCGAGCGACTATATTGGTCCTATCATCAAGTTGTGCCTTGACAAGCGCGGAGAGTTGTTAGACCAACAGTATATCTCAGGCAATCGTGTGGAGCTTCACTTCATGCTGCCGTTGGGCGAGATCGTCATCGATTTCTACGACAAGCTCAAGTCTATTTCCAAAGGCTACGCATCCTTCGATTATCATATTGACAGCTACCGCCCCTCCAAGCTTATCAAGCTCGACATCCTCCTCAATGGAGAGCCTGTGGATGCACTCTCCACGCTGACCCATGTTGACAATGCCGTGACCTTGGGCCGCAACATGTGTGAGAAGCTGAAAGAGCTTATCCCGCGTCAGCAGTTTGACATTGCTATCCAGGCTGCTATCGGCGCTAAGATCGTGGCACGCGAGACCGTGAAGCAGGTTCGTAAGGATGTGCTCGCCAAGTGTTATGGTGGTGACGTGAGCCGTAAGCGCAAGCTCTTGGAGAAGCAGAAGAAGGGAAAAAAGCGCATGAAGCAGATTGGCAACGTGCAGGTGCCGCAGAAGGCTTTTCTCGCTGTCTTGAAACTTGATTGACAAATCATAATCAGATAACCTAAATAGATTTATAGAGAAAATGAAAGAATTACTTAACACAACGCGTGATATTGCCCGGGAGTTGGCGCGCAAGTACAGCACGATGACCCACGAAGAGCTCGATACGCTGGAAAGCATCCTCGTGCCGAAGAAATACGCCAAAGGTGAGATGATTCTTAAGGAAGGTGAAGTTTGTGAAAGCATCTACTACATTGACAAAGGCTTGATCAGACAGTTCTACTACAAGAACGACAAGGAACTGACGGAGCATATTGGTGCCGACGGAGAGATTTTTATGTGCATTGAGAGTCTCTTCAAAGAGGAGCCTACGAAACTTCAGGTCGAGGCGCTCGAACCTTCTGTCATTTATCTCATCCCGAAGCATAAGCTGGAGCAAGTAGCCTTGCACAACGTCAACATACAGATTCTCTATCGTAAAATCTTGGAAGAGAGCCTTATCATCTCGCAGGTTCATGCTGATCTGCTGCGTTTTGAGACAGCACAGAACCGCTACAAGCGTCTGTGTAAGATGAAGCCTCAAGTGGTGCTTCGTGCCCCGCTTGTCTATATCGCAAGCTATCTGCAGATGACACCGGAGACGCTGAGCCGCGTTCGTGCACAAAGTATCTGACCCGGAAGTAAGGAAGGCAGGTATAGATATAGAAGTCCGGAAGTATAGAAGTCCGGAAGTACAGTCGTATGTTTAAGCACCTGGCAATCAGGTATACTTGAAGTAATGACTGTACTTCCGGACTTCTGACTTCCGGACTTCTCTTTTTTATTATGCTCCGTGGAACATATAGTTCTTCATGGTGTCAGCCGTAAGCCGTGTGAAGAGCTCACGTGTAAGCTCATCGGCGACCTCTAACGCATGATTGAGGATCTGATCGCTGAAAGCCTGCAGCATGTCCTGGGCCTCCATTGGTTTCTCCTTGTAGACAGCGAGATAACGAGCTTCAAACTCTTTCTGACGCTCATCGTTCTCAGCCTCTAATTTGGCATAGCGTTCCTTCACTACAGGAGCATAAGCGTTGTAGTTGGTCATAGCTAACGTCATCACCTTCCGGAATTTCCAGTAGGCAGAATCGTCTGAACAATGATTGTCACCAATCTGATAAGCCTTCGGGAAACTCTTTATGCCTTGGTATACAGGCAAGAACACGCCAAGATCAGCCATGCCATTGGCTACGTAGGTGATGTGACCGATGGCATCAGGAAGCCAAGGCCGGACCTGGAGAAGATGAGTCTGTGTGGTGCGGAATATGGAGACCGGTCGCCAGGGCTCGTGACCGTTGTTGTGGAGGTACGGATCGTGATCCGTGCCGTCATAATGGAAACGGAAAGCCTTGCGAAGTTCCGGAATGTTGATGTGTCCACTGTCGGGAACGGCATAGACCGGGAAGTTGTTGACATTCACATCCTGCTTCATCGACGGTGTGAAGAGTTTCTGCAAGCCCCATACACGTGTATAGTTATAGGTATGGTCAGCAATATCATCCTTCGAGTATGCCTTATGGAAATCGAATTTCTCCTTTGGATCCCACAGACCATTTTTCTCCGCGAAGCTCAGGAGATCCTTGTCGGCGAGGAAGTTCTCTGTATCATTCGGGTCATAGTCGCGGAACCGGCTTTGGTTACCTGTGACGAAATATTTGTCGTCCGGGATGCGGCAAGCCAGCCAGTGGTGACCACAGGCATTCTCAAGATACCAGGTCTCCTTGTTATCAATGAAGCCGATGCCGAAGCCTTCAGCGGATCCGTACTTCTCAATCATCGCGCCTAATCGCTCCACACCCTCGTGGGCTGAGTGAATATATGGCAGCACCGTGTTGTAAGTACAGTTTTCCGCAAGCCCGTCAGCTACATAAGGATCATGCTCCAAAGCCTCAGGACTGGAGAAGATTGTCTCTGTTGAGCTTTCACCAACGCCGGCTGTGTTGAAACCGGCACTGCCCCACTCGTGATGATACTGATAGTCGGGAAGCGCTGTATAGCCAAGACGTTTCTTGGGCAGTGGACATTTGAAAGCACTGTCGTCGGCGACGAATTCCTCCGGACCGTTGTCTGTCTCGTCAAAGACCAGCCAGTTCTTGCAACGCATGGCATCAAAGTCCTCACTGCGTGCATAGATGCGTGATCCGTCACCTGTCAGTTTGCCACCCACAACAATGGTGGTGCACGCTGACAAATTATTCTTCTTTACCTTTTCCATATAATACAATATTAAATAGGTATTATTTCTTTCCGATGTTTCTGATCCAGCGCAGCGGATGCTTGAGGAATCCTTTCAAGCCGCGCTCGTTGAGGTTGGGCTGTACCACGCCTTTCTTCTTGCCTTTACTACCGGCCTGATTGTTCGCCGGCGTGGCCTGCTGGGCCTGCTGCCCACGCTGTTTGTCGGCATACTTATGGCGTCCGCGTGTTTTCTGTCCCTCATTGGGTGTCTGCGTCTGCTGTTGCGCATGCTGGCGCTCCTGCTTCTGACCTTTTCCACGCTGTCTGCGCTCCTGCTTAGGTTTTTCCTGATCCTGCTGTGCTTGCCGCTGCTGGTTCTGCCGCTGCTTGTTTTGCTTAGGCTGTCCTTGTTTCTGTTGTCCTTGCTTCTGTTGATTTTGATCGCCCTGATTCTCGTTTCTGTTCTCGTTTCGCTGTCTGCGGTCACCGCGCTGCTTGGCATCTTTGTGCGAAGTCTGGTCACGGTCTTTCCGGCGGCGGCTCTTGGCCGAACTGCGCCCCGGACGTTTGGAGGTAGTGTATTCCGGACCTTCTCCACAGCCCTCGGGGAGTGGGTTCTTCTTGATATCCTTGTCGAGGAATTTCTCTATCTGGTGGAAGGCAAACATGTCATCCTCATTGACCAAGGTAATTGCCACACCATCGCGGTCAGCACGTGCCGTACGGCCGATGCGGTGCACATAGTCCTCGGCATCGTGAGGCACGTCGTAGTTGATGACCATGGCAATATCATCGATATCAATGCCACGGGCCACGATATCCGTGGCAACGAGCACATCAATCTGACCGCTCTTAAACTTAAACATGATATCGTCGCGCTCGGCTTGTTCAAGGTCAGAGTGCATCTCACCGCTGTTGATATTCAGCTTTTGCAAAGCCTGGTTGATCTGCTTCACTTTCATCTTGCTTCCTGAGAAGATAATGACCCGCTTCAGGTCGCCGGCCTTGAAGATGTCCTCAATGATCTTGAGCTTCTGTGTCTCGTAGCAGATATAAGCACTCTGTTGGATCTTGTCAGCCGGTTTGCTCACGGCAAGCTTCACCTCAACAGGGTTCTTCAACAGGTTCTGCGCAAGTTTCTCAATGTCCTTCGGCATGGTGGCAGAGAACATGATCGTTTGACAGTTCTTGGGGAGACCAGAGGCTATCTTCATGATGTCCTCGGAAAAGCCCATGTCGAGCATGCGGTCAGCCTCATCCAACACAAAGAAGCTGACTTTCGACAGATCGATGTTCCCCATCGATATATGTGAGATGAGTCGTCCCGGGGTAGCGATGATGACGTCAGCGCCTAAGCGCATGCTCTTCATCTCCTGATCATAGCGGTTGCCATCGTTGCCTCCATACACTGCTACGCTCGATACCTCTGGGAGATAGTATGCAAATCCTTGCATGGCCTGGTCGATCTGCTGCGCGAGCTCCCGTGTAGGCGACATCACGATGCAGTTGACGGCATCTTTAGGATAGTTGCCTTCGTCGAGGCGTGAGAGGATTGGGAGGAGGTAAGCAGCCGTCTTACCCGTTCCTGTCTGAGCCACGCCAAGCACGTCGCGGCCTTCCAATATAGGGGGAATACAATTTTCCTGAATAGGCGTGCAATCCTCAAAATGCATGTCGTAGAGCGCGTCGAGGATGTTGTCGCTAAGTTCTAATTCTTCAAATTTCATGGTTCAATTTCTTTTAATGTTTCCGCAGGATGCTGTTGCGGACGGCTACAGAGCCGCACCCTGCACTAATTCGGCGCCTTGAGGTAGCAAAAGAATGCGATGACTGCAAAGACGATGTTTGGCAGCCAGGCAGCGAGCATCGGGGGGAAGTTCGCGTTGATGGCAAACGTGGCGGAGATGGTCTGGAACATGATGTAGGCAAAGGAGAGCGCCAAGCCTATGCCTAAATAAAGTCCCATGCCTCCCTTACGCTTCCTTGCCGAGAGCGAAGCGCCGATGATCGTGAGGATGAAGGAGGCGAACGACGAGGCGATGCGCTTGTAGTATTCCACCTGATACTGTGCCACGTTGCCGGAACCTCGGTTGATCTGCTTCGAGATATAGTCTTTAAGCTCCGGCGACGTTAAGGTCTCCTGCTGCCCTTTGGAGTAGACTAAATCCATGGGTTCCATCTGTATCAAGGTGTCTTTCTCCGCGCCGCTCGTAATGTGCTCTCTCAAGCCTTTCAACTGACGCACTTTCCAGTTGCTCAGCTTCCAATGATACTTCGAGTCGGAGATGGTGTCGTATTGCACATCGGTAGCTGTGAGGTGGGAGATAAGTTTCTTTTCCTGAAACTTGTCGAGGCAGAAGCCGTAGCCATGCTTCATGTTGTTGTCGTAGTGCTGGATGTAAGCGATCACGCCGGGTGCCACCTGAAGCTGTACATTCTCCGCGGAAGTGTTTTTCTTCTTGTTCTTGTACATCGTCTCGAAGTTCTGTCTGATGACCGTGCCATGGGGAATGACATAAGCCGAGAGATAATAGGACAGGGCAGAGAGGAAAATACACGAAAACATGTAAGGCCTCAGCAATCGCTTGAAGGAGATTCCCGCCGAGAGCATGGCGATAATCTCCGAGTTGCCGGCTAACTTCGTCGTGAAGAAGATGACGGCAATGAAGACAAAAAGCGCACTGAAGAGGTTGGCAAAATACGGAATGAAGTTCGCGTAATAGTCGAAGACGATAGCGCTCAGCGGAGCGTGATACTCTGTGAACTTGGCCAGGTTCTCATTGACATCGAAAACGATGGAGATGGAGATGATCAAGGCGATAGAGAAGAAATAGGTTCCTATAAACTTCTTGATGATGTACCAGTCGATTCGCTTGATGTACCGGAACGGATTCAGATACTTGAGCACGCTGAGAAAGCGCAGCTTCCTTGCTGTCCATTTGCATATCCGCTGCAGGAGCCGCGTGTGCGCAGCCACCCAGTGGAAGAAGCGGTGCAGCCACTTAGGATGCCTTCCTATCCACCGGCCGGCTTTGTACAAACGGCGATGCTTTCTTATCTTTTTGAAACTCTTCATTGCTTTGTTATCTTCTTACGCCTAACTGCCCTACGACACTGCTCTTCCACTGCACGAAATCGCCTGCGAGAATATGTTTCCGTGCATCGGTGACTAAGCGCAGGTAGAAAGCGAGGTTATGGATGCTGGCTATCTGCATGGCAAGCAGCTCCTGAGCCTTAAAGAGATGATGGAGGTAAGCCTTTGTCGTCACCTTGTCAATGTCGCAGCCGTCGGGATCGAGCGGAGAGAAGTCCATCTCCCATTTCTTATTTTTCATGTTCATTGTGCCTTCATAGGTGAAGAGCATTGCGTTGCGGCCGTTGCGCGTAGGCATGACGCAGTCGAACATATCCACGCCACGTTCTATGCCCTCAAGAATGTTCTGCGGCGTACCCACCCCCATGAGGTAGCGGGGCTTGTCTTTGGGGAGGATGTCATTGACAACCTCTATCATCTCATACATGATCTCTGTAGGCTCACCCACAGCCAATCCGCCGATCGCATTGCCGTCGGCTCCTTTGTCAGCCACAAACTTGGCTGCTTCCTGTCTCAAATCCTTGAACGTGCAACCCTGAACGATCGGGAAGAGACTCTGCTTATAGCCATAGAGCGGCTCAGTCTCGTTGAACCGCTTGATGCATCTGTTGAGCCATCGCTGCGTCATGCCGAGGCTTTTCTTCGCATAGGCATAGTCGCTGAGGCCCGGCGGACATTCGTCGAGCGCCATCATGATGTCGGCACCGATGATACGCTCGGTGTCCATCACGTTCTCCGGCGTGAAAATATGCTTGGAGCCATCAATATGGGAGCGGAACTCACACCCTTCCTCTGTCAGCTTGCGGATGCCCGACAGGGAGAAGACCTGAAACCCGCCGCTGTCCGTAAGGATAGGACGCTCCCAGCCGTTGAAGCCGTGCAGGCCTCCCGCAGCCCGCAGCACCTCCAATCCTGGACGGAGATAGAGATGATAAGTGTTGCCTAGGATAATCTGCGCCTTCACTTGGTTGCGCAACTCGCTGAAGTGCACAGCCTTGACGGCTCCCACAGTCCCTACGGGCATGAAGATAGGGGTTTCTATCTTTCCATGGTCTGTCGTGATCACTCCGGCGCGCGCTTCAGAGCCCGGGTCGGTATATTGGAGTTGAAAATCCATGTATCAGTCTTTCTTGTCTTTCTTGTTATCTTCTTCAATGGTGAAGTCTATCGGATGCTCGACCTTCTCATTGGTGAGCGCGAAGTCCCACACATCTTGAACGTTCTCCACATAGTGGAAGGAGACACCCTTGAGGTAGTTGTCGGGAATCTCTTCGATATCCTTCTTGTTGTCCTTGCAGATCACGATATCCGTGATTCCCGCCCGCTTGGCAGCGAGGATCTTCTCGCGGATGCCACCCACGGGCAGCACCTTGCCACGGAGCGTGATCTCACCCGTCATGGCCGTGTTCTTCCTGACCTTTCGCTGCGTGAGGGCTGAGGCTATGGAGGTTGCTATTGTGATGCCTGCAGAAGGCCCGTCTTTCGGCGTCGCTCCCTCGGGCACATGAATGTGGATATTCCAGCTGTCGAACACACGGTAGTCTACGCCTAAGCTGTCGCAATGAGCCTTGACATATTGCAGGGCGATGACAGCGCTCTCTTTCATCACGTCGCCGAGGTTGCCCGTGAGCGTCAGCTTCCCGCCCTTGCCTTTGGAGAGCGAGGTCTCGATAAAGAGGATCTCTCCGCCCACGGCTGTCCAGGCCAGACCTGTCACGACCCCGGCATAGTCGTTGCCCTGATAGATGTCGCGACTGAAAGGCGGCTTGCCGAGGATGCCTTCGATATCCGCGGCGGCGATGGCTTTCTCCGGAATAGGCTCTTTCATGGCCAGCCGCAGGGCTTCCTTGCGCAAGGTCTTGTTGATCTGCTTCTCCAGCTGACGCACACCGCTCTCACGCGTATAGTCCTCGACGATCTTCTCAAGGGAAGCCTTGGAGAACTTGATCTTAGGAGTCACCTTGTCAAGACCCGTGTTCTTCAGCTCACGCGGCACGAGATGTCGCTTGGCAATCTCTATCTTCTCTTCAGTGACATATCCCGGCACCTCAATGAGCTCCATACGGTCGAGCAACGGACGGGGAATGGTGCTGATGTCGTTGGCCGTGGCAATGAAGAACACCTTTGAGAGGTTATAGTCCAAGTCGAGATAGTTGTCGTGGAACGTACTGTTCTGCTCCGGGTCGAGCACCTCAAGCAGCGCCGAGGACGGGTCGCCGTTGTAGTTGTTGGCCGACACCTTGTCGATCTCGTCGAGGATGAACACCGGGTTGGACGATCCAGCCTTTTGGATGCCTTTTATGATACGTCCGGGCATGGCACCTACATACGTGCGCCGATGGCCTCGGATCTCGCTCTCATCGTGCAGGCCGCCCAGCGACATGCGCACATACTTGCGCTTCATGGCCTCGGCAATGCTTCTTCCGAGCGAGGTCTTGCCAACCCCCGGAGGACCGTAGAGGCAGAGGATGGGCGACTTGAGATCGCCGCGCAACTGCAATACGGCAAGATATTCGAGGATGCGCTCTTTCACTTTCTCCATGCCGTAGTGGTTACGGTCAAGGATCATCTTGGCGCGCTTGATGTCGAGATCATCCTTTGTGCAATAGTTCCACGGCAGCGACACCATCGTGTCGAGGTAGTTGAGCTGCACACTGTAGTCAGGACTCTGCTGATTGAACGTGTCGAGGCGGTCGAGCTCTTTCTTGAACACCTTGGCGACAGCTTCTGGCCAATCCTTCTTCTCCGCCTTCTTTTCTAGGGCCGACTTCGCGGCGGAATCGCTGCTGTCACCTAACTCCTCGCGGATGTTCTTCATCTGCTGATGGAGAAAATATTCTTTCTGCTGGGAGTCAAGATCGGCACGGGTCTTGTTCTTAATGTCGCCCCTGAGCTTGGCAAACTGTATCTCGCGGTTCTCTATTTTGAGCAGCTCCAGTCCGCGCTCCCGCATGTCATCAATCTTCAGCAGCCTGATCTTCTCTTCCACGGGGAAAGGAAAGTTGGTGCAGACATAGTTGATGAGCATCGTGTTATCGTCGATGTGGAGGAAGGGCAGGGAAGCCTCATCCGGAAGGTCATCGTTGAGGCGAATGAGCTCGTGGAGCGCTGAACGGAGGTTGTCAGCGATCGATTTGAATTCCGAGTCATCCTTTGAGGGCACAAACTCAGGGATAGGCACTACATGTCCTTTAAGGAAAGAGCGCTTGGATACGATTTTCTCCAATCGGCAGCGTGTTGTAGCCTGGAAAATAGCCGTTATGTTATTTGACGACGGCAGCTCGATGGTTCTCACCAAACGGCCCATCACGCCCACGTCGTACAAGTCTTCCTTCGAATTGGGATGCTCTTTATCGGGGTCTTTCTGACACATAATGGCGCAGACCCGCTTCTTATCGTCTTTCTCGAGATAGTGCGCAATATTGAGGCTCGCTTCTCGTCCAAGGAGAATAGGAACGAAAACCCCAGGCAGCACTACCATGTTTCGAGTAGTGAGAATAGGGCAGTCGCACTCTGTTCCTTCCTCGAAGATAGCTGAGGGATCACCGTCAAAGTCGGCAATCATCTGAATGGTCGTATTTTCTTTTGGCATAATAAGTCAATATAACGTTGTGCAAAGTTACGAAGAATAAAATAAAACTGTGCAAATGTCGTTTTGAAAAAAAGAAAAGCATTGAAAAAACATGGGTAATAGTTTTCAATTTAAGAAATTCGCTGTTTCTCAGGACCATTGTGCCATGAAAGTAGGCACCGATGGTGTACTCTTAGGTGCTTGGGCGCGGGGCGGTAACCGCATCTTGGATATCGGCACGGGCACGGGGGTCATAGCGCTGATGATGGCGCAACGCTTTCCGCAAGCTATGATAGATGCCATTGAGATTGATCACGGCGCAGCCGCGCAGGCTGCTGAGAATGCGGCCCGTTCTCCCTTTGCGGATCGTATTCATATAACGGAGACCGCCCTGCAGAATTTTAATCCCGATATACATTATAATATTATAGTCACCAATCCACCGTTCTTTGCTCACAGCCTGAGCGCCCCCGAGACCAGTCGCAGCCTGGCCCGGCAGACCGACAGTCTTCCTTTTTCCGCTATTTTCTCGTTTGCAAAAGATTATCTTGCCCCCGACGGCGAGCTGTCCGCGATCATTCCTTCCGATTACTTGGACGAGTTTTCGCAGGAAGCTTTCTTGCGCGGCTTGTTCCTTTCGAGGCTGTACAAAGTGAGGACGGTGGAGCGAAAGCCTGCCAAACGTTGCCTCGTGGCTTTCTCTTTGTTGCGTCCCGCTGCCTTTGACCGCCGGGAGGTCAACCTTTTGGAAGACGGAAACAAATGGTCAAGCTGGTACACTGAATTGACCGGGGAGTTCTATCTGAAGTGACCGTTCAATTGGCAGTAACTGTCAAAATTTATTTTTTTCAACCCCCTCTGAGAATCAATTATTTTCAAGGACAAGGGTGTTCGCTCAGAAATAACGCGATGATGAGGCAAGTTGGTAAATGATTATCAATCAGTATCTTATGCGTTTGTTGATTTTGGAATACATTCTTGTTCCTTTCAAGTCACCGACATTACTGTGTTATGTCACCGACATTACTGTGTTATGTCACTGACATTTAACCGTAAGGCAACCGGGATAACCGTTAAATGGCAGTGACATAACCGTAGACATGTCCATTCTTTGTCTCTTTTTCACTCACAACAAGTCTGTTTCGTGCCATTTACCCCCTGCTTTCACGTTCTCTTTTGCAAACTTCCAATGACAAGATTTTTTACTTTTTGTAAATATATATTCATACAAAACAGTTGGTTGCGGTGGTCGCTCTATGGGTCGGCCCTTAGAGCTGTTCCAAGATTACAAATGAAAGCAGGAACAACTTACGATTTGTGCAATCAGTGTTACATTTCGCTTAAGTTGCATTCATTTTTTCGTTAAACGTATTAAAAAAACTACGATACCCTTGGAAGTTTTAAGATTAATATTTAACTTTGCCATATAATATAAAAGGAAACAAGGTATTTTAAAACCACAAGAGGAACCACGATATGACAAAGATTAAGACTATCGGTATTCTAACATCAGGCGGTGACGCTCCTGGCATGAATGCAGCCATCCGCGCAGTGACCCGTGCGGGAATCTGTAACGGATTCAACGTCAAAGGCATCTACCGAGGTTATGACGGTTTGATCGACGACGACATCAAGCCTTTCACAACTGAGAATGTGTCGGGTATCATCATGCAGGGCGGTACTATTCTGAAGACCGCACGCTCAAAGGCTTTCATGACCCAGGAAGGTCGTGACAAAGCTTACGAGAATCTGAAGAAAGAGGGAATCGATGCCCTTGTTGTCATCGGTGGTAACGGTTCATTGACCGGTGCCCGTGATTTTGGTCAGGAGTATGACATTTGTTGTATCGGTCTTCCTGGAACCATAGACAACGACCTCTATGGAACAGACACAACGATTGGTTACGACACGACGCTTAATACCATAGTAGAATGTGTGGACCGCATCCGCGATACCGCCCAGAGCCACGAGCGCATCTTCTTCGTGGAAGTGATGGGCCGTGATGCCGGCTATCTGGCTCAGAACTCGGCCATCGCCAGCGGTGCTGAGGCTGCCATCATCCCGGAAGACTCCACCGATGTCGACCAGCTTGCCAAGTTTATGGAACGTGGTATCCGCAAGTCGAAGAAGAGCTGTATCGTCATCGTCTCGGAGAGTCCTAAGTGCGGTGCGATGTATTACGCCAACCGTGTGCGCCAGGAGTTCCCGGAGTTCGACGTGCGTGTGTCTATCCTCGGCTATGTGCAGCGCGGCGGCCGTCCGTCGGCTCACGACCGTATTTTGGCCAGCCGCACAGGTGTAGGCGCCGTAGAGGCGATCTTGCAGGGACAGCGTAACATCATGGTCGGCATCCACAACAACGAGGTCGTTTATGTGCCGCTGTCTGAAGCCATCCGCTCCGACAAGCCGTTCGACCGCAAGCTCATTACGGTGCTCGACGAACTGTCGATTTAACAGCCCTAAACAGAAGTCAAATAAATAATTAAAAGATATTTTATGTCACAGATTAACGGACACATTTCTCAGATTATCGGTCCTGTCATTGATGTCTATTTTGACACCCAAGGCCAGGATCCGGAGAAAGTGCTGCCAAAAATTTACGAGGCTATGAAGGTGACACGCCCTGATGGCAAGGAGATTGTCATTGAGGTGGAGCAGCATATCGGTGAAGACACCGTGCGCTGTATCGCCATGGACTCAACCGACGGACTGGAGAGAGGTCTTGAGGTCGTTCCCACAGGCGCACCTATTCAGATGCCTGCAGGCGACCAGATTCGTGGTCGTATGATGAACGTGATAGGACAGCCTATCGATGGTATGAAATCTCTCGACATGAAAGGCAGTTATCCTATCCACCGGCCCGCTCCTAAGTTTGAGGACCTCTCGACCCATAAGGAGATGCTTCCTACGGGTATCAAGGTCATCGACTTGCTCGAGCCTTACATGAAAGGTGGTAAGATCGGACTGTTCGGTGGTGCCGGCGTGGGTAAGACCGTGCTTATCATGGAGCTGATGAACAATATCGCCAAGGGCCGTGCCGGCTACTCGGTGTTCGCCGGTGTCGGTGAGCGCACGCGTGAGGGTAACGACCTGATCCGTGATATGCTCGACTCAGGCGTTATCCGCTACGGAGAGAAGTTCCGCAAAGCCATGGATGAAGGCAAGTGGGATCTGTCGCTCGTTGACCCGGAAGAGCTCAGCAAGTCGCAGTCGACCCTTGTCTATGGTCAGATGAATGAGCCGCCAGGGGCACGTGCCCGTGTGGCACTTTCGGGTCTGACGATCGCCGAGGAGTTCCGTGACCACGGAGGCAAGGACGGAGGACCCGCCGACATCATGTTCTTCATCGACAACATCTTCCGTTTCACACAGGCTGGTTCAGAGGTCTCCGCACTTCTTGGCCGTATGCCTTCCGCCGTGGGTTATCAGCCTACGCTGGCCTCAGAGATGGGTGCCATGCAGGAGCGTATCACCTCTACAAAGGAGGGATCCATCACATCGGTGCAGGCCGTGTATGTGCCTGCTGACGACTTGACCGACCCGGCACCTGCCACAACCTTCTCGCACCTCGATGCCACGACGGTGCTTGACCGTAAGATCACGCAGCTCGGTATCTATCCGGCCGTTGACCCGTTGGCTTCCACCTCGCGTATCCTCGACCCGCTGATCGTGGGTAAGGAGCACTACGACTGTGCCCAGCGTGTGAAAGAGACGCTGCAGCACTATCAGGAGCTGCAGGATATCATCGCCATCCTCGGTATGGATGAGCTCTCCGATGAGGACAAGCTCGTCGTGAACCGCGCCCGTCGTGTGCAGCGATTCCTCTCGCAGCCGTTTGCCGTGGCCGAGCAGTTCACAGGTGTCAAGGGTGTGATGGTAAGCATTGAAGATACGATCAAGGGCTTCAACGCCATCCTCGACGGTGAGGTCGATGACCTCCCGGAGCAGGCCTTCATGAACGTTGGTACCATTGAGGATGCCATCGCCAAGGGTAAGAAGCTCATCGAGGAGGCTAAGGCGTAAGCTTCTCAAAACAAGAAAGTAGCTTATGTTAAGGTTAAAGGTTATTTCTCCCGAGAAGGTGATATTTGACGGTGAGGTGGAGAGCCTGAAGGTGCCCGGCACACTGGGCAGTTTCGAGGTGCTCGACAACCATGCGCCAATCATCTCGTCGCTCGTCAAGGGAGAAGTGGAATATAAAGGTAAGGACGGAGCTCAGAAGCTCGACATAGAAGGCGGTTTCGTAGAAGTGAAGAAAAACGAGATCAGCCTCTGTGTGGAGATCTGAAGAGCTTCCGGGAGCGAATATCATTCAACACATTAATAGCAACACATTAATAGCAACACATTAATAGTAACACATTAATGCTTAAAATAAAAAAGGTAAGACAAATAGGCATTTGGTACATAGCAGGCATCACACTGCTGACCCTCTTGATCTTGAATGTCTACCACGCTTACGCTTATGTTGACGGTATTGTGATAGTCGCTCTCATCGTTCTCATCTTATGGCTCATTGCCATGGCAATCATCAGCAAGCTATGCCGTCGCCACTGACCATCTTCCTCTGTGCGGCGCTGTTCACACTGTTGGGCATGGGGTGGATGAAAGGCTACGACTTCGTGAAAGCAAAGGCACCAGAACAGATTGTAAAGTTCTATCTGGCCTACGCCGTGTTCAGAGTGTTGGCAATCCTGCTCGTCGTTGGCGTGTATGTATTGTTCATCTCCAAGAGCATGGCACAGTCGAAAGCCTTCGCGATCATGGTGTTCGTCATGTACGCGGCGATGATGGCCTTGACATTGACAAAGAAACATTAAAGCTCTAAAAATAATGAGATATTTAGATCATATCATCTGTTTCCTATTGGCGCTCGTCCTTGCTGTTCCTGCTTCCGCAGCCGACAAGGACGGGGGAAAGCTCAATACCTCGCAGATCGTAATAGGGCATATCAAGGATTCCTACGACTGGCATGTGACAGACATTGGTGATAAGCATATTGTCATCAACCTTCCTGTAATCGTGAGAAGTTCTACAGGGTGGCATGTCTTCAGCACGGCTAAGTTTGCGGAGGAGGCTGATGCCAAGGGCTATCGTAAAGGTCCGTTCAACCTTGCTATTGCCAGTCAGGGTGAGCATGCAGGAAAGATAGTAGAGTTGCAAGGCAACCAAGAAGTGCTGCCTTTGGATATCAGTATCACGAAGACAGTAACCGTGCTTTTCATCAATTCGGTTCTGCTCATTCTCTGCATCCTCTTGCCGGCACGGTGGTACCGCCGGCATAAGTCCAGTGATCCTGCGCCCGGTGGGTTCACAGGCTTGATGGAGATGCTCGTGTCATGGGTTGAAGACAATGTCGTCAAGCCGGGTGTGGGTGAGGGTTACGAGAAGTATTCGCCTTATTTGCTGACGTGCTTCTTCTTCATCTTCATAAGCAATCTTATGGGGGTCATACCTTTCCCTCCGGGTGGCGGCAATCTGACAGGCAATATTGCCTGCACGTTCTTTCTGGCACTCTGCACGTTCATCATCACGCAGTTCAGCGGCACGAAGCATTATTGGAAAGACATCTTCTGGCCGGAGGTGCCATTGGCATTGAAAGCCTTCCCGCTCATTCCGATTATTGAGTTTGTCGGTATCTTCACCAAGCCTTTCGCCTTGATGATCCGACTCTTTGCCAACATGATGGCTGGACACGCCATTGCTTTGTCGCTGACAAGCATCATCTTCGTGGTCGCTTCTATGGGATTGGGTGTAGCCGTAGGAATGTCTTCGCTGAGTGTACTCATGAGCATTTTCATGATGTGTCTGGAACTCTTGGTATGCTTCATCCAGTCGATGGTGTTTACCATGCTCAGCGCTACGTTTATCGGACTGGCACGAGTGAAGGGAGAATAAGTCAAAAGTTGTCAGCTGTGCTGATAACATGCGGGCGAATTTCGTATAGCAGAAAAAGAAAAGATATTAAATAACAAAATTAAAAGTTACAACTATGATTTCAGCATTATTATTACAGGCTGCAGCAGCAGGCCTTGGAAAGTTAGGCGTAGGTTTAGGTGTCGGTCTTGCCGCTATCGGTGCAGGTATTGGTATCGGCCGTATCGGTGGTCAGGCAATGGATGCCATGGCCCGTCAGCCGGAGGTCATCAACAAGATCTTCACAAACATGATCGTCGCGGCCGCTCTTATCGAGGGTGTCGCGCTGTTTGCTGTGGTCGTTGCTTTCCTCTGCATCTAATCATAAACGAACTTAACGACTGCGTATGGATTTATTATTGCCAAGCACAGGCTTGCTTTTCTGGATGACGATAGTCTTCCTCATTGTGCTGGCCATCCTGTGGAAATGGGGATTCCCTACCATCACGAAGATGGTGAAGGAGCGCAAGGACTACATCGATGACAGTCTGAGAAAGGCACACGAAGCCAATGAGAAGCTTGCCAACATTCAAAAAGAAGGAGAATCCATTCTGCAGGAAGCACGCGAGAAACAGGCAGTGGTTCTCAAAGAGGCCACTGCCACCCGTGATGCTATCGTCGCCAAAGCTGAAGAGCAGGCAAGGGATCGCGGAGCACAGCTCATCAGCGATGCCAAAGCAGAGATTGAGCAGGAGAAACAGCAGGCTGTCCGCGAGATTCGCGCACAGGTCGCTGAGCTCTCTGTCAAGATTGCTGAGAAGATTGTCAAGCAGCAGCTTTCGACTGATGACAAGCAGATGGAATTAATCAACAAAATGCTTGATGAAGTGGCGGTCTCCGACAAGGCTGCCGATAAATAATGAAAATAATTATTGTCTATGGATAGAGGTTTAATAGCAGTAAGATATGCTAAGGCTCTGCTGGAGAGTGCCATCCACTTTAAGAAGGAGGACACTGTCTATGCCGAGATGCAGACGCTCGCGGTCAACTATCTCCAGGTGCCCCAACTTCGATTCACGATAGACAATCCTACTCTTGACAACGACAAGAAACTGTCATTGCTGAAGACGGCCTGTGGAGGAGAGGTCACAGACCTGACCGTGAGGTTCCTCGAGCTCGTGTTCCAGGAGGGACGCGGGTCGGCCTTACAGTTTATGGCTACGGCTTATATCACCCTCTACCGCAAGCACAAGAACATCATCCGCGGGAAACTTACCACCGCCGTGCCTGTATCGGCACAGACAGAGGCTAAGATGAAGCAGATGGTGGAGAGCCGCACAAAGGGCAACGTGGAGTTCAACACAGAGGTGGATCCAAGCATCATCGGAGGATTCATTCTCGAGTATGATACTTACTGCCTCGATGCCAGTGTGAAGACGAAGCTCAACGACGTGCTCCAGCAGATGACAGTGTAAGGACTTGATATTGAGAATTGAACATTAAACGAATTTGTTAATTCATGAGTGATAAATTAAAACCAAGCGAGGTGTCGGAAGTGCTGCTCAGGCAACTGGAAGGCGTCAACTCGGATGAACAGTTTGATGAGTTGGGTACCGTCCTCACGGTAGGTGATGGTGTGGCTCACGTCTACGGACTGCGCAATGCCGAGGCCAGTGAGCTGCTCGAGTTTGAGAACGGCACCATGGCTATCGTCATGAACCTTGAGGAAGACAATGTAGGTTGTATCCTGCTCGGCCCTTCCTCAGGCATTGAGGAAGGCATGAAAGTGAAACGTACGCACCGCATCGCTTCCATCCGGGTCAACGACAACTTCCTCGGGCGTGTCGTCAATACCTTAGGACAGCCTATCGACGGTAAGGGAGACATCGATCTGACCAATGCCTTCGAGATGCCGCTCGACCGTAAGGCTCCAGGTGTGATCTACCGCCAGCCCGTGAAGCAGCCGCTCCAGACGGGTCTGAAAGCCATCGACTCCATGATCCCTATCGGTCGTGGACAGCGTGAGCTTATCATCGGTGACCGTCAGACAGGTAAGACGGCTATCGCAATCGATACGATCATCAACCAGAAAGGCAACTACGAGGCTGGCAAGCCTGTATATTGTATCTATGTCGCTATCGGTCAGAAAGCAAGTACGGTGGCTGCCCTCGTGCAGACGCTCAAAGAGCACGGTGCGCTGCCCTACACCATCATCGTGAGTGCTACGGCAGCAGACCCTGCCGCCATGCAGTACTACGCACCGTTTGCAGGTGCCGCGATCGGTGAGTATTTCCGTGACCGTGGCTTCGATGCCCTCGTGGTCTATGATGACCTGTCGAAGCAGGCTGTGGCTTACCGTGAGGTGTCGCTGATCCTGCGCCGTCCGTCAGGACGTGAGGCTTATCCGGGCGATGTGTTCTACCTCCACTCCCGTCTGTTGGAGCGTGCCGCTAAGATCAACGAGCAGCAGGAGGTGGCTGAGCAGATGAACGATCTGCCGGAGTCGATGAAAGGTCATGTGAAAGGTGGAGGCTCGCTCACCGCACTGCCTATCATTGAGACACAGGCAGGCGATGTATCGGCTTACATTCCTACCAACGTGATCTCCATCACCGACGGTCAGATCTATCTGGAGACGAACCTCTTCAACCAAGGTTTCCGACCGGCTATCAACGTAGGTATCTCTGTGAGCCGTGTGGGTGGTTCGGCACAGATCAAGAGTATGAAGAAGGTGGCCGGTACGTTGAAGATCGATATGGCTCAGTACCGCGAGCTCGAGAGCTTCTCCAAGTTCTCCAGCGATATGGATCCCGTGACCGCCATGACGATTGACCGTGGTCGTAAGAACAACCAGCTGCTTATCCAGCCTCAGTATACCCCAATGCCGGTTGGTGAGCAGGTCGCTATCCTCTATTGTGGCGTGCACGGTCTGATGCACGATGTTCCTGTAGGCAAGGTTCGCGACTGTCAGGATCAGTTCCTTGAGCAGATGCGCACACAACACCAGGATGTCATCGACACCTTGGCTGCTGGAAAGATTGACGACACATGCACCAAGACCATCGAGGAAGTGATGGGCAACGTTGCCGGACAGTACAAAAAGAGTTAGAAGTTAGGAGTGAGGAGATAGAAGTTAGTTAGGAGTTAGAAGTTAGGAGTTAGGAGTTAGAAGTTAGGAGTTGTCTCATTCCACACTTAACATTCCACACTTAACACTCCACACTTCACATTCCACACTTAACACTTAACATTGAAATTATGCCTTCATTAAAAGAGATAAAGACCCGTATAGCGTCTGTTCAGAGCACGCGTAAGATCACGAGTGCCATGAAGATGGTAGCGTCGTCGAAACTTCATCATGCGCAGACAGCCATTCAGAACATGCTTCCTTATGAAACACTTTTGGAGCATATTCTGAAGTCGTTCCTCGTCTCCATGCCTGATGCTGCTGAGGGAGACCTCACGCAGGAGCGCAAGGAGATCAAGAGCGTGGCGCTTGTTGTCTATTCGTCCAACAGTTCGCTCTGTGGCGGATACAACAACAATGTAATCCGTAAGATGCAGCAGGCAATTGATGGGTATAAGGCTCAAGGCATTAACAATATCACCATCTATCCGATTGGTCGTAAGGTAGAGGAAAAGGTCAGGAAGCTCGGTTTTACACCAGCCGGCGACTTTGTGGCTTTGGCTGATAAGCCGAATGCGGCCGATTGCCGGTCGATTGCCGAGGAGCTCATCAGCAAATACTCCAAGCACGAGCTTGACAAGGTGGAACTCATCTACCACCACTTCAAGAGCGCCGGCTCGCAGGTTCTCACGCGTCGCGACTTCCTGCCCCTCGACCTCTCGACGGAGAATATCGGTGCCTACAACGACCGCGACCTGTCTTCTAACCTCGTTACGGCCAAGGCGCAGGAGTATCTTCGCAAGAAGGGACACCTGACCCAGCGGCAGGAGACGGAGGCAAAACCTCTCAACGATGACTTCATCGTGGAGCCGGATTTGAAGACCGTGCTCTCGGCGTTGGTGCCGAAAGCCCTCGACTTAATGGTGTATACGGCACTGCTTGACAGCAATGCCTCAGAGCATGCTGCCCGTATGGTCGCCATGCAGACGGCTACTGACAATGCCGATGAACTGCTTAAGGAGCTCAACCTGCAATACAACAAGAGCCGTCAGGCTGCCATTACCAGTGAACTGTTGGATATCGTGGGTGGAAGTGCAAACAATTAATCTACATCTCCTGCCATAATATCCTACGAGAATATTTGTTAAATAGGAAAGGAACAAGGCTCCTTTCCTATTTTTTTGCTAACTTTGTAGCATGATGAGGAAGTTTGTTTTCATATTTATCATAGCTTTGACATTTCTCCCGACGTGTGCGCTGAACACTTTTGCGCAGAAGAAGGAAATTAATGATGCCATCGATAAAATCAAGGCCAACAAAGACCTTGACAAGGTTGAAGCGTCTATGACGAAGTTGCTCAAAGATTCTGTCAACCGTCGCAAAGAGAAGATATGGAACCTTCTTTTCGAGTCGTTGCAGAAGCAATACAAGGCGGGAAACGAGAAACTTTATCTCAAGCAGAAGTACGACACGGCGGCCTTGTTCAATATTGCTTCGAGGATGTTTACGGCAATGACCGACTACGACAGCATCGATGCCTTACCCGACAAGAAGGGCAGGGTGAGACCTAACATGCGGAAGCAGAACGCAAGCACACTCAACACCCTTCGCCCCAATCTCTTCCACGGAGGTATCTATTTTATTGGCAAGCAGAACTATCAGCAGGCTTATTCTCTCTTTGACCAGTATATAAGCGCAGCAGACTTGCCGATGTTCAAGTCGTACAACTATTCGTCTAAAGACAAGTTTCTGCCTGTCGCCGCTTATTGGGCCGCTTACTGTGGCTACAAGATGCATGATGCCAAGAAGGTGCTCCACAACACATATTTAGCACTCAAAGACAAGGAGCACCACGAGTCGATGATGCAGTATCTTGCGGCCACTTACATGCTTGAGAAAGACACAGCGCGGAGTGTGGAGACGTTGAAGGACGGCTTTCGTGATTATCCCAAGTCTAACTATTTCTATGCCCATCTGATGGATTATTATTCCCGTAAGGCTGATTGGAAGGAAGCAACGAGCCTTACGGAAAAAGCCTTAAAGGCCGACAGCACGAACCTCACGGTATGGTTGGCTCACAGCACGCTGTTGATCAATACAGGTGACTATGAGCACAGCTTCTTGATTGCTGACTCACTGGTGAAGCGCGACAGTACCATGGCGGAGGCATGGCTAAATGCCGGTCTTGCCAAATACAATCTTGGTGTGAATCTCGACAAGAGCTCTCAAACTTTCAAGCAGAAGAGGCAGCAGACGCTCAAATATTATAAAGAGGCTTTGCCTTATCTCGAGCAATATCGTAAACTTGCGCCTCAGGAGACCGACAAATGGGCGCTGCCACTCTACACAATCTATTTGAACCTTAATATGGGCAAGCAGTTTGACGAGATCGACAAGATTATCAATGGCAAGCCCAAGAACTGACGTTGCTGTCAAAGTAAGTATTAGATGATCATTCGGAGCCTGCGAAAAGATAATTTGTTTGGTAAAAATCTTCGCATATTTTTGGGAAATACATTCATTGTTAGTAAATTTGCAGAAAAGAATACATTAACCGTTAAAACGACTATAGTGTATGGCAATTGAAGGTATTTTCCGCGATGAGATAGAGATCAGGCAGATAGACAAGTTCTTTGCCTTTGAGATGGGCCGGCAGATCCATCGCTATATCAAGGCGCACGGTTCCTTGTCGATGCTTGAGAAGATAGAGCAGCGCATCGAGGCCCTTAGCATCCCGGAGCGTGAGAAAGGTATGGCTAAATATATCGATCTCAATCGTAAAGTCATTGAGAATCTTGACTGGCGGATGCTCATAGCCCGTGCTATGGCTAACTATTGCGACTCATACAACTATTTCCTCAAAATGGTTGCCGACGAGCAGACCATGTGTTTCTATGAGGAGCGCATGAAAGAGAAATATGTGCAGTTCCATGAGGTGTTCGAAGACAACGGCAAGTATGGCATCAAAGATGTTGACGGATCCGTTCTGCTTCATCCTGCTTATGATTTTCTGCGCACGCCCTTTGTCTATGTCGACGACCTTGTATCCATGCCTGTCATAGCCGAGAAAGACGGCAAGATGGGGCTTGTGCTTCCCGATGGCCGCGATACGGTCGTTCTTCCTTTCGATTATGACGATATCTCTTTGCGTGACGAGGAGCCTTGGTTTGAGTTGACCAAGGACGGACAGACAAAGCTCTGGAATGGCTTGGATGAGCTTGCCGACTGACAATTCTCAGATGGTTGGTTTTTCGGTGAAATAGAAAGTCTTGCAGTGAAAAAGGAATAGGTGTGAAAAAGAAAATATGGTTATTGGTGCTCACCTTCTTGATGTGGACACTGATATTTGTCTTGCAAAAACCTGTTTTTCTGCTTGTCTATGGCGGCATGGCGCAGGTGTTCCAGGTGATCTCCCACGGCCTCTCCTTAGACCTGTCATTGTCGGGCTATCTCTCCGTCATCCCCGCCCTTGTGCTGCTCATCAGCAGTCTTCCGCTGCGACAGCTCCACAGTATCCGTGCCAGTCGTATTCTGATGGCTGTCGTCGGAGGCTGGACGCTGATTGGCGCCGTAGTCGTTGCCCTCGCCTTTGTTGCCAACATCGCGCTTTACGGCTATTGGGGATTCCCTCTCGATTCTACTCCGCTCTTCTTCCTTTTCTCCTCACCCTCGGCAGCGATGGCGAGCATAGAATGGTGGCAAGGCCTGTTTGGCCTATTTGCCATAGCGGTAGTCGTGGTTTTTATCCTCTTGCTTTTCCATTTGCTCTGGCGCAAGTGGGGTGGGGATGTTTTTACATTTAGAACCGGCCGATGGCAATGGCTTCCGATGCTTATCCTCACGGCGCTACTCTTTCTCCCTATCCGGGGTGGGGTGACGGTGTCGACCATGAACACCGGTGAAGCTTATTTCTCCGCTGTGCAGGAGTTGAATCATGCTGCTGTCAATCCGTTGTTCTCTTTCATGGAGAGCGTCAGCCGCAACCAAGATTTCGCCTCGCAGTACCGCTTTATGGATGACAAGGAAGCGCGCAGAATCTATCATCACCTTTACAATACGCCATCCACCGACAGCATCCGTTATGTTCTTCGTCCCGGGGTGAAGCGTCCCAACATCTTCATCATCGTCATGGAGAGCTTTTCTGATACCTTGACGCATGTCCCGGGTGTCACTCCTAATCTCAATCAACTGAAGCGCGAGGGTCTTTATTTCTCACGGTTCTACGCCAACAGTTTCCGTACCGACCGCGGGCTGTTATCGGTGCTGCAGGGTTATCCGTCGCCCGCTACGGTGAGCTTGATGAAATATCCGAAGAAG
Source organism: uncultured Prevotella sp. (assembly GCA_900315955.1). Taxonomy (GTDB): domain Bacteria; phylum Bacteroidota; class Bacteroidia; order Bacteroidales; family Bacteroidaceae; genus Prevotella. The sequence goes on from ONBC01000004.1 coordinate 50,262, forward strand.
ACGGCAAACATGCCTTCCATCGCTGCGCATTTGGAGAAAGCCGGCTACGAAGCATCTTATTATTATGGTGGTGATGCCGACTTCACGAACATGCGCTCTTTTTTAATCAATCAGGGTTTCCGAAAGATCACGTCGGATGTCGACTTTCCTGTGGGCGAGCGACTGAGCAAATGGGGAGTACCCGACCATTTGTTGTTCAGGCGCGCAGAGAAAGAGATTCTGTCCTGGCCGGCCGACGGCAAACCTCGTCTGACCGTTATCCAGACATCGAGCTCTCATGAGCCTTTCGATGTGCCGTACCATCGGCTGAATGACAAGATTCTCAATGCCTTTGCTTATTCAGACAGTTGTGTAGGAGGATTCGTGAAGTCGTTGCGCAAGAGCCGGTTGTGGAACAACAGTATCGTTATCATGGTGCCCGATCATTTAGGGGCGTGGCCGCAGCATGCCGATAATTTCAAGCCATGGCGCTATCATATTCCGTTAATTTGGGTTGGAGGTGCCCTTCGTCAGCCCATGGTCATCAAGACGTTAGGCTCTCAGCAGGACATTGCCGCCACGTTGCTTTCACAGTTGGGCATTGAGCATAGGGACCTGGTCTTCAGTAAGGACATGTTCAACCCTTCTGTCCCTCATTTTGCTTTCTTCCTTCCCGACGATGGCATTGGGATGATTACTGAAGACAATGAATTGCTTTATGATAATAAGTTGAAAAAGACAGTTTACGATACCGGCAAGAAGAAAGGCAATAATCTCAAAGAAGCACAGGCGCTTCTTCAGGTGTTGTTTGATGATATATCGAAAAGGTAATAAATAAAGGAAAGAATGTTCGTTTCGCTTTTGCTTACATCGCTGTTGCAGACGCTCGAAAAATGGGATACCACCATTACTTTAGCTATCAATGGCTTCCATTGTGGATATCTTGATAACTTCATGATGATGTATTCGGGCAGGTTTATTTGGATCCCGTTGTACGTGAGCTTAGTTATCATCATGTTTCGCAACTTCCCACGGAAAGCGGTGATCTACTGTCTTCTTTTTACGGTCTTGCTCGTTACCTTGTGTGATCAGACGGCCTCTTCCGTTCTTCGCCCCATGTTTGGCCGGTTGCGTCCCGCTAATTTAGATAACCCTATCTCATCCTTGGTTCACATCGTGGACGGTTATCGGGGTGGCAGACATGGTTTCCCGTCTGCTCATTCGGCGAATGGATGGGGAACTTTTCTTTTTATGACTTATGTCTTTAGGCGACGCGTACTCTCCATCACGTTAGCTGTATGGGCTTTTCTGATGTGCTGGTCGCGTATCTATTTAGGCGTGCACTATTTTGGTGACATTGTCTTTGGTATGATCGTAGGGTTTATCACAGCAAGCCTGGTCTATTATGTCTTCCAGCACATGCTCCGGCAGTCGGTGCATTCTTTGAAACCGAAGGATGATTCCTGCAAGCTCTATTTCCCGGCCGGAGTTTGCCATATCGAGACAGCGTTGATACTCATCCTTGCCTTCTTCACCCGGTTCTCATTCTGAAAGTCGTACGCATGGATATTCAGCCAGTAGCCATTTTCCACTCCCCATTCAGTTCAAAGTTCGGTATTCCTAAACAAAGCGGACTCGTTGAAGACCTTGAAGGCACGGTCGTCTTTACGGATCCTTACCGTTCCGCAGACGCGTTGAGAGGTATCGAGTGCTTCGATTATCTGTGGCTCATCTGGGCTTTCAGTGCCAATAAGCATGCTGCTCACGGGCTCACCGTCCGACCGCCGCTCTTGGGAGGCAATACGCGGCTCGGAGTCTTTGCTACGCGCTCCCCGTTCCGACCTAATCCGATAGGCCTTTCATCCGTGCGTCTGAAAAGCGTGGAGTGGGAGACAAGTCAGGGGCCGGTGCTTCATGTGCTTGGAGCCGACTTGATGGATGGCACTCCGATCTATGATATCAAGCCCTATGTCACTTATGCCGACTGCCATCCGGGGGCGAAGTCGGGATTTGTTGATCAGCACCCCATCGAGCGCTTGAATGTCAACATCCCAAAGGCTCTTGCCCAAGTCTTAGGCGAGCAGCAGACGGAAGCCTTGCGTAAGGTTCTTGAGCTCGATCCGCGGCCGCATTATCAGCACGACCCCAACCGAGTGTATGGCATGCCTTTCGGTGGTAGGGATATTCATTTCAAGGTTGATGAAGACTCCAATCTTTGGGTCTTGTTCAATCCATAGCCACGTATGCGCTGATTAACAAGAAGACAAGATTGCCTTCAACGTGAGCCTGCCTTTTAATGATACAAAAAAAAGAGGTGTCTTGTCCAGACACCTCGTCAAGTGACTCGCATGGGGTTCGAACCCATGACCCCAACATTAAAAGTGTTGTGCTCTACCAACTGAGCTAGCGAGTCAATCAAAATATATTTAAGAGGAAGAGCCTCTCTTTTGTTTTGCGTGTGCAAAGGTAGTAACTTTTTTTTTATTGGCCAAATATTATTTGATATTTCTTTTGAGTTCCTGCCAAAAAGGTGTTGAGAATTTTATGAAAGTGGTTTTGGAGATGCGCTGATAGGTTGCTCCAGATTTCACATTGACACGTATGAGGCAGGATCGCAAGACGGTGATATGCCGGAAACGGATAACATTAAGGTGAGTTTTGACCTCGGTTCTATTTACTTTCTTTATTGAGACCGTGGCTTAAAATTGATGCGAAATTATATTTTTGATGTAGATTGCACTTTTTTGGCACAATCCTTGCTTATTGGATAGGAAAAGCGTAAATTTGCAACAAAGATAAAGACGTCTTCATAAAAAGGCGCCTCTAATAAAAGAAAGGAAGACAATACATGACCAGTCAGTTTTCACCAAAAGTATCTGAGATCCTTGCTTTCAGCAGGGAAGAGGCGACACGCCTGGCCAGCAGTTCACCTCTTGCTCGGCATTCTCCGTGAGAAGAACTCCCCGGTGCTCGATTTGTTCAAGCAGCTCAGTATCAACACACAAACTGTCAAAGAAGAATTGGAAGAGAAGGTTCGTGAGGACGAGCTTAGTGAGCCCATTCAGACCAGTGAGCTCGTTCTTAATACGCAAGCAAGCAATATTCTGAAACTTGCTGTGCTCGAAGCGCGTATCCAGCATACACAGATGGTGGATGTGCAGCATCTTCTGCTCGCTATCCTCCACGACCAGGTGGACAATGGCGCCAAGGAAGTATTAGAGATGAACAATCTCGACTACGAGACAGCCCTCAAGATGCTTCGTAAACCTGCTACCAAGGATGGCATTGGCCTGTCCGATGAAGAGGAAGAAGACTTTGAGGAGGATGGCTCGATGGGCGCTGCCAAGCAGGGAAGCAATCGCCGGCAAGCAACAGCCACACAGCCTCAGGGCAACGGTAAGACACCGGTGCTCGACAACTTCTCTACCGACCTCACACGTGCGGCTGCCGAGGGCAAGCTCGACCCCGTTGTTGGCAGGGAGAAAGAGATTCAGCGCGTCATCGAGATTCTCGGACGCCGAAAGAAGAACAACCCCATCCTTATCGGTGAACCGGGTGTGGGCAAGAGTGCTATTGTCGAAGGCCTGGCACAGCTCATCGCCGGTCATAAGACATCGCCGATGCTCTTCAATCGCCGCGTGGTAAGTCTCGACATGACCGCCATTGTGGCAGGCACGAAATACCGTGGACAGTTTGAGGAGCGTATCCGCGCCTTGCTCAAGGAGCTGGAGAACAACCCTAACATCATCGTCTTCATCGATGAGATTCATACTATCATCGGTGCCGGTTCAACCCCGGGCAGCATGGATGCCGCCAACATCATGAAACCGGCGCTTGCACGCGGCACGATACAGTGCATCGGTGCCACGACCGTAGACGAATACCGCAACTCTATCGAGAAGGACGGAGCTTTGGAGCGTCGTTTCCAGAAAGTTCTCGTTGAGCCGACGACGAAGGACGAGACGCTTCAGATCTTAGAGAACATTAAGGAACGTTACGAGGATCATCATCACGTGACTTATACTGACGACTCTCTGAAGGAAGCCGTGCGTCTCGCTGACCGTTACATCACCGACCGTTTCATGCCTGACAAGGCTATCGACATCATCGATGAGGTGGGCTCGCGCGTCCATCTGAAGAACGCTAAGGTGCCGCAGGAGATCACCGATAAGGAGAAGGATATCGAGGACATCAAGCGTAAGAAGCAGGATGCCGTCGGCGCGCAGAACTTCGAGCTCGCCGCCAACTACCGTGACCGTCAGACAGAATTGGAGCAGGAGCTTCGTCTCCTGCAGCAAAAATGGCAGAAGGGCGAGGCTGAAACGCGACAAACTGTCACAGAGAAGGAAATTGCCGATGTCGTGTCGATGATGACTGGCATTCCGGTGCAGCGCATGGCTGAGGCTGAGGGCAAGCGCCTTCGCAATATGGGTACGGAGCTGAAGCAGCTTGTCATCGGCCAGGACAGTGCCATCGACAAGATGGTGAAAGCCATCCAGCGAAACCGCGTCGGACTGAAAGATCCTAATCATCCTATCGGCGCGTTCATGTTCCTCGGGCCTACGGGTGTAGGTAAGACCTATCTTGCCAAGCGCCTCGCAGAGAAGATGTTCGGCGCACAGGATGCCCTTATCCGCATCGACATGAGCGAATATACCGAGAGCTTCAATGTCTCCCGGCTCATCGGCGCGCCTCCGGGGTATGTCGGTTATGAGGAGGGCGGACAGCTCACCGAGCAGGTGCGCCGTCATCCTTACTCCATCGTGCTTCTCGATGAGATAGAGAAAGCGCATGGCAATGTCTTCAACCTCTTGCTGCAGGTGCTCGACGAGGGTCGTCTGACCGATGGTAACGGGCGCTTGGTCGACTTCCGCAACACGGTCATCATCATGACTTCCAATGCGGGCACACGCCAGCTCAAGGAGTTCAGCCGTGGGGTAGGATTCAATGCGGGCGGCATCACGAATGCGGCCAACATGGACAGCAAGGACAAGCAGTATGCCCGTTCCATCATCCAGAAGAGTCTCGCGAAGCAGTTCTCTCCCGAGTTCCTTAACCGGCTCGACGAGATCATCACCTTCGACCAGCTCGACCTCACGTCGATCAAGAAGATTATCGACATTGAGCTCAAAGGACTCTACAAGCGTGTCGCTGACCTTGGCTTTACCATCACGCTCAGCGACAAGGCGAAAGAGTTTGTTGCCACCAAGGGTTACGATGTACAGTTTGGTGCCCGTCCGTTGAAGCGTGCTATCCAGACTTATATCGAGGACGGTCTGTCTGAGATCATCCTTTCGGAGGAGGCTAAGCCGGGCGACACAATTGTCATCGACAAGGCTGACGACAAGGAGAAGCTGACCTTCAGCGTACCCAAAGCGGCGCTGGAAGAAAAGACAAACGAATAATAATAAGAAGCCCGGAAGTTCAGAAGTCCGGAAGTCCAGTCATATGCTAAAGCGTGTAGTGGACTTCCGGACTTCTTAAATTCCGCACTTCCGAACTTCTGAACTTCTGAACTTCCGAACTTCCGAACTTCTGATACTATAAACCATTCATGAACATGCCAAATACCATTGCTCCCTTTGGAAAGCCGCTTTATGTCATGCTGAAGCCTGTTGGAGCTGCTTGCAACCTCCGATGCAAATATTGCTATTACCTTGAAAAGAAAAGTCTCTATCATCCAGGAGAGCCGTCCATGATGACGGAGGAGCTTTTAGAACAGTTCACGCGCGAGTATATCGAAGCTCAGTCCATGCCTCAGGTGCTCTTCACCTGGCATGGGGGTGAGCCGCTGATGCGTCCATTGAGTTTTTACAAGAAAGCCTTGGAGCTGCAGCGGAAATATGCCGGTGGCCGCCGCATAGACAATGTCATCCAGACCAACGGTACCTTGCTGACCGACGAGTGGTGCGAATTCTTAGCTGAAAACCATTGGCTTGTGGGCATCTCGGTAGATGGTCCGCAGGAGTTTCATGACGAGTATCGCCGGACGCAGACCGGCAGGCCTTCCTGGTTGAAAACAATGAACGGCATCAAACTGCTCAACAAACATGGCGTGGAATGGAACGCTATGGCGGTGGTCAACGATTTTAATGCTGACTATCCACTCGACTTCTATCATTTCTTCAGGGACAACGGCTGCACCTATCTTCAGATCACACCCATTGTGGAGCGCATTGTCAGGCATGCCGATGGCCGGCATTTAGCTGACATCAATGATCCAGAAGACGCACCCTTAGCCGATTTCTCCGTAACACCGGAACAGTGGGGCCATTTCCTTTGTACCATCTTCGACGAATGGGTGCGCCGGGATGTAGGCCAATTCTATGTGGAGACCTTCGACTGCATCTTGGCCAACTGGGTGGGTCAAGCCCCCGGAATATGTGTCTATGCGCGTGAGTGTGGGCATGCCGGGGTCATGGAGCACAACGGCGATGTCTACTCCTGTGACCACTTTGTCTTCCCAGAATACAAATTGGGTAACATCCGGTCCAAGTCGATAGCTGAGATGCTCTATGGTGAGCAGCAAAGGCAGTTTAGTCAGCTCAAGCATGCGTCTCTTCCGCGGCAGTGCCGGGAATGCAAGTTCGAGTTTGCCTGTCATGGCGAGTGTCCCAAGAACCGTTTCGTACGGGACAAATACGGCGAGCCTGGGCTAAACTATCTGTGCCGTGGCTATCACAGGTTCCTGGAGCATGTCGCCCCATACATGGATTATATGAAACATGAATTAGACAATCAGCGTCCGCCTGCAAACATTATGGAGGCGGTGAGAAAAGGATATTTTCGTTGAAGAACAGAAAAATATTATGTTTTGTTATTCTAATTAGATAATAAGTTGTAACTTTGCACCAATTTACAATAAAAGGTAATAGATTGTTATAATTCAGAGGCTATGGTAAAAGCTTTATTATCGTTTTCAGGATGGCTCGCCAAGCATGCAACCGTCTTTGTAATTGGTATTGCACTGTTCACATTCTTCTTCCCACCTGTTTTCAACTGGGTGCGTGGCACCACGCAGACGGTTATCTTAGGGATCATCATGCTGACGATGGGTCTGACGCTTACCACCGACGACTTCCGCATCTTGGCGCGCAGACCTTTGGACATCTTCATTGGTGCCTGCGCACAGTTTATCATCATGCCGGGTGTAGCCTATACGCTCGTCCATGTGTTCCATCTTGAGCCCGCCTTAGCCTTGGGCATCCTCCTTGTGGGCTGCTGCCCCGGTGGTGTGTCGAGCAACGTCATGTCCTATCTGTGCCATGGCGACGTGGCTTTTTCCGTAGGCATGTCGTGTGCGTCCACGCTGGTGGCTCCGGTGATGACTCCGTTGCTGATGCAGTTCTTGGGAGGCCAGATCATCCATATCGATACCGTGGGCATGTTCAGCAACATCATCATTGTCACCATCATACCTGTAGCTGTAGGATGTTTCCTCAACTATACGTTCAGCAAGCGCAGTTTCTTTCCAACGTTGCAGGGTCTGATGCCCGCCGTGAGCGTGCTGTGTCTCGCTGTCATCGTCGGCGGTGTCATCTCAACGGTACACGACGATCTCGTGTCTCGTGGTTTTATCCTGTTTCTTTGGACCTTTGCTGTCGTGCTTTGCCACAACTCTTTGGGCTACCTGCTTGGTTGGTTTACCGGACGTTTGGCCGGATTCAATGTAGCCAAGAAGCGCACGATCTCCCTTGAGGTGGGCATGCAGAACGCCGGCCTTGCCACGGTCCTGGCTTCCAACTTCTTCGCTGCTCAGCCTTTGGCGGTGCTGCCTTGCGCCATCAGCTGCGCTTGGCACAGTATCTCCGGTACCATCCTTGTAGGGCTTTACCTGCGCTGGGATCTGCGTCATCCCGAGGCTGCCAAGGCGCTGACGGAGGCTGCAACCGCTCAGACCGATGCTGCGGCTCAGACCGATGAAGAGCCTGCTTTTGCCACGGAAGCGGTGGTAAAAGGGAAAGCAGAGTAAGCGCCAGCCTCTCTTTCTTATTGAAAGCAGATACTGACTCAGGAAGCAGAAACTGGCCCGGAAGCAGGATCTGACAGAGAAGGCATAATCTGAGGTCGGAAAATTAGTACCGTCCACGATTTTTTTTTAGCTTATCCGTGTAAGTGTTCCTGCTATTTTCCGTAACTTTGCAGTAGAATCATAAAAACAAACATATTATGTCTACACCACACAATGCTGCCAAAGTAGGGGAAATAGCAGAAACCGTTATCATGTCGGGCGACCCGCTTCGTGCCAAGTTCATGGCAGAGAAGTTTTTAGACAATGCCGCATGCTTCAACACCGTGAGAAACATGTTCGGATATACAGGAACGTATCAGGGCAGACCTGTCAGTGTCATGGGACACGGCATGGGTATGCCCTCGATTGGTATCTATACCTATGAACTCTATCATTTCTATGGTGTCCGGCAGATTATCCGTGTCGGAACGGCAGGATCAATCCAGAAAGGTATCAACATTGGCGATATCATCTTGGCCCAAGGAGCCTGCACCGACTCCAACTATCTCCACCAATATGGTTTGCCGGGGACTTATGCGCCTATTGCCGACTTCGATCTGCTCTCACGGGCTGTAGACAAATGCAAGGAGATGGGGGTCGACTATCAGGTTGGCAACGTGCTCTCCTCCGATATTTTCTACGACGACAACAAGGAATGGCATCAGTGGCAGAAGATGGGCATCCTCGCCTTGGAGATGGAGAGCGCCGCCCTCTATGCCAATGCAGCCCGGGCGGGGAAAAAAGCCTTGGCGTTGTTCACCGTCAGCGACAACCTCATCGAAGCAAAGGCTGCTACGGCCGAGCAGCGACAGCAGGCGTTCACCGACATGATGGAGGTGGCATTCAGCTTGATATGATCATTATTGTATTTGAAGAAACTCCTTAGCTATGTCAACTAAACTTTCATGGATCTTTTTGTCCCTTCTTTTTGGTGTTAAGGCAATGGCATTCGGGGATATACGGCTGGTGGTAGGAACTTATACGGATGGTGGCAGTCATGGCATTTACAGTTTTTCACTCAATGAAGAGACGGGAGCATCGAAGCTCCTCGACTCTCTGCAGCTGAAGAATCCTTCTTATCTCGTTCCTTTCCGCGAGGGTCGTTGCCTCTTGGCCGTGTCAGAGATGAGCGATTCAACGGCATCTCTGAACGCGATCCGTTTCGACCGGACTACGGGACACATGGTGCTCATCAACTCACAACCCACGGGCGGAGAGGATCCTTGCTACGTCGCTACCAACGGGAAGACAGCGCTCACGGCCAACTATACCGGCGGGAGCCTGTCGGTCTTCCCGATCTTGCGCGATGGCTCCTTGGGTTCGCGGCCCCAACTCTTTCATGGACATACGGGAGGCCCGGATCTCAAGCGTCAGAGTTCGGCACATATCCACTGTGCCCGTTTCCTCGGCAAAGCGGAAGTGCTGGCGACGGATTTCAGTGCCGATGCCATCCTGCGCTTCCGCTATGCAGCCGGCCAACTGACCCCGCTTGGTGTTGCCGGCCGGCTTGACAGTGGGTCGGCTCCGCGCCACTTAGCCTTCTCGCGTGACGGTCGCACCGTCTATGCCATGAGTGAGATAGCGGGTACAGTCACCGTCTTCCGAAACGAGGGCGGAGCTCTCAAGAAGATCCAGGTCATCGCATCCGACACGGTCGGCGGAGAGGGAGGGGCAGATATTCACCTCTCCCCCGACGGACGTTTCCTCTATTCGAGCAACCGACTCAAAGCCGATGGCATCGCTGTCTTCAAAGTCCATGCACAAAGTGGCAAGCTCGAGAAGGTCGGTTATCAATACACAGGCCTCCATCCCCGCAATTTCAACATTACGCCCAATGGCAGATTGATGCTCGTAGCCTGCCGTGACAGCAATGTCATCCAGGTATATCAAATTGATCCACGGTCGGGGATGCTCACCGATCTTCACAAGGACATCCATCTTAGCAAGCCCGTATGTGTGAAGTTTGTCAGCCACTTTTAGCTACTTTTGCAACCCAAGGAATATTTGCTCATGGCAAAGAATGAAATAAATGGTCTATGCTCGTGCTCTATACGCTTCATAATAGTGACAATGGCATCATGTGTTTTAGTGAGATCCACGGTCGGATGGGCCAAGCAACACTTCGACGAAGTGGTTAAGCCATAAGACAAAATAAATAAGGTATTTGAAACTTTTTGGAGCGTGATGAAGAAAGGACTTGTTTTGGAAGGAGGTGCCCTGCGCGGATTGTTCACCGCAGGCGTTATCGATGTCATGATGGAGGCAGGCATCGATTTCGACGGACTGATCGGCGTGTCGGCGGGTGCCGCCTTCGGTTGTAACTATAAGAGTCATCAGCCTGGACGTGTCATACGTTATAACAAACGTTATGCCCGCGACTGGCGCTATTGCAGTGTGAGGTCGCTGTTGAAAACCGGTGACATCTTCGGTGCAGAATTCGACTACCATACGTTGCCCGACGAATTAGACAAGTTTGATGTTTCAACCTTTGACGAGAGTCCTATGGAGTTTTATGCTGTTTGTACCGACCTCGTTACCGGCGAGCCGGTCTACAAGCTTCTTATGCACCATGGCTATGAGTTCAACGAATGGATCCGGGCATCAGCCTCTATGCCTTTGGCCTCAAGGGTCGTTGAAGTGGCAGGCAGAAAACTGCTTGACGGCGGCATAGCCGATTCGATTCCCTTACGATTCTTTGAACAGCAGGGCTATGACAGGAATGTCGTTGTTCTGACGCAGCCTGAGGGATTTGTGAAGAGGCCCAATCCGTTGATGCCGCTTATCAGGCTTCAGCTCCACCGCTATCCTAAGTTCCTCAAGGCGGCGGCTGAGCGACACCTGATGTACAATGCTGAGACTGGGTATGTGCGTCAGCGGGAAAAGGCGGGCCAGGTCTTCGTCGTCCGCCCAGCGTCGGTATTGCCCATTAAGCATATCACCCATGACCCGCTGCTTATGCAGACAGTGTATGAGGAGGGACGCAAGGCCATGCTGATAAAGCTTGAGGCGTTGAAGGCTTTTCTGTCAGAATAGGATCCGGTGACAAACTGTGGTGACAGCCATCCGGAGGAAAAGAAGCCTTCAGCGCCCCGGCTGGCTACTGTATTCATCATTGGGACACCCAAGTCGGCGGTTCGAGCGTGTCACAAAGTTTCTGTTCTTTGCAGATGGGTTGTCCGATCAGCGAATGCCGGTCGAAAGTTAAGGAGAGAGTTACGAGCAGAGATTTATATTCTATCCTGTTCCAATTCTAACAAAAACAAATAAAACTCTTGCTGTGATGCAAGTCGATTCTCGCAGTGGCGTATATATTTTCTCGCAGAGCCGCAGAGCTTATTGAGCCACAGAGAGTTTTCTCGCAGAGCCGCAGAGATAATCGAGCCGCGGAGTTATTTCTTCTGAGACTTAGAGCATGCAGAGAGACCTTCGGTCTTTCGTGTGTCGTATTGGCCATTTGCAGGGCGCGGCCCTTGTGGCCGTCCGCACCCCGGATGGGAAATTGGTTACCCAGCCATGGCGGACGGCCACAAGGGCCGCGCCCTGCAAGAGGATCGGAATATACACGAGAAGCATAGTTCCGCGTTAAGCGAGCGATAGCGAGGATAAGTCGTGAAGAGTCGTGAAAGGCGCTGCTAAAAGGTAAAAGCCGTGCAAAGCCGTTGCAAAAATATTCATGCTTCTCCTTTGCGACCTTTGCGACTTGGCGAGAAAAATATCCCGCGACAGTTGATCTTCTCTAAAGCCAAAAGTCTCTCTGCCTCGGAATTCTTGTCACAACCTGCCAGCCTCGAAGAGGCTGAATGCTCCATAACCCCAGTCTAAACGAGCGAAGCGAGTGCAGACTGGGGTGTGTTGATGACAGCAAGACTGGCTGAGGACGTGCCTCGGAGAGGCACAATGCGCGATGCATTCAGCCTCTCCGAGGCTGGCAGTAAGTTCACGACCACCTATTAACAGTCCCCAGTCTGCACTCGCTTCGCTCGTTTAGACTGGGGTTATGAAAAATTCAGCCTCTCCGAGGCTGCCCCCACCGACGCACGACTCTCCGAGGCTGCCCCCACTAACGCACGATCCTCTGCTTTCTCCTCTAAAGGCCGAAGGCCGCTCAGCGGTCTCAGCCTCTCACACGCATCATCTCTGCGGCTCAATAAACTCTGCGGCTCTGCGTGAAAAGTCTATACGCTTTGCGAGAAAAGAGCAACTGTCGCGGGATATTTTTTCTCGCCAAGCCGCCAAGGTCGCGAAGGAGAAGCATGAATGATTTAGCAGCGACTTTCCACGACGTATGCTTTGTTAGCAGCGACTTTCCACGACTCTTCACGACTTATGCTCGCTGTCGCTCGCTTAGCGCGGAACTATGCTCTTCGTGTACATTCCGATCCTCTTGCAGGGCGCGGCCCTGACCCTCCTACCCGCACCCTGCCATAGAAACGATGAATAAATCACTCATTTTTCTTGACAAAAAGTAAAAATTCAGGACAATGGAAATTCGTGAAAGAGAAAGAAAATTTGGGGTGCGCAAGCCGAAAAACGCGAAAAAGAGAGTCGGAGAATGAACCTTTAACGGTTAAGTCGCCCACCTAACGCTGTTAGGCAGGCGACCTAACGCTGTTAAGTAGGCGACTTAACGCTGTTAGGCAGGCGACCTAACTGTAGTCAGGTCGCCTCTTTGAAAGCGTTGGAAAGCTCACTCGGAAGAGTAAATCGTGTAATGTGTTTGTAATCAACTGTTTACCAACTCAGCTCAACAATCGTTTCTTTTCGCCCGAACGCACACTTGTTTGAAAAGAATCGATTCTCAGAAGGGGTTGAAAAAAATAAAACTTGACACTTAATACATTACTCTGACACATCGTCAAGATGAATTTGTTGCCGATTCAAGATGTCCCGTTAAGGACACATCCGCACTTGAGTATAATGATGTTTGCAGAACTATATCATCCGTGAAGCGAAGGCACTGTGCACAAGGAGCGACTTCATCGGAACAGCGCCAGCCAGTCGTCAAACGTTTGGTTCTGGTCGCCAAGACCCTTAAAAGCTTGGCTCTAAAAGCAATAATATGCAAACGATTGCATGGCAATATTACATTTCTATTAAGATTTTATGAAGTGTGAGTCCCTATATTTTTATAATTTTGCAAACGGAGAGCTTGAACAACAGCAATAGCAATCTAACAGTTTTAGAAAATAAATAGGAATGTAGGAGCGGCACAGAGCCAATCACAACCTATATAAAAATATAGCGTATTAAATACAAAATAAAATATATGAAGCATTTATTCACACATCAACACGCTCGAGTGCGTGCACTACTATTATTGTTTGCATTATTTGCAGTTCCACTCTCCATGAGCGTCTACGGCCAAACTCAGACCGAGCCCTCCTATTCGGTCGTCTTCTCCAATAGCACTTCTTTCGAAAAAGACAAAACGGTGGAAGTGCCGATGGTGGCAGCGCTGTACCGTAATAATGATATGAACGGTCACAATCTTCCTGCCGATAAAGTACACACCAAGGACAACAGCCGCTGGCAGATCAGTCTGAAATATGACGACCCACGATGGAAAGGCATTAAAAACGGCACCGTCTACTGGTATATCAAAACAAGTGGGGGGGGGTATCATCGGTCCGAGCACCAATGAGGAGAATATGGACGATGGCACCGACAACAGTGTTAAGACTGCCTCTGTCCATGACCGCATGCTCTATAAGAATGAGACTTCACTGAAAACCGATGGCACTGCATCCTCTTTCACTTATTTCAAATGTACTAAAGGAAAAGAGAATGCCGTTTCGTGTACGTTCGCTTATGCCGCCGCAGATTATGAATCAAGTGATAACAACGGCTCCCAACTGACATACGGCAACCCTAGCGTTCAATACTGGCGCAACAAGAGCGGCATCAAATACGAGCTGAATTACAATAAAATTCTTCCCCTTCATTACTATGACGGCACGTTCTGCTATGTCAAGAAGCCTGCCGATTGGGGCAGCATTTACGCTTATGCTTATATAAGCGATAATGATAAGCAGACAGCAGATTGGCATGGTGATCAACTGACTACAACGGCGGAGTATGATGGCCAGACCTATCATCTGTGGAGAATGAGCCCAGATAAGAAGGGAACTCCTGCTAAGATTATATTTAATGATGGAGGAAATAACCAGACATCTGCAGATGGTTGGGCTTTCACAAGCGGGAATGTCTATGATGCTTCCAACTCGTCTGGATATATCCTTGGCACTGTGGCGACAGATCCTACTGCTGCTTACGAGAAGTTCTATGCTTACGGTTTCTGGGGTGGAAAAGATGCTTCATTCAAGGAGATGACGCCGGTGGTCTATCGCAATGCAGAGAATGTTGTCGACAGCGTGGTCTACTATGTCAACATGTCGAAGGTGAATGCCTCCTTCGACAACTTCTACTTTATGTTCTGCAGCCAGCGCTACATGGAGAGCTGGGACAAATGGATGACCAACGACGGAAAGGGCGCATGGGACTTTGTCTGGCGTCCGGAAATCTTTGACAACCGCGACTGCAACACCCTTTCGGGAGCTCTCTACCAGGCTGGCAATGACCTGTCGAATGTTCCGGGCTCTACCGACAAGGGCGCGTCCTACTTCACAGATAAAGACAATAATCCTAGAGACTTCAAGACCTCTGATAACAATAAGGGCAAGAACCAGATGCAGTCCATCAACCCCTTGCTGACCCCCGATCAGAAGAAGAACTACGACTCTTACACCCTCTCGCTGAATGTTACCACCGGTACGTACAATGTCGAGTTCCACAATGCCATTCAGATCGTTGGTCCCGCTGTCGTGTCCGGAACAAACTGGACGGTGGATGAAAAACGAAATTATACAAGTAATGATGCTACTTGCGGCACGTGGGACAAGACAAAAGCGATCACGCTGAAGCCAAGCGACGACGGTACCTATTATTACACCACCGTGAAGTTGAAGGTAGGCGAGAAATTCCGCTTCATCGAGAACAATAAATATCTCACCAACTTCGGCGAGGACGAGGTAACTCCGAGTGACAAAGACTTCGCGCCGGAAAAGGCGAATGGCGATGTCTGCTATTATAACCACATCAGCCGCAACACGCTTACTAAAGATGAGGATCCTACAGGCACGTCTGGCGCAAGCGGTCTTTCTACCGGTAACGATATCACCTTCAACATGCCGGGTCTCAACAAAGACGACATCTATGAGACAGAGATCCGTGTCTCTGCTGGCAATCCTTTCGATCAGCAGATGACGGGTAAGGCGGCACCGTTCTACACCATCACACGTCCCGTGAAGCTCTTCAACTATGGCAGCGACGGGAATGGCTACACCTCTTTCGCCTGCAACTATCCGCTGGAGATTGTCAGTGGTACAAATGTGAAGGTCTACGACATCATCAGCTACGAGATGGATAAAAACAAAGTGACTTTGCGCGACAAGAGCTCTGATTTCAAGATGAACAACAGGCAATATATTCCCGCGAAGAGCGGAGTGATTCTCTCTGCGACTGCTTCCAAAAATGTGAGCACGATCACTGTCCGTCCGATGATCGAGAAGCTCGGCGAAACCGTAGACAATGGGAGCAACCTGCTCAAGCCTGTCTATCTGCAGGGTACGACTATTAATATGACACTTCCGGAAAAATCTAAAAGCACCGGCGATCCTGTTGACAGCCGCCAGTACCTCTTCTCATGGGTCAAGCAGAAAGATGGGCCCTATAAGCTTGGTTTCCTCCGTTCCAAGACGGGTGTGAGCACAACAGAGCGTGCCTACCTCTCTCTGACGGGTGACCAAGTCGGCGCAACAACCCTCAACCCTACGGACGAAAAAGTTTATAATCGTTTGGAGGGAATCAGCACAGACGACAATACTGTATTTGGCGCTAAGGAATATATGGTCAATCTCTTCTTCGAAGGCAGTGCTGACGAGACCGTTACGGGCATCCATACGTTCACAAATCCGTTGGTCAACAACGAAGGCTACTACACCTTACAGGGCATTCGCCTGAACAAGCCGGCAGCAGCTGGCATCTATATCCACAACGGTAAGAAGATAATCGTAAAATGAGAAGAGTTATGAAATATATAAAGCCGGAAACAACAGTTGTAAAAGCCGCTGGAGTGGTATTATTGTCGGGTTCGCGTGTAGAAGAGGGCATAGTACGTCCAGAAACAGAAAAAGGAAAAGAAGATGATAGTGGTAACATCCCCATGGCTAAGCACAACCCCTTTGATATTGAAGACTTCGACGATACGGGTTGGAAGACGAATGATTACGGTGCATGGTAGTTTGCTTTCATCCAACAGCAGGTGTTGCCTTGCATTCTACAATAAGCCTCTTATTTGACGGATGCAAGTAGAATATTCGTGCCACAATTGTCAGTATAATGTAAATATTTTAAGCATGGCTGACACTTGTGGCACCTGTTGATGATGTCGAGAAGGACAAGATTGAGGCTAAAGTTACTGATGGTGTGCTTCATATCACACTTTTCCACTCCTTGGGTTGGTTTCCCTTTGGAAACGAGTAAATGTAGACAAAGCGCTATGGTTTATCTATCATTTTACGTTAGCATCTATTTGCTTTCTCAAGTGGGTTGGTAAGCTATTCAGCGAATGCTGGTCGAAAGGTAAGAGGAGAGTTACGAGCGGAGCTTCCTATTCTATTCTGTTCCAATTCTAACAAAAACAAATAAAACCCTTGCTATGATGCAAGTCGATTCTCGCTGCGGCGTATATATTTTCTCGCGGAGCCGCAGAGTTTATTGAGCCGCGGAGTTATTGCCTCTGAGAATTAGAGAATGCGGAGAGACCTTCGGTCTTTCGTGTGCCGTATCGGCCATTTGCAGGGCGCGGCCCTTGTGGCCGTCCGCACCCCGGATGGGAAATTGGTTACCCAGCCATGGCGGACCGCCACAGGGGCCGCGCCCTGCAAGAGGATCGGAATGTACACGAAGAGCATAGTTCCGCGTTAAGCGAGCGAAAGCGAGCATAAGTCGTGAAGAATCGTGGAAAGCCACTGCAAAAATATTCATGCTTCACCTTTGCGACCTTTGCGGCTTGGCGAGAAAAAAACATCCCGCGACAGTTGATCTTCTCTTGCAAAGTCGTATGGATTTTTCTCGCAGAGCCGCAGAGATAATTGAGCCGCGGAGTTATTGCCTCTGAGAATTAGAGAATGCGGAGAGACCTTCGGTCTTGGGAGAAGTTCACAGAGATGAACCAACACCGTTCTCGCAGTATATCTCCCTGTATGCTCCCTGTATGCTCCTCGTACGCCCCTCATACGCTCCTCGTATGCTCCAGATAGACCGAAGGTCTCTCTGCACTCTCCTCATAAGGCCGAAGCCTCTCAGCGATCTCAGCCTCACACACGTATCATCTCTGCGGCTCAATAAGCTCTGCGGCTCTGCGTGAAAAGTCTGATAAACAAGCTGACAGCTCAGTCGCCCCAGTCGCTCTTTCATACTACGATCCGCCGTTGTGAGGATTTGAACAAGGCGGCTGTCGAGGGTCTTGATGAGGGTCGCATGACTTATCCTTTTCTCGTTTTTGAGTGCATGGTGACAATGATACGCCTGTGGCTGTTGATGATGCGGCGGGCCATGTGCTTCAAGTCTGCAGCCGAGAGCCTGCCGACCAACTTCAGATAATCCTTGTCGTAGTCGATACCGTAGCGCAGATGGTTGTATATCACATAGTTCCAATAGTCGTTGGTGATAATGGCCTGACCGTATTGCTTGACCAGATATTCCTTAACCTTTTTCAGACTTTCCGGCACAGGTCCGTTACCGGCGATGTATTCGAGCTGGCGCAGCACGGCTGGCATGACATCGTTGTATTTGTCGGGGCCGGTGGTGAAGGAGAGTTTCAGCACAGCCGTAGGCTTACTGTCCTTGTCGATGCCAGCCTCTGAACTGATGCCATAAACGCCGCCCTTCTCCTCGCGCACTGAGTCGACGTAGGCTATGGACAACACGCGGCGTAAGGCATCGAGCGTGAGGTCGTTCTTTGCGTTAAAAGGCTCGTTCCAGCTGTACAATACGGTGACACTGCTCTGAGGTGTCTTCGTCTCGCGTGACCATTCGTGCACTTTCATTCCACCCTTGACAGCAGGGAAGCTGTCAATGGCTTTTAGCGTGTGACCCTTGGCCGGCAGGGAGGCTATGTAGGTCTCAAGCAACGGACGCAGGCTGTCGAGGCTGATGTTCCCGATGACCATCATGCGGAAGCCGGAAGCGTCGGCAAAACATTTCTTGTAGATCTCAAGTACACGGTCGTAGCTCACCTTGCCGAGGTCGGACAAATCGAGAGGCTTGGTACGGAGGTTCTGTCCATAGACAGCGGCGGCGATGGTGTCGTTGTAGCTCACCTTCGGACTGGCGTTGCGGTTGGTAAGGAAAGACCGAGTGCGGTCGAGTTCGTCGGCAAAGGCCTTCTCGTCGCGGCGGGGCTCCGTGAAGTAAAGGTATGTAAGTTGGAACAGAGTCTCGGCATCCTTGATCGAGGACGATCCTTTGATAGTCTGCGTCTCCTCACCCACGCCCGGTGTGACACGTACCATCTTGGATGTCAGCACCTTGTCGAGCTCGTCTTCGCTCAGGTTGCCTACGCCTGCCTTTGTGATGGCTGTGGAAATCATGTTCACGTTTGGCTTGTCAGCTGTGGGAAAGGCCAGTGCTCCGCCGTTGCCCCATAAGCGGGTAGTCACGTTGTCGGCCTGGAAGTCGGTGTGACGGTAATACACTTTCACGCCGTTGCTCAGGGTCAGCTCTGTCGTCCCGTTGACCGAGGGCTTCTCGCTGACGATGGTGCCCGGCTTCGGTTTCTTGTCCATCAGCTTTTTGGGAGCGGCTTCGTCTTTGTAGGGCTCGTAGGTCTTGTCCTGCGCGTCGAGCACGTATTGTTCCAACTGATCATTGGTGAAGGAAGGAAACTCCGGTTTGTCGGGAATGTAAGCCACCAATACCTGGTTCCTGTCGGTGATGGCTCCAGCCACGGCGTTGTTTACGTCCTCCAACGTGACGCTCTTTTCCAGATTGTCGTTCAGCGCCTTGCTTTCCCCGGCAGAGAGCAATGGTTCTCCGTTGAGGAAGTTGTTCTGAGCCAACCTGACGTAGTAGTTGTTGCGTCGGTCGTTGCGCTGCATCCACGCGCGTTCAGCGATCTTGTGCCGGACGGCCTTGGCGCGGTCAAGCTCGCTCTGTGTGAAGCCATGCTGGCGGATGCGTTCCACGGTGCCCACGGCAGCGTCGAAGCTGCCCTTTACATTCTCCTGCCTTGCGCCGAAGGAGAGGCAGAAGGCATCCTTGGTCTTGCTGATGAAGAACATGCCCAGGCGGCCCGTGGCACTCAGACAAGGCTTGGGCGAGGCATTCTGCATTTCGTTAAGCCGTTCGTTGGCCATGTAGGATATAAGTGCGTCGATATAATTGTCGTGCACGTATTGCCGCGTGTTCTTACAACTGTCGGGTGTGGCCTGCCGTTTCATGTAGAGGTTGACTAACATGATAGGCTGTTCGGCATCCTTGAGCGCGGCCACAATCATCTTATCGTTGTCGGGCACAGGATAATAGATGCGCGCGGCGGCCTTGTCGGGCATGGGAATGCTGGAGAAAGTCTGCTTTATCTTCTGCTCCATCTGGTCTGCATCGATGTCGCCCACCACGATGATGGCTTGCAAGTCGGGGCGGTACCATTTGTGATAGTAGTCGTGCAGGTCGTTGTAAGGGAAGTTGTCCACGATATCCATGGATCCGATGGGCATGCAGTCGGCATATTTGGAGCCTTTATACACGATGGGCAGCGCCTGTTCCATGAGGCGCTGAACAGCCATCCCCGCGCGTCGGTTGCGCCATTCCTCGTGAATGACACCGCGCTCCTTGTCAATCTCTTTATCGGTGAGGCTGAGGTAGTGGCTCCAGTCGTGGAGGATGAGGAGCGTGGAGTCGATGACGCTCTGCTGCTTCACGGGAACCGAAGCGACGTGATAGACGGTCTCGTCCACGCTGGTGTAAGCGTTGAGGTTGGCTCCGAACTTAATGCCATGGCTCTCGCACCAATGGACGATAGAGGGCGACTGAGCAGTGCCCAGGAAGTTCTGTGAGCCATTGAACGCCATGTGCTCGAGGAAGTGGGCCAGTCCGCGCTGACGTGGCTCCTCGAGAATAGAACCAACGCGTTGGGCAATGTAGAAGTCGGCGATGCCGGCTTCCTTGGCGTTGTGCCGGATGTAATATGTCAGACCGTTCTTCAGCTTTCCCACGCGGTAGCTGCTGTCCTTGGGCAGCGACTGTGCCGAAGCTGTGACGGTCGAGAGAATCAGGAGAAGAGAGAGCTTGAGTTGTTGAAACATTGTTTTTGGTGTATAAAATTAGAAATTAATGCCGAGCGTCATGGTTAAGTTCCAGTGCATTGAGCCCAGCAAGTAAGCGTTGGCAGCATTGCAGTGGCGATAGTCGAAGCCGGCACGCACATAGCTTTTAAGACTTGTACTTGGGAAAATAAATGCGTATTTTACAGCGCTGCGCCACCTGTATTGCGGTGCCATGAGCGCGGCGTATTCGCGATAGAGAAAGGCTGTCATCTCATCGGGCCGCGTCTGTTTGTCGCTTGGTTCGATGAAAGTGCCGTCGTCGTAGGCTGCTCCGTTTCCCTTCAGATAGGAGAATCCGCCTTCGAGGGTGAGCAGTCCGCGCCGCAGCAAGAGGTTGCGGGCTATGTTGAGATAGCCTTCGGTGCTGCTCCAGCGCTGTCGGCGATAGTAGGGATAGTTGTCGGCCGTCAGCTTGCGGTAGGCTATGCGTGCGCCGCCCTGCAGCCACCACGCCGGTGTCTCGCCCCGCAGCCCCAAGTAGCCGGTGTAGGCAATATGCGTGTTCACCCATACCTTGTCAGCGGTCTTCAGCGGTTGGAAATACTCGTAGTATTGCGCGCCGTGGCCATTGGTGCTCAGGCGGTATTGGTTTTGGAAATTGCGCAGTTTCTCATTCTCTATGCTCACATCGAGATGATGCAGGCTGCCGTTGCCGCGGTATTGTAACCGTGAGGTGAAGCGATAACGGTGGGTGTAATGTCGCATAAAGACGATGTTGTAAGGCGTATCCTTGCCGTAATAGCCTTTCAGATAAGCCATTGTCCACGATCCGGTCCATGAGAGGCGCGGCGTGGCGGAGAGCTGCATTTGCAGACCATAGCCATGACCGTCATAGAACAGCGGCTTCTCGCTTTCTGATCCTGTCAGCCCCGTGTTTGAGCCGAACTGCTCTACGATGCCCCTCATGCCGCCGTATTCAATGAGCGACTTATAGGTGATGTCGTTGGATGAATAGGTGCTGAAGATGAGGCTCTCGCTGTGGCGCAGATAACGGTAGTCGGCTCCGATGTTCAACCATGCCGTCAGGGGCAGGTAGAAAGCGACGGAGGCATTGAGGTCCATCAACTTGTTTTTGTGTCGCAGGTCTTTGTATTTGGCTGCGTTGGCCGCCGTGAAATCTACGCGTCCCCCGATTGACAGTCCTCTCCACAATTCAACGCCGACGGCTCCGGTGAGCAGATAAGTATCTTGATGGATCTTTCCGGCATTGGTCAGCGAGTCCTCCACAATGTTGAAGGGATAGCGCTCCGGTTGGATGAATACAGAGCCTGTCATGTTGTGCTGTTCCGCATTGTTATAACTGATGCGGCCGTAGGCGACCGTTTGCTTTGACAAGCGATAGACGGAGGTTACGTCGGCTCCCACGTTGAGGTCGCGACTGCTTTCGTTGTAGTTGACAAACCCGCCATATCCATACTTTGCCGTCAGCGTGGCCCACGAGAGGTTGTAGGCCTGCCAACGGGTGAGTGCCGCCGCATTACCGTTAGGCAGCCAAGGGTCGGCATCGGTCACATAGGAGCTGTTGCGCAGCAGAACGGAGTCGGTTGCAGCCAAACTGTGACGAGCCTCTGCCTTGCCGCAGCCGGGACCGACTGCGGCAAGCAGGAGGAGGGATAACGAGACGGATAATGAGAAACTGTGCATGAAGCGGTCTATAATGTTCATGAGGCTGCCGATGGCCTTACTTTGCGTCTCTCAGCGAGAACTGCTTGCGCTCGTGGAAGTCATTGGTAGAATTGTTGGTGTCTTCGTAGATGATGTGGGCTCCGTTGCGTATGGATGCATCAGCGTCAATCACGCCGGCACCGTTGACCGTGGCATCCACGGCAAGACTGTAGTTGTATACCAGCTTGCCGCTGTTCTCGGGCAGTGCTTCGGTGGCCTGAACATCTACGTTGCGATAGAGTGAGTGGCCTAAACGGTTGGTGAGAGAGACGTAGCCGGCATCGATGTCACTGGTCAGGCGCTTCTGATTCTTTGAGTTACCGGCTACATAAACCTCTAAGCCGTCAACAACCCACTTGGCCGGAACTTTCAGACAACGCCATACTGCTGTGGTGGCGTTTCCGGGCTCATAGATGTAGTTACTGTTGTTGGTGGCGTAGGCTGCCGGTGCCGTGCCCTTGACCTGGAAGATGAAGAAACCCGGAGACGTGACGCTCAGCGGCCATGCGTTACCCATGCCGTACTCCACCGCCTTGAGATAGTGACTGGTTGGAACGCTGTCAGACGGAGTGGGGTAGTACTTGGCATTGTTGAAGCCCGATTCGGGATCGTACATGGCATAGTAGGCTGAGTGAGCGTAGTCGATGCTGTGCGAGTTTGCGAGGGTGTTGTTGATTGCGCCATTGATGCTTACCACTCGCTGTTCAAAGGGCTGCAATATTACCGGTTGCTGAAAATACCAGATGCCGGTGGTAGCCGGAATATAGTCGGTGTAAGATAGCTTGCCGTCGGTGTACCAGCCGTTGGTGGCATTTGAGTTGTAGGGACTTATCATGCCTACGCACAGATTGTTGGCCACGGCCACCTCCGGGCTGTTGTTATAGAGGATGAAGCCTTTGTCGTACTGGAAATAGCTGGTGCCTTCATCCAACGGACAACCGCCGTTGTAGAGCTCCTTAATGATGATCGACTCTGTGTTTTTGTCCTCAACGGCGAAGCTCACGCTCTTCACCTTGCCGGTGGTCAGTGTGTCGGTAGTTCCGTCGTCTTTTGTGACAACCATTTTCCATGTTTGTGCATGGGTGCTGCCTGCCAGTCCGAGGACGGCGATAAGGGTAAGTATAATTTTCTTCATAACTGTTATCGATTCATGATTTTAATGCTGCTGTTGCGAGTTCTGATGATGTAAACGCCGTTGGGCAACTGGCTCAACTCCAGTGTGGCCTGGCCTTGCGCGTCGGCCTTGATGGTCTTGACAAGCGTGCCGTTGACATGGAACACGCGGACGATGTCGCCGGCATGCAGCCCGCTCACCATGCCGTTGCCAAAAGCCCACTGTGGCTGCTCCTTGCTGATGCCGGGCAGTGTGAGGGAGTTGATGCCAGTCGTGGCGCGATCCGTCGAAGTGCGCTCATCTAAAAAGTAACGCGCGTCGGCAAGACTGACAATCAGACTGTCGTCAAGGCTCTTTACCACTAAGTTGTTGTCTTCGAAAGAGATGACGGGATTGTCGGTCAACGCAAAAGCAACGCTGTCGGTGCCAGAGACAATGACTAAGACCTGCTGCTTGACCTGACTCACAGAGGCAGAGGCCAGCTGCGGGAGGCAGAGCATCGCAAGCACCAACGGCAAGCCCTTGCATCGTTTGACGAATTTGTTCTTGCTCATAATATTTACTTTAATAGTTCTATATGTTTAATGAATAATTATCGTTTATGCGGCGACTCATCTTATTGTCAGTTCCAATATCGCTTTCGCGTCATGGTCAGGCTGATAGTGATGTCGTTCGTCGTGCTGTCAGGAGAGACTATCTGCCGGTCGGCGCGTCCGTTGAAGAGGTAGCGGTAGTGGACGGCCGAGACGGTGTCGAGATAGACCTCCGCGCTCACGGCACTGTAGATGCCACCGGGCACATGAAAGGTAGCCACACCGGAAGCATCAGTGCTGTCAACGAAGGTGGATGCGTTGGCATTGGTCAACTCGACCCGCGCACCTTTGTAAGGGCCTGTCGGGGAGTTGTCGGGATAAGCCAGCAGCACCCTGACACTGACGGTCTGCGGCATCTCGTCGTAATGGGTGCAGCAGGACAGCAGCAGTGGCATCAACAGGACAAGGACGATGGAGATTATCTTTGTTTGCATAGTTGTTAAAGTTTGAGTCGCAGCGACAGCCCATAATAGAAATCAGGCAGATAGCTGCTTCCGAAGAGCGCGGTATAGAGGCCGGTCTGCGTGCTGTACACCTTGCTCATATTGTTGAAGAAATTGTTGGCATAGAACGAGATGGAAATGTGGTCGCCGATCTCCTTGGTCACACTGAAATTGGTGCTGTAGTAAGCCGAGACGCGGTTGGGATTGAGCGTGTAGCTGTAGTTGGACCTTACGGCGAGCTGTGAGAGATCGTTGTAGAGGTTGGCATCATGGTCTTTGGCCCAGAGCAGCCGCTCGAGATAAGGAATGCGCTCGTCAGGATTTTCCCACGTGCTGTAGCTTTCGGGGTAGACAATGACGGTCTGGTCGGTGCTCTTGACGTCGTAGGGCTGCCCGGTCACGTCAGCACTGTTGGCCAGGGCATATCCGCGGCTTGCCCCGTTGCTGTACCGGCTCATGGCTCTCCGCCACGTGTAGAGCGAGGTCTCGACGCGCAGGGCCATGATAAGGCGGATGCGCGGAATGTGCGTGGTGAAGGTGACATTGAGGTTGGCCTGCTTGCTGATGGCTCCGTTGGAAACCGAGGCGGTGGCATCATAGCTCGTTGATGTGGCATTGCCGCCGACGTAATAGCCGATATATTGGTAAGGACGGCCGTCGGTCATCCGGCTGCTGATACCCAAGGGAACGTCGGCAAACGTCGTGGCGTTGAGGCTCTTGTAGTGATAGTAGTTGCCGTCGAGCCTTATCTGCGTACGTAGGGCCTGTATTTGTCTGAAATCAACAATCCAGTCTATGCCCCATCGTGAGAGCGGAGAACCGTTGACATATTTCGTGTTGGCTACATACGTGTTGCGCTGCTCGGTGGCTAATGCTACAGCGGGCATGGCTTCTGTCCAGTCGCTGACGGTCACGATGCCCTGACTGTTGATGCTGTACACCCGGTTGGCAACAGGGATGTTGTCAGCGCGCATGGCCTGTTGCAAGGCCGTCTGACTGGTGTAGTTGTAAGAGTAGGGCGTGAAGACGGTCGTAGCCATGTAAGGGTCAAGCGTACGTGTGTAGAACGCTGAAAGAGAGAGGGAGAAGATGCGTGTGTCGAGTTGAACACCCATATCCCACTGACGGGCACGCTGCCATTTAAGGTCCTTGTTATAGACTGCCGCCGTGGGGAAGGTGTAATAGGCCGTGTAGCTGCGGTTGGCATCATCGCTTGTCGAGGAGAACACGAGCCGGTCGCTGTAGGCGGGACGTGGATAGAGCACTTGGAACGAAGGCAGCTTGACGCTCTTTCCCCAGCCGGCATAGAGGCTGAGGCCAGTGACAAAGCCGTGACCGTGCTCGATGAAACTGTATTTGAGATTGAAACGGGGTGACAGGCTTGAGACCGTTCCGTAATTGCTGCCGGGAACGAGGGTGATGTCCTCCCGGAGGCCGGCGTTGACATAGAGTGACGTATGCCTGCCGGTGTGAAGGATGGCGCGGTTCTCAGCGAAGATCCCGACATTGCTCATGCCGGGGAGGTCGCGGTATTCATACGGTCGCCATGTGGGGGCATAGCGCATGTCGTCGTAATACACTCCCTTCCCGCCATTGTGGTCGTAGCTGTATTCGGCTCCGGCCATGAGGGTGTTGGTCAGCCAACGGCCGTTGCGCACCCATTCATATCGCAGCTTGGCCGTGGCTGATAAGGGCTTGCTGTCGCTGAAGCTTTTCAGATACCAGTAGCCGGTGGGACTGAGGATAATGTCAGCATCCGGACGGGTGTCATAATCCTCGCTGATGTGATAGCCCTGCGACGTGGCGTGGATATAAGCCTGCGTTGACGCGCTGTGGGTAAGGTGATAACCCGTAGAACGACGGTCGCTCACGCTCAGGCCGGCCGAGAGCTGCAATTGAGTGATCCAGCGGCTGTGGGGCTGCCAGTTGAGTGAGGCGTTGGCACTGAAGGCGTTGTCGCGCGTCTTGTCGTAATCGTCCAGATTGTTGTCGGGGTCGGCTTGGGCGTTGTAGCCCCCGGCATTGCCCCGCAATCCGACGTTGAGCGTGAGGGGAGCCGTGTGCTTCATCCAAGTGTTCATGTAGTTGAGTGACAATACATTGCGCTGATAGGCAGTGTGGGGAGAGGCAGCGTCGGCAAAGCTGCGGGCGTGTTCAAGGGAGGCGTTGAGCACTCCTCCGTTGCGTCCGATGGCGAATCCCTTGTTGACGGCAATCTGTCGCGTATGCTGATTGACGCTTCCTTCTATTACCAACGGCTGAACACCCCGTCGGGTCTTGATCTTGATGATGCCGTTGCTCAGGTCGCTGTATTCCACGGAGGGAATGCCGGTGACAATTTCAACGCTTTCCACATTAGCGGCCGGGAGCATGCGTGTGCTTGCCGAAGATGTCTCGCCGGCTGCCGCGTTATTGCTCAGCCGAAAGCCGTCAACATTGACGGCCGTGCCGAATGCCGCGTTGCCCGCCTCCGAGGAGCCTGCGTGCAAGGCAATGCGTGGGTCGGACACGAGGGAGGGATTGGCCACTTTGCCACCGGGCAGCAGCGACGTAATGTTGGCTATATTGATGATCTGTTGATTGTCAAGAACCTGACGGTCAATGGAATAGGCTGTCGTGGACGAATGATCCGACCGACGCGCGACAACCTGTACCTCATCGAGTTTCAGATTTTCCTCCTTCAGTGTAATTATGAGGTTGGGTATATCTTTCGTAATCTCAACGCTGATGTCTGACGGGGCATAACCGAGGCATTGCACGGAGAGAACAGCATGTCCTTCAGTCACCTTTTTGATGGTGAACGCACCTTTGTTGTCTGTGGTGGCCCATAATCCTGTCTCCCTGATGAGTACGTTTGCAAATTCTATCGGCTTCTTTTTCTCATCTACAATATGACCGCTCAGACTAAGGCCTTGCGCGCGAACGTGGGTTATGTCTGTTACCAATAGTATAGTAAATGCCATGATTCCCCTTACTATTCGTAATGTATATTGCGTATTATTTTTCATGCTGCAAAGTTATTTCTTTTAAAAGATATTTACAATACCTAAAAATTAGTATTTTGTTCTATGCCGTCGGGTGCACACCTTCTTGATGTGCGCTGGCAGGAACTGCACATTTGAGCAGCATCATGCAGATCATCGAACAGCCAATATTCACACATTTTGCAAAGCGAAGGACAATATTTCATCGTACAGGCCGTTATGTAATTAGAATGCGGTGCTTTTGTGGACGCTTGTCGTTTGCAAGGCATTGAATAAACCTACCAAATAAATATTACAACTATGATTAGACTGAATGGTTTCTTTGAAGTGAAGGATGGGGTAACGGAGACGCAGGTGAAGGCTTTAGCCGACGAGCTGGTCGAAAAGTCACTCAAGGACGAGGGCAACCACGGCTACGACCTCTTCCATAGTGCCACACGTCCTGACGTTTACATGTTCTGTGAGACCTGGGAGAGTGACGACCTGCTCACCAAGCACTCCAACGCTGAGCATTTCACACGCCTCGTGCCCCAGATTGAGGCATTGACAAAGGACGGTCTGCACCTCGAGCGTTTTGAAAAGTAGGCCTTCTCGCCTTAAATACAAACCAGCCATGTACTTCAACGCTGAAGTGCGTGGCTGGTTTGTTATGCATGGGTGAGATCATTATTAAGTTCGTCGCTATTCACTGTTCTTTGACAACTTTGTACCACCGATTAGGGCGGCGGCTTTCCACGACTTGCGCATCGTTTTTGGCAGCGGCTTTCCACGGCTATCCACGACTTGCGCATCGTTTTTGGCGGCGGCTTTCCACGACTTGTGCATCGTTTTTGGCAGCGGCTTTCCACGGCATGTGTATCGTTTTTGGCAGCGGCTTTCCACGGCTTTTCACGACTTGTGCACCGTTTTTTTGTGTCTTTCGTGGACAGTATGGTTCTATTGCAGGGTGCGGCCCTTGTGGCCGTCCGCCATTGCAATTTCTGACTTCGTCAATGCGTAACCCATGTTTAATCAGCCGTATTCTTTTCTGACGAAAACCAATAAGACCCTTGCTGTGACGCAAGGGCTGCGCCCGTTGTTTCTTCTCCGGCTCCGGCTTGCTTCGAAGCAAGCTTCGGCAAGCCGGAGCCGTAGAAGAAACAGCCTTCGTTCCTCAGGCTTGCATCACAGCAAGAAAAACCTTGAAAACAAGCCTGAAAGAAGTTAGGAGATAGGAGTTAGAAGTTAGGAGATAGGAGTTAGAAGTTAGGAGATAGGAGTTAGAAGTTAGGAGTTACCGCGCGAGCCTGTTTTTAAGATCTCTTCCATCCGGCTTCTGCCATACTCGATAATTTCTTTTCCTTTGTCAAATTCCAAAATGCCGTATCGGTTGATGGGTACATCGATGCAGATGTCGGGCGGTGCATCCTTCATGGCAGCTTCAGTATTGGCCTCCACGACCATCTGACAGAGGCGCAGCGCCATCATCAGAAAATTGTCGGAGAGCTTGCTTTTTATCAATGGCAGTTTATGGATGATCCGGTTCCAGAAGTCGGCATCCTCCTGGCTTCTCACCTGTGTATCGACGAGCGTCGGGTCTTCCGGCGCACTGGCATTTACAGCGACGAGGATGTCTCCCTTGTTTCGACGGATGCGATTGAGCGGCAATGTGTTGTGGACACTTCCGTCGACAAAGACGTGACCGTTGAGGTGGACGGGGGAAAAGAGTCCGGGGATAGAGATCGAACATCGGATGGCCTGGGCGAGGGAGCCTTTGTCGAAGACTTGCTCTTTGCCGCTGACGAGATCGCTGGCAACGCAGCAGAAGGGTATCGGGAGATGTTCGATGGGGACGTTGTCGGTAAGTGACGTGATCAGTTCTGTGAGCTTGTCGGCCGTGGCGATGTGGTCAAGACCCGGAGAAATATCGATGAGTGATAGAATCTTTTTGCGAGAGAGCTCGAGGATAATTTCTTTCGCCTTATCCAATTTACCGCAGACGTACAGTCCGCCCACAAGCGCACCCATCGATGTGCCGGCTATTGAGGTGATCTTGTATCCATGCGCTTCCAATGCTTCGATGGCACCGATATGAGCAAAGCCGCGGGCACCACCGCCTCCGAGAACGAGGGCCACGTTCTTTGTCGACTCTTTTGCCGGCTCTTTGCGGAAGGACCGGAGAAGGAATTGCACGTATTTATTCATGATAGTGAAGTATTCTGCGTTCAAAGTTAGTGATTCCTTTTTATATATCATCCGTTTCCTCGATAAATATTCGTTGAGCACGCGCACTTCCTTTACCTGTTTCCTGTCATTGTGCCATTCATGTGCGGTGTGGGACATCCGTCCATTTGCAAGGTGCAGGCCAAGGGTTTATAGACGGTTTGAAGTGTGGTTCTGGAAGACTTCAAGCGTGGTAAGAATCAGCCGGCATGTTGTGTGAAACTTCAAGATAGGCGATTGATATAGAATCGCGGGACGATTACAGTGTAAACGCCCCGCGATTGCTGTTGAAACGCAATTGCCGTTCATTCAGCAAGCGTGGTTTTGCAGGGTGCGGCCCTTGTGGCCGTTGCCCCGCTACCCTCATGCGTCACACCGCCACATCGCCACATAAGGCCGATTCTGACATGCGGCGGTTGAGTTGTAGGATGGTTGTGTCATTAAGCCAATAGCGCCTTGATATCAGCCACAATCTGTGTTTCTGTGAGGTGATTGTCACGAAGCAGATCATTGACATCGTAACGGTCGTAGAGCGCTTTCTTCACACCAAAGTTGAGCACCTTCATGTCTGTTGGACCATAGTA